>BNUT01000030.1 GCA_025997555.1 Spirochaetia bacterium
CCTCAACAAACTGTATACCGGCAGCGCCTTTGAGCTTGCGGTTTTCTACGGACGCCGCCGAGTCGGCAAAACATCCCTCATAACTGAATTTATCAAGGATAAACCTGCGGTGTTCTTTACCGCACGGGAAACCAATGCCGCCGAAAATTTGGAGTTCCTGAACAATAGCATCCAGTCATCCCAATACGGAGCGGAAAAGGCAACGGATTTTAAGACCTTTGACGACGCCCTGGATCATCTTTTCAGCATTGCGGAAAACAAACGGTTTATCTTTGTTATTGATGAATATCCCCATCTGGCAGGGGCATGGCAGGGAATATCTTCGGCATTGCAGGAAAAAATCGATCACCGTTCGGAAAAATGCAAGCTCTTTTTGATACTCTGCGGCTCCTCAATGTCATTCATGGAAAATCAGGTACTGGGATCTCTCAGTCTCCTCTATGGAAGGCGTACCGCCCAATACCGGATAGAGGCGTTCAGTTTTTTTGAGGCAAGGGAATTTTTTCCCGGTATGAACCCTTTTGACGCAGCCCTTATTTATGCCATAGCAGGGGGCATCCCCATGTACCTGAATCTTTTCATCGGCAAGGCGGCGCTGAAAGACAAGGTAATGACACATCTTTTAAGCCCCTCGGGTTTTCTCTTTGAGGAGCCGGAAAATTTGTTGAAACAGGAACTGCGGGAACCGGCACGGTACAATGCGGTCATCCGGGAGATCGCCTACGGTAGCACCCGGCTTTCCGATATCGCGTCCCAGACGGGGCTTGAAACCGGTACGGTGAGCCATCTTCTTGACACCCTTATGCAGCTTGGCATTGTTGAACGGGAGATACCGGTTACTGAAACGGCGCGTCGGGGCAACAAATCAATATATATCGTTACGGATAATCTATATCAATTCTGGTACCGGTTTATCCCCGGTTTGATTGATATCATTCAATTGGCCAATGCCGAAAAAGCCTGGGAATTTATTGAGGAAGGATTAACCGCCTACATGGGCAGGATATTTGAAGATATTTGCCGTCAGTACCTGTGGCGGGAAAATGCCGCGGAAAGGCTGCCCTTCTTCTTTCAAAAAGCAGGCCGATGGTGGGGCAACGATCCCCTGCGGCATGAAGAGTCGGAAATTGACATCATCGCGATCCGGGGCAAGAGCCACGCCCTGTTCTGCGAATGTAAATGGAAGAATGCGGAGACGGGCAGGGATGTTCTGGAAGCCCTCATCTTAAAGGCAGAACACTTTCATTTTGAACAGAAATTTTTCCGTCTCTTTTCCAGAGCCCCCTTTTCCACTGCCTGTAAAAAAGCTGCGGAAGAATTGCGGAATGTTAAACTGGTCACCTTTAAAGAAATGTGCCGGGAAGATATATCCAAAATTCCTTAACCCGTGATATACTACCGATGAGTTTAGGGAGGTTCTAAATGGCCCTTGTTCACACTCATTTTTATTCCGCCGCCTTAGGAATGCAGCGGACCATTGACGTGGTGCTGCCCCAGAGCGCCAGCGGTATCGGCGTTGGGGGAACGGAATCGGGAGGCAATATCCCGGTGCTCTACCTGCTCCACGGCTGGAGCGACGATCACACCATCTGGCAGCGGCGCACATCCATTGAACGCTACGCCCTTGAAAAGGGTCTTGCGGTGATCATGCCGGGAAGCGATCTGGGCTTCTACACGGACATGAAGTACGGCTACGACTTTTGGGAATTCTTCAGTAATGAACTGCCGCAAATCGTGGCGGAATTTTTCCCCCGGCTTTCCACCAAACGGGAGGACACCTTTGTGGCCGGGCTTTCGATGGGGGGCTTTGGGGCGCTCAAATTGGGCATCAACTGTCCCGAACGCTTCGTTGCGGCGGCAAGTCTTTCGGGGCTTACGGACCCGCTGTGGCAATACCGCGCCAACAGGGTGAACGAAGACTGGCTCAACATTTTCGGCGAAGAGGATGAAATCCGGGGCAGCAATAGTGATATTCACTTCAAGCTTGAGGAGCTTATCGCCTCTGGCAAGCCCATGCCCCGGTTTTACCAAACCTGCGGGACCGAGGACTTTCTTTACGAGATCAACGTCGCCTTCCGGGACCGTTTTAAGGACCGGATCGATCTGACCTACCATGAAGAGCCCGGCATCCACGAGTGGGGCTACTGGGACCGCAATATCCAGCGGATCATCAACTGGCTGCCCATCGCCGCCAACAGTGATTCTGCGAAAAGCACAACAAAGGGGGCAAAGTAAATGGCATTGATGGAAGTGGATTTCTTTTCCCAAACCCTGGGCCTCAACTGTCAGGCCAATGTGATTATCCCTCAGAGCAGTTCCGGCATCGGGGTGAAGGGTAGTAGCAAGCAGGATCGGTATCCGGTGCTCTGGCTGCTTCACGGCGCAAGCGACGATCATACGATCTGGCTACGCAGAACTTCTATTGAACGTTACGTGTCGCACCTGGGTATCGCGGTGGTGATGCCTGCGGCCCATTTAAGCGGCTATGTCAACATGGCCCACGGTCCAAAATACGCGGACTTTTTTACCGGTGAACTGCCGCAGATCATGCAGGATTTCTTTCCCCTCTCAAATAAACGTGAGGATAACTACGTTGCAGGTTTGAGTATGGGAGGCGCAGGCGCCCTGTCCCTGGGCTTAAGTCGGCCCGATGTGTTTTCCGCCATCGGTTGCTTTTCTGCGGGGAACCTCAACATCCGTGACACATCCGCCGCGCCCCGTGCCGGAGTCCAGCGGAAATCCGGCAAGGCTTCACGGGACCTTGCGGTTTACGGCGTGGAAGACCGGACAAAACTTTTGGGCAATCCCGAATACGATTGCTTTGCCAAGGCTGAGGCCGCCATCGCCGCAGGTAAAACTTTGCCGCGGATTTTCCACAGTATCGGTACGGAGGACTTCCTCTACGATAATGCGAAAAAGACCGAAGCATGGTTCAAAAGCCATCCCCAATTCGATTATACCTTCCATGAAGTCCCCGGCGCACACACCTGGGAATTCTGGGACGAATGGGTGCAGAAATTTTTGAAATGGCTGCTGCCGAAGTGTGATTCCTGATGAAAATACTGTTTGCCCTGCTGTTTGCCGCAATCGCCCTTACCCATCTTATTTCCCTTTGCTTTGGTCGGCCCCGGTTACAAAATGTGACAAAGGCGTGTCTCCTCCCCCTGTTGCTTGTGGTGTATCTATTGTCCGCAGAATCACTAAGACTCACCATTATCCTGGCGATGGCCTTCGGCTGGGGCGGCGATATTTTGCTTATCAAAATCAACAACAAAACATTCTTCCAATTGGGGCTGGGATGTTTCTTGCTGGGACATATTTGTTACATCCTTTCCCTGTTGATGTTTACCCCCACAGTCCATTTCACGGCTCTGGTGATTTCCTGCATTGCGGCGATTCCGGTGGGTATCATCTTCTTAAAAATAGTTCACCCCGATAAGGCAATGATGATTCCGGTTATAGCCTATTCCGTTATTCTTGAATCAATGGTTATCTGCGCTCTTCAATTTTTGCTCAATCAAGGGGGCATTATCGGAGCGGCCGTTTTTGGCGGGAGCCTTTGTTTTATGGCGTCAGATTCATTACTGGCCTACTTTACCTTTCAAAAAATTCCCAAATACGGGAATATCCTGGTAATGTTTACCTACATCCTCGCGCAGACAGGGCTCGTTCTGGGCCTTGCATATATGTAATGCGTATCATTGCCGACCTTCACATCCATTCCCGTTACTCGCGGGCAACCAGCCCCAAGCTCACCCCGCCGTATCTGGATCGCTGGGCCCGGATCAAGGGCATAGACCTTGTGGGAACCGGTGACTGCACCCATCCCCGTTGGCTTAGTGAACTAAGGGAAAATCTTGATGATGCCGAAGAAGGTTTCTACACACTAAAAGAAAAAATCCGCAGTAACTTTGACGCCGGCCCCGCATTGACAGAGGCAATTCCCAAGCCGGGGACAACAGCATTACTGCGTGAGGCGGATGGCATTCCTCGTTTCATCCTGACCGGTGAAATCAGTACGATCTACAAACGGGGAGACAAGACACGCAAGGTACATCATGTTATCATCCTGCCGGATTTCCGGGCCGCCGCCGCTTTTCAGACGGCCCTTGAACGGGTAGGTAATATCACTTCCGATGGCAGGCCCATCCTTGGCATAGATTCCCATGATCTCCTTTCCCTGCTCCTTGAAGCCGATGAACGCTCGATCCTTATCCCCGCCCATATCTGGACCCCCTGGTTTTCCGCATTGGGGGCCAAGTCGGGTTTTGATTCTATCGAGGAATGTTATCGTGATCTCAGCTCCTTCATTCCCGCAATTGAGACCGGCCTCTCCTCCAATCCGCCGATGAATTGGGCGGTCTCCGGTCTGGATCGTTTTTCCGTCATTTCCAATTCAGATGCCCACTCCCCGGAAAAGCTTGGCCGGGAGGCAACGCTTTTTGAAATGGACATTTCCTATCCATCATTCAAGGCAGCCCTGAAAACAGGTATTCTTTCTACTATTGAATTTTTTCCACAGGAGGGAAAATATCATTATGATGGTCACCGCAAATGCGGCGTATTTCTCAGCCCCGAAGAAACAGCGGCAAGTTCCAACGGCCTCTGTCCGGTCTGCGGCAAGCCCCTTACCCGCGGCGTCATGGGCCGGGTCCTGGAATTGGCGGACAGGCCGGTAAATGAAACAGAATTGTGTCCCGCCGAATACGCCGAAACCAATAAGCGGCCCTACCATTCACTTATTCCCCTGCGGGAAATTTTGGGGGAACTACTAGGAACCGGATCGGCCTCAAAAAAAGTTGATGCCGCCTACGGTAATCTTATTGAAAAAGCGGGAAGCGAATTCTCAATCCTCATAAACATGAGCGCCGGTGAAATAGAAAAACTAAAAATCCCGGTTATTTCCGGCGAACTCCTTGCAGAGGCCATCGGCAGAATGCGTTCAGGGAAAGTGACCATCAGCCCCGGCTATGACGGGGAATACGGGGTAATCCGGGTCTTCCCCGTCGGTAAAGCGCCTACGGATAAAAATGAAGGGGCGCTCTTTGAAAATATACCCGTAGCCAGTAAAGAACTTTTCAAGCAGATTCCCCCTGGCGCTCAAAAAGAGAAGCCGGTTCAAAAAAAGCAAAGCAGAAAACCGCAGGAGGAATCGGTAGATGTTCACAACCCAACAACTTTTGTTCCCGACCCGGATCAGGAAAAGGCGCTGTCCCATGAGGGCCGCAGAACTATTATCATCGCGGGTCCCGGTACCGGCAAGACCGCCCTCCTCGCTTCCAGAATCAGTAACCTCATCAACAGTGGAACTGCACCATCGTCCATCCTTGCCTTAAGTTTTACCGTGAAGGCCGCAACGGAACTGCGGGACCGGATCTCCGGGAGAGATGTGGCGATGCAGAACAGTACTACTGTTCCAACTACCGCAACCTTTCACTCATTATGCTGTTCAATTTTACGGGAACAAAAATCAAATGCCGGAATTCCGGATGATTTTAAAATTATCGGCGAAACAGAGAGGGATCAGATCCTCCGGGAACTATGCTCTGTGGAAAATAAAGGCATCGCAAAAAAAATAAGGCCCCAGGGCCTGGGAAAATATATTGAAGAGCGGAAACGGTTTCTTCTTCTGCCGGGAGAGACTGTACCGAATTTCAGCGGAGCCGCAGGTTTTCTGTCATCTCTTGCAGAAGAGACGGGCCTGAAAAAAATCGATCCCGGAATGGAAATCCTCTACGGGCAATACCGGAACCGTCTCCGTGAATCGGGTATGCTGGACTTTGACGATCTTCTTTCGGGTACGGTGCGGCTCCTGGCAAGCCGTGATGAAATTCTTAGAGCTTACCGGGAACGGTTCCGTTTCATTTTTGTGGACGAATACCAGGATATCAATTTTGTACAGTATGCTCTGATTCGGCTGTTTGTGCCGGGAAGCGCTGAGCCTGATGCGGCAGAATCTCCGGCTCTCTGGGTTATCGGCGATCCCAATCAGGCCATTTATGGTTTCCGTGGTTCGGACAAGCGGTTCATCGACCGGTTCCAACAGGATTATCCCGATGCCCGGCGCTTTGAACTTACCCGCAGTTTCCGTTGCGCCGCCCCCATTATCAATGCTGCGGGGCGGCTTACGGGAACCAGCCTGCGGGGAGAAGCAAAACCGGTGAATCTTTTCCGTTCAGAATATCCCACGGAAAAATCCGAAGCCGAAGGTATCGCCCGCCGTATCGCCGCCCTTGTCGGCGGGACCTCCTTTTTTGCCCTTGACAGTAATGCTGCGGGGAACGGCGCCAGTAGTATGGATAGCGGCGGGACCGCCGCGCCTGAAGATTGTGCAATTCTGATCCGCGTCGGCGCCCTGGCGGAACCCATCATCAAGGCGTTAAAAGATCACGGCATCCCCTTTGACCTTACCGGAGAAGAGCCCTGGTGGGAAGATGAACCGGTAAAGTCCCTGATAGATTTACTGCGTGAAAAACAGAATTTTTCTTCTTCGCCAATGACCGAAATAAAAAATGCCTGGGAATTACCGGATAAAAAGAAAGAAATGCCGGAACCGGTAAAACGGCTCATCGGTCTTGCGGAAATGTTTGAGAATATCCCCGCCCTTATTGACGCCCTGTCCTATAGCGGCGCCGAGGGGTTGCCCGCGATAAACAGGAGCGGGGTCAGGGTTATGACCATCCATGCTTCCAAGGGCCTGGAATTTGATCACGTTTTTGTTGCAGGGCTTGAGGAAGGAATACTTCCCTTCACCATCTACGATGAGTCCGTTACCAATGACCGCATTGAAGAAGAACGGCGTATCCTCTACGTGGCCATGACACGGGCAAGGAAGGGGCTGAATCTTTCCTGGGTGCGGTCCCGGAATTTTCGGGGTAGAATTTTATCAAGCGGCCCCAGCAGGTTTCTGGAGAAACTGGAAAAAATCATTCCCCTGCTGCAAGACCGTCCTCCCGTAAAGAAGGACCCACAGATGAAACTGTTTTAGTAAAACCTTCTTTTCTAAAAACCTTTTTCACTTAATTTTTTTACAATATTTATATAAATCAGAGGGATATCGACGCCGGATATTTTTCTTTTCTTCACATCGACAATTTCATTATGTGATATTCCACCTTCGATTTCAAAACAATCGGTCCCCCACTGAACGGATTTTTCACTTACAAGGCCGTCATTTTTCCCGCTTATATTTTTTATATATGAAAAAGCATAAGAATACTTGAAATCATCAAAGGCATTCTTCATTGTCGAATAATAAGTCTGATAGAAAACTTTTTCATCAGGCTGAACAATGACGTTAAATCCCCTCATACTTTCGGTTGTCAGTTGGTAGATCACATCGTATACATCCTGTTCTTTCTTTCCGTATAATCTGCTGTATCTTTTCAATGTACTTTTGCCAAGTCCCGGGTGGGCAATGCTTTCCTTATAAAGAAAATCAGCGAATTCCCAACCGTGATGGGGCGTTGATATCATCGTTACACTCGCCACCTTGTCTCCAAAATCATATCTCCAGATAAGGTAACGCGAATCAAGGCCTCCCTTGGAATGGCTGATGATGTTTACCTTTTCCTTGTTCGTTTTCAGAAGTACTTCCTCTATCCTGTTTTTTAATATTGCCGCATTGGATTCATAGGTGCCCATTCCTTCGGTATTGCCAAAGTACAGGTCCACCCCCTGCCTTCTCAACACCTCGGGAATTCTGCCCCAATTATCAGCATCTTCTTCTTTGTTATGGCCAACCAATCCATGTACCAATATCACCGGATACTTTAACTGAAAATTTTCAATCCCCGATTCCTGATCATCCCGCACCGCATTAACCGATGAACAGCCGGCCAAAAATGATATTATTACAATTACAAAAAGAGGCTTCATGGTTATTAATCTACTATGGTGACTTTAATGGCGCGGTAACGGGGCGCCTCGTCCCGCTTGGTACGCTCCGCATCTTCTTCCCGGAGGTATTTTACCCTCATACCCGGCTCAAGTTCATCAAAGTCCCTGTTGGTAAGGGTGCTGTAATGAAAGAAAACATTATTTACGGTTTCATCTTTTATAAAACCAAAACCATCCTTCACGCTGATTATCATCGATTCCAATTCCTGATCTTTAACATTTATTACCGGTTCTTTGGGTTCAACGATGAGTCCAATGGGTTCAAGGTCCAGGAGGGGCGGCTGGTAGATGTATGGCCGTTCAGTAACAAAAAGATCCCGGATAATATCACTGTCAGGCTGTTTTTCGATCCGGTCGTGCATTGATACGGGGTATAAAACTTCTTCCTGTAATTGGCGGGAAGTTCTGGTCTCGGCGGTGACGCCGTTTTCATTGTTGTAGGAAAAATCCCAACTGATGAGCATGACTTGGGTTCCCAGGGTATTGAGTTTGCGGACCAGGGGAACGTAATCGCCGTCCCCGGCAACCAGAACCAGGATATCAAACTTCTTGTATATGGCAAGTTCATAAGCTTCCAGGGCAAGCCATACATCGATACCCTTTTCCTGCATGGAGTTGTTTTCATTGTTGTACTTGAGTGGCAGATAATGGGTTACGATATTTTCACGCATAAGGATATCTTCAAATACCCGTTCGCTTTGGACCTTTTCCCCCAATTCCCTGGCCGATGAACGGCCCTTGAAGTAATGGGCGTCGATTATTTGGCAGAGCCGTATGTCGTTTAATCCGGTGTTTCTTACGATTTCATGACGGATGAAATTGTGAAGTCCGTTAATACTGATACGGGCTTTCTTTTCATGCTCATATTTGTAATAATTACTTACTTTGTAAAAGTAGTATCCGTCATAAAAAATGCCGATTCTGATGATTTCTTTCAGGTTATTGTTCATTTTATTACTCCCATTCGATTGTAGCCGGCGGCTTGCTTGAAATATCGTAGGTTACTCGTCCTATATCTTTTACCGTATTAGTGATCAGGGTAGATATTTCCAAAAGATCCTTTGTGGGGAAGGGGTATACATCGGCGGTCATACCGTCTGCGCTGGTGATAGCCCGGAGGGCGAGAACCCAGCCGTACTTGCGGACATCCCCGGCGACTCCCACGGAGCGGATGGGGAGGAGCACCGCGAAGGCCTGCCAGATTTCATCGTAGAAGCCGCGTCGCTTTAGTTCTTCTATATAAAGGGCATCGGCGTCACGGAGGATGTCGCATTTTTCTTTTGTCACTTCGCCAAGGATGCGGACCGCGAGGCCGGGACCGGGGAAAGGATGGCGGCAGACCACTTCTTCATCCACACCGATGATGCGGCCCAGGCGGCGCACTTCATCCTTGTAGAGTTTGTCCAATGGTTCGATGATGCGGCCCAGTTTGCGTTTGGCATCGACTAATGGGCTCCCCACGTTGTGATGGCTTTTGATGAGATGCGCTTTTTTACCAACCCCCTTGCCGCTTTCGATCAAGTCTGTGTAGAGTGTCCCCTGTGCAAGGAAGTAAGAATCGGGAAGGCCGAGGCGGGCCACTTCCCGTTCCTGTATGGTGATGAAAAGATCGCCGATGGCCCTGCGTTTTGCCTCCGGCTCCTCAAGGCCCTTAAGCGCCCCAAGAAATTCTTCTTCACAATAAATGATGTGAAGGTGCCTGGCACCAAGTTTTTCCAGTGTGGTCTTTACGGTTTTGGTTTCGTCCTTCCGCATCAGCCCGGTGTCCATGTACATTAAATGTACCTGATCGCTTTTCAGTGTTTTTAAGAGGAGCGCCCCGGCAACGGTGGAATCGACCCCGCCGGAAATGAGGAGCAGTACCGGGTTGTTTCCCACCCGCTTTGCGAGGGATGCGCGGACCTCCTCCACATACTGCTCCATGGTCCACCCGGCGGTAGCGCCGCAGACACCGAACACAAAGGCTTTGAGTATTTCATCCCCGCCTTCGCAGTGGGTTACTTCCGGGTGAAACTGAAGGCCGAACCAGGGCTTGGTATCGTGGATCACCACTGCGGGGTAGCCGGTGTCGCTGATCCCGTATTCGCGGAAGCCGTCCGCAAGTGTCGTAAGGGTGTCGCCGTGGCTCATCCAGGCGGTGAAGGAAGGGGCAAAACCGGCAAGGAATCGTGCAACTAAATCACTATTCACAGTATTACTGTTTTTAACATCACTGTTCGTAATAATATTAGTAATACTATTTTTGCTATTAATCTTGACGCCAATCCTGCCATATTCTCGTTTCGACAATGGCTCCACCTTGCCGCTTTGATCGTAGTTCATGCGCTGGAGGCCGTAACATATCCCCAGCAGGGGGAGGCCGAGGGTGTATATCTTTTGATCCGGGACGGCCCCTTCTTTTGTGTAGACCGATTCGGGGGAACCGGAAAGGATGATGCCGCGAACTTTATCGGGACCCTTACCATTACTGTTGAGGATTTCATCGGTGAGGGGGGTATCGCCGGGGATGACTTCGGAGTAGACACCCATGTCCCGGATGCGGCGGCCGATGAGCTGGGTGGTCTGGCTGCCGAAATCCAGGACGATTATTTTATCCATTTACTTCGTCCAAGGGCTTTTGCGAATAATGGTGGCCTTACGGTCGTAGCCCACGGAAACAATGTCGATGGGGGTTTCGCAGAACCGCTCGATGAACTCAATGTACTCCATGGCCTCCACGGGAAATTCTTCGTAGGTGAGGGCATTGGCCAAAGATTTTTTCCATCCGGGGAAGGAGCGCAGTACCGGCTCGGCGTTGTTGAGGTCTTCGATAGAGGCGGGAAAATTTTCCACGATCCTACCGCCGATGCGGTAGGCGGTGCAGGCCTTGATATCCGCCAGGGTGTCGTAAACGTCCAGGTGGGTCATCACCAATGAATCAATGGAGTTGGTCAGGCAGGCGTAGCGGAGGGAAACGAGGTCCAGGTAGCCGCAGCGCCGGGGCCGCCCGGTGGTGACCCCATATTCCCGGCCCGTGTCCCGCACAAATCGGCAGATCTCGTCCTCGGAATTGGGGTCGAATTCGCTGGGCAGGGGGCCGTTTCCCACACGGGTGGAATAGGCTTTGAACACCCCCAAAACTTTGTCGATGGCACGGGGGCCGATACAGCCACCGACAGCGGCTCCGGCGGCGCAGGACATGCCGCTTGAAACATAGGGATAAGTACCGAGGTCCAGATCGAGGAGTGTCCCCTGGGCGCCTTCAAAAAGAACCTGATAGTTTTTACGGTGCATTAAATAAGAAGAAAGGTCGATAGACATTGCCTGCAGTTTTTCAATATAGGGTTCAAGGAAATCCCGATCGCCCTTGTCAAGTTCGGCGAGTTTTTCCTTCCAGGACAGGTCCGCGATACGGATGCCGTCCCGGTCGCTTTTCATCGAATAGGTGATCCCGATGCCCCGGCCCGTGGTTCCGATGGGCTTCTTCCGGGCGGCGTCCCGGTCCTTGTCAATCTGGATGTACCGGGGCAGCACGATGTGGGCCCGGTCGGAAATAAAGACCCGGCCATCCGTATCGATCCCCCGCTCATTCAGCATGGCGATTTCTTTAAACAGGGCCACAGGGTCGATCACCATGCCGGCTCCCAGGATCACGATCTTGTCGGAATAAAAGACCCCTGAAGGGATCAGATGCAGGGCGTACTGTTCGCCGCCGATAACGATGGTGTGTCCCGCGTTGGCACCCCCGGCATAGCGGACGATTATCTGGGCCTCATTCGCCAGATAATCAACAATCTTCCCCTTCCCCTCATCACCCCACTGGGCACCGATCACGACTACCTTCATCCGATACCTGCCTTTGCTTAGGACCTGGAATAGTTGGGCGCCTCCTGGGTTATGGTCACATCATGGGCATGACTTTCCTTAAGGCCCGCTGCGGTTATCTTACAGAAATTCCGGTACTTCTTCAACTCGTCAATGGTTTTGCAGCCGCAATAGCCCATCCCCTTTCGGAGCCCCGATACCAGCTGGTGGAGGTATTCCCGGAGTTCTCCCTTGTAGGGCACCCGGCCCTCGATGCCTTCGGGCACCGGTGTTTCGTCCTTGGACATTTGGTAACGGTCCCCGCTGCCGTCGGCGATGGCGCCCATGCTCCCCATGCCCCGGTAAGTCTTGTAAATCCTGCCGTCAAAGATGACCTCGTGCCCCGGCGCTTCCTTGAGCCCTGCGAACAAATTTCCAATCATCACCACACCGGCCCCCGCGCCGATAGCTTTGGTGACATCCCCGGAGAACTTGATCCCCCCATCGGCGATGATAGGGATACCCGACCTAGCGGCTTCTTCGGCACAGTCCCACACCGCAGTAAACTGCGGCACCCCGACCCCCGCCACAACACGGGTGGTACAGATCGATCCCGGCCCAATCCCCACCTTGACCGCATCGGCCCCGGCTTCGATGAGCCTGCGGGTTCCCTCTTTTGAAGCAACGTTCCCGCCGATAACAGGAACATTGAATTTCGACTTGATCCCCCGCACTGCATCCATCACATTTTTTGAGTCCCCATGCGCAGTATCCAGCACCACAAAATCTATTTTTGCATTTTGCAGAAGGGGCATACGCTTGAGATAATCCTGGGGAGAAACCGCCGCGCCCACGATAAGCCGTCCCTGTTTGTCCGTGGCGGCCTGGGGGAAGCTGGCGTTTTTTTCCATATCCTTCACGGTGATGAGCCCCGTCAGGCGGCCGTTACTGTCCACCACGGGGAGTTTCTCGATCCGGTGCTTGCCGAATTTTTCACGGGCGCTGGAAACAGACGGGGTCCCCTGCTCGGTCACAGGATTCTTGGTCATCACGTCCCGCACAGCAATACTGTCATCCTGACAGAATTTCAGATCCCGGCTGGTGATGATCCCCACCAGGATTCCTTCCTTGTTCAGTACGGGCATCCCGGAAAAATTGTAGCGATCCCGCAGGGCCTTCACGTCTTTTACCAGTGCGTCATCGGTCACGGTGATCGGGGAATCAATAACCCAGTTGAGATAGCGCTTCACATTCCCCGCCTGCCGGGCCTGCTCCTCGGGGCTCAGGTTCCGGTGAATAACCCCCGCGCCGCCCTCCAATGCGATGGCGATGGCGAGCTTTTCCTCGGTAACCGTATCCATGGCCGCCGAAATAACCGGCACATTCAGGTACACCCCGGTGCAGAGCATTGTTTTAACATCGCACTCCTTGGGGAGGATGTCCGAGTAACCGGGCAGTAAAAGTACATCATCGTAAGATAAAGCTTCGGTAAACATCTATTAGCCCTCCATTAATTTTCTATACTTGACGGCAAGGGCCTTCGCCTTCTTCGCCGCAAGTCCGTTGTACTGTTCAGGTTTTTCAAACCATGAAAGTGCATCCGCAGTATTACTAACAAGCCCCAATTCCGCCATCTTTTTTCCGATGCGGGCAAGGACTTCGGTGTCGGCGGAAAGGGCCGCAGCAAAACTGAGATTTTCTTTTTCGGCTTTCAACGTAATTTTTCTGATTACCTCATGGGCATCGGAAACACCGCTTTCCGCTAACAGTATATATGCGGGCTCCGCGAGGACGCCGCCGCTGATACCGCCGGATGCGTCACCCCGCAGATTTTTCATCAGCCTGTCACGGTCCGCGCCGAGCCCTTCGATGACCCCTGACATGCGGCTTATTGCGAGGCAGAAACCTGCAACGTAGTCGGCGATGAAACGCTGGCTTGCGGAATTGGAAAGGTCCCGCTGGTGTTCGCTTATCTGGTCCATGAAGAAAGTCGTCACCCGGGGCATGAAGGCTTTCCAGAGGCTTTTGACGTGTTCCGAATTCCAGGGGTTCCGCTTTTGGGGCATGGTGGAGGAGCCCACCTGATCCGCCGCGAAGCCTTCCCGCAGTTCCCCGATTTCGCTGCGCTGTAAATTGCGGAGGTCGTCGGCGAGGTTGGCGATGATCCCGAAGGCAACGTTGAATTCCAGCAGCAGCCGCAGTAGATATTCGGGCTCCACGAGCTGGGTGGAATGCTCCGATGGCTCAAGGCCCAATTCGGCAAGGTAGAGCCGCTCCAGTTCTTCCGGGTCCTTGACGATCATGCTGGCGGCGTTGTAGGCCCCCACTGCCCCGGCGAGTTTTCCCTTGAGCTGTTCCGCAAGGCGCTCAATTTCCAGAATCGATTTTCCCAGCCGGGAAACGTATTCGGCAATGGCAAAGCCCACGGTGATGGGCACCGCATGCTGACCGTGGGTACGGCCCACCTGCGGGGTGACCGCTTCTTTTTCGGCAAAGTCGCAGAGGAGGATTTCCAGTTTTTTCAGATGCGGTAGAACCACCTCACGGGTCACGCCCCGGATACGATACGAAAGGCTGGTGTCCAGGATGTCCACACTGGTTGCACCCAAATGCACCAAGGGGGCGGTTTCCACGGGGACCTTCCGCTTGATTACATTCACCAGGGCCCGGATATTGTGGCGGGTCTTTTCTTCCTCGGCGTAGACCTCCGCCGGATCTACCGCTACGGCGGCCTTTTCAAGCTCCTGTTTAAGGGGCGGTGTCAACGTGCCCCGGACCGTAAGGTGGGCGATCATCAGGGCAATCTCCGCCTTGACGCAGGCTGCCACCGAGGCTTCCTCGGAGATCCAGGGCGTCAGGGAATCAAAGAGGGCTTCTTCGGAGATTGAATACCGGTGATCGATGGGGGAAATATTGCGAAAAATGGTACGAGTTTTTATTGAGGCTTCCATATTGAAGTTTAGCAAAAAACGGGGGGATTTGCATAGTCACGGTTCAGGGCGAACGTATTATCCTCTGTTCCCAGCCAGGTATAATCGGAGCAAGAGCGATTTTCCGGGAGAGGAATCATGGACCCCAAGGCAGCACGGAAGCCGATAATAGACTATTTTTCTGAGGTAAAAGATCTGCGGACAAACCGGAACAAGCTGGGGAAGTACCCGCTTGAGGAAGTGATAATAGTCACGATATTGGCGGTGATAAGCTCCGCGAAAGGCTGGGAGGACGCGGACTAAAGTCCGATCGAGCGGTACGGGAGGGCGAAGCGGAAATGGGTTGGGATAATGACTACCTTGAGCGGGTGCTTTTTAACTCAAGTTTTGGTGAGAATCCCTCCGTCGGATAATACGCTCGCCCTGCGTGAGGCAAGGCGAGATATTGACAAACTAAAAAGATGACGATATAATATAAACATGGGAAATGAAGAATTATCAAATTATATTGTAATAGATCAGGGAATTCGTTTTGGAAAGCCCTGCATTAAAGGCACAAGAATAACGGTTGGGGATATTCTGCAATGGTATACCTGTTTCTGAAATAATTGAGGATTATCCCCTATTAAAAGGGGGTACATATTCAAGCGGCTCTGGTTTTTGCCGCACGGCGTGAAGAAATTGTACGGGTAATAGCTTTAGCATAAGAATTGTATAAAAATATTATTTGACGCAGATATTTCATGAAAACTGGTAAATATTTTGAAGCCGGTATTTGGGGATTGTGCCCATGTGGATTTAATAGGACTTGCAGTACCGGCAGAAGATATAGATATATGGAATTATGCATAATGGATACACAATAATAACCAAAGATAATGATTTTCTGGATTTACTTGAGTTAAGGGGTTTTCCACCTAAAATGATTGGATAACGTAAACCACCGGCTACGCCGGTGTGACTTACCATATTATACTCCATTACACCATCGGCCATCAACTAGAATATCTAAAGGGGGAAGAAGAATTTAACCACGAAGGACACAAAGGGAGGATTGAAATTTTAGATTTTTTTCTTCCTTCGAGTCCTTCTGTCACACCGGGGATGATGCCCGCTTGTTGCCGTGCTTGTGACTGGCAGTAGTTTTTGTTTTAAGGGATAATTTTTTTTCAATCTGTTCTGCGGTGGATACTGGGCCAAGGGGCTTTTTACAGGAATTTATGGGTTCCCCTTTGTGTTCCTTCGTGTCCTGTGGTTAGTTTAATTATATCTTAAATTGCGGGTCAAGTTTAGTGCTTGCCTCCCCGGCACAAGCGGGTTCTTTGGTTGTTGATTAAAATCTTTGAATTCTCTGCGGTTTTTTCTTTTAAATTTAGAAACTCGACATTCTGCCTACCATCTCATTCAAGCAGTGTCTTCCCTATCTCCAAAGCCTTCAGGTTCATCTCCACAAACTTCGGCGCAATCCGTTCTTTTATAACCGCAGCAATATCATCCGCATTAAAAGGGAAAACCCCCTTCGCAATGGCTGCTCCCAGAAGCGCCACATTAAGCGCCCTGGGATTTCCACAGCCTGTAATTAATTCCTCACCGTCAATCACCGTGAGCCGGCCGGGTACCGCAACAATATTTTTAAGATATGCGATCATCTCTGCGGGATCGTACTTTTTTCCGCTCAGGGCACTGGTCACCGGCGGAATGGCCCGGTTGAGGACGATCATGCTGCCGGACGGAGCAAGGAAGGGAAGCACCCGCACCGCCTCTGCGCTCTCAAAGGCGATAATGATGTCCGCCTCGGCAGGGGCGATCAGGGGGGAATAGATACCGCCATCACCGATCCGCAAGTGGCTCACCACACTGCCCCCCCGCTGTGCCATGCCGATGGTCTCCGTGCCCCGGACTTCGAGGCCCGTTTTGATTGCCGCTCCACCGATGAGCCGGGACATGAGCACCGTCCCCTGGCCGCCCACTCCGGTGATAAGACAGTTCAGTATCATTGTGCACCGCCAATGGCCCCTGCGGGACAGACCGGCCTGCAAATACCGCAGCCGGTACAGAGCACCGGATCAATAAGCGCCCGCAGTTTCGGCTTTTCTGCTGGTACAACAGAAATAGCAGGACATCCAAGTTTTTTAACGCATATCTGGCAGCCGGTACATTGCTCCGCAGTAATACTGCACTTACCGGATCCGGCCTGCACGGCGATACAGGGACCCTCAAACAGAATTACCCGCACACCCTTCTTGTCCAGCATCCGGGTAACCGCATCCTCTGCAGCTTTACTGTCAAAGGGATTTGCCCGGACAATATCTTTTATCCCCAGGGCGCTGACCACATCGTATATACTGATCTTTTCTGCGGGGGATCCCGTGACGGATTTACCGGTGCCGGGATGGGGCTGGCTGCCGGTCATGGCGGTGGTGTAGTTGTCGAGGATCACCACGATGATATCCGCTTTGTTGTACACGGCATTGACAATACCGGGAATACCGGTGTGGAAAAAAGTTGAGTCGCCGATAAAAGCGAAGTTAAGGGTGTCCGGTTCCGCCCGGTTGATGCCCTGCGCTACGGTGATCCCCGCGCCCATGCAAAGGCAGGTGTCCACCATGTTAAGGGGCAGGGCGTTTCCTAAAGTATAACAGCCGATATCGCCGGAAAACACGGTTTTCCTGTTGGTGCTGTTTTTTCGCACCGCTTCCTTGACGGCGAAAAAAGATCCCCGGTGGGGACAACCGGCGCAGAGTACCGGAGGGCGAACCGGCAATTCCGGTAAATTAGTTATTGGTAATGAATCGGAAATAATGGGAGAGGCGATACCAAAAAAATTTTGTATTTTTTCCGCGATAAGGGCAACGGTGTTTTCACCGGCATTGGGCATATCCCCTGATAATTTGCCCTGGATATTTACCTTGAGGTGACAGAGGCCGCAGAGGCGGATGAGCGCATCTTCAATGACCGGGTCCAGTTCTTCTATTACCAGGACTTCGTCAAGGCCCTCAAGAAATTTTTCCCCCAGTTTTGATGGAAATGGGACGGTACTCACCTCAAGCAGCTTGTACGCAGTATTACTGTTAAATTTTGTTAAGGCTTCGTGAGTGTAGGCGCGGCTTACCCCGCCTGTAGCGATACCCCGGCGCGGAGACTTACCAGGGCTCTCCGCAGTAATACCAAGTTTATTACCGGGATAAGCAGAAAATTCATCACCAAGCTGAATCAAATCTTTTTCAATTTGGATATGGTTATGGTAGCTAAGGCCGGGGAAGATCACCCACCGTGGGGATTTTTCAAATCCGACAATACTCTTTTGCGGGAGAGCCGGGAGGATTTCTACCGAGGCGTAACTGTGGCAGACCCGTGTGGTGGGCCGGAAAATAACCGGGCGGCCGTATTTTTCAGACCAGTCAAAGGCGTCGGCAATCATGGCGTAAGCTTCCGCCGGGGATGCGGGATCAAAGACCATGAGTTTGGCGAAGGCGCCGAAACGGCGGGTGTCCTGTTCGGTCTGTGAAGAGATGGGGCCCGGATCATCCGCAACGGCAACCACGAGGCCGCCTTTAACGCCCACATAGTTAAGGCTCATTAAGGGGTCCGAAGCAACATTGAGGCCCACCTGTTTCATGGTAACAAGACTGCGGGCCCCAGACATGGCGGCCCCGGCGGCAAGTTCCAGGGCGGCCTTTTCGTTCACCGACCATTCAATATAAATATGAGGAACTTTTTCTTTTGCGATGGTTTCGAGGATCTCCGTGGAGGGGGTGCCGGGGTAGCCGGAGACCACCTTGACCCCAGCACGGATGGCGCCCAAAGCAATGGCCTCATTCCCCATGAGTAGTTTTACTTCACGCTGAGCCAAATCACCTTCCATATAATACGAAGTAGCATACCGCAATATCCCATACTTGCCTACGCTTCTCCTCCATATTACAATCGTACCATGAGTAATTCCCTGTCCCAGGTTGACCTTATCCGGGAAGCTTTTCATTACCAGAGCCGTTTTGAGGGATCCACCATGGTGTTCAAAATCGACTTTCCGGTCACTGAGGACCCGCTTTTCCCCTTTTTGGCGAAGGACCTGGCCTTGCTCGCACAAACGGGGTTCCGGGTGGTGATTGTGCCCGGCGCGAAGGAATGGATCGATTCGGTGCTTGCGGATTACGGTATCGTGTCGGAATACGCTTCCCATAGCTCCACCCGAATTACCACCGCCCGGGCGATTCCCTTTGTGGAGATGGCGGCCTTCCATGTGGCGGCCCGGTTCATGACGGGCCTTGCGGGCAGCCGGGTAGATGCGGTAATCGGCAACTTTGTCCGCAGCCGGGGGCTTGGGGTGGTAAACGGCCGGGACATGGAAAACACCGGTGCGGTGGACAAGATACTTGCGGATTCCCTCAACAGGGCCCTGAGCCAGGGGATGGTGCCCATCCTTCCCTGCATCGGCTACAGTCCCGCCGGGAAACCCTACAATGTTCCCAGTGACGAAATAGCCCTCACCGCTGCCGCCGCCCTGGGCGCAGTTAAACTCTTCTTTATTTCCCTTAACGGCGGCTTAAAGGCCGGTTCCTATTCCTTTCCGAAAAATCTTGAGATCGGGGATGAGGGCCGCATCATCAGGCTCACCCCCCAGGAAGCTGAGGCGGTACTGGCCACGAATAGCGGGGCGAAGGACCGGCGCCTACAGGAACTCGAACTTGCGCTGCGGGCAACACGAGCCGGGGTGGAACGGGTCCACATCATTGATGGCAGGGAAGAGGGCGCCATACTACGGGAACTTTTTTCCAACCTTGGTTCAGGAACCATGGTCTACGCCGATGAATACGAATCGATCCGGGCGCTGCGCAGCAGGGACATCCCTACCATCCTGCGCCTCATGGACCCCCTGATGCAGCAGGGCATTCTGGTACGCCGCACCGCAG
>BNUT01000031.1 GCA_025997555.1 Spirochaetia bacterium
GCCCAGGCCCTTGCCGTTATTGGTGTAGGATGATTCCATTGGCGTATCCCCATACCAGGGAACAATTTCTTTTGTGTGAGTATAAGTGTAGGGTTCAATTTTGGTATAGCTCAAAGAAAGAGACCCAAAGGGAAGAAAGGGAAGTGCAATGGTTGCGCCTGCCTGATAGGCAAACATGGCCCGGTCCAAAGTAAAAGCATCGGAAATAATATCGGTGCTGATTTCATCCAAAAAGAAAGAACCCCAAAGATTGGCTATACCGGGATATTGCCCCTTTAGGTTTAAAAAAAAGGCCATGTTATCAAAATCGCCGATATTATCCTGATAGAGAAAATTATCGAACAGGGGGAAAAGATACCCCAATTCAAAGCGCTTTGGCCAAACTACGGTACTCCCAAAACCAGCATGAAAATAGTTTTTGATATTGACCTCGACCATTCCCATTGAAAAAGCGTTTTGGAATGATGCGGCAGAGTCCTTAATTCCCTTGGCGTTATAATATTCAAGCACCCCGGTTAATACTGAAAAATCAAGCCACTTAAAGGGTGTCGTCGTTACTTCCAGAGCCAGAAAGGGCTGGGCCTGCTTGTTTAAGATAAGGCTATTACCGTTTGACATGCCGCCCCATTCCCGGTCTATGCGCCCAAACCGGTAGGTAACATGATCGCTCAGAAAGGCTCCGCCCATTTCCGGTTTTATTCCATAGCCGACAGAATAGCCTTGAGGCCAGGCTATCATACTGGAATTATCCACTTTTTCCATGTCCCACATAAAACCGTCCCAGGGCTTTTTGAACGTATAGGGGAAATAGGCCAGGGGTTCGCTATAGGTCTTAATCTCTTCATTCTTACGGCCGGGATCAGTGGGGTCATAAACAAATCCATCATGATAGGTATTATATGTCCCCAGCACAGACCGGGGGGAGCGTATAATGAATCCTGACAGGGGAATGTTGTAGGAAAAATGCGCTCCCGCATCTCCCATGAAATCAATAGTAGCAAGGGCCGTATGCGCCAATGCAGCATCTGTCCCTCCGCCGGGATAGAAGCCGCCTGAAAAAAACGTTTCGGCACTCAACCCCAAATTGGCTGAAAAATACAATTTCTCATCCACTTTATTGTGTTGAAAGCGGTAGAAGCCGCGGGCCCAGTCGAATCCCTTTTCTTCATTATTGCCATATTGTTTTTTGACGTTTTCCAGGATAAGCCGTTCACTTTTACTCAGTTTCCCCAAACGCTGATTTTCATCAGATTGGAGAATTTCTTTTATGGCATTGAGGACAACCGTCCGGGAATAAGGTTTTGCCCTGGGCAGCGGGTTACAGAGCCCCCGAATTTCCGCCTGTTCCAGGATGAGATACACCCCGCTGTCGAGAGGCACCGACACATGAGTTTGCGCGGCAAGGGAGAAAACTACCATAAAACCCAATATGAAAAAAAGATAACCCTGTTTGCCCATAAACCCTCCCATAAATATTTTATATTGATTTTTAATACAATATTTCAGTATTCTATCAATATATGACAGTTTATACCAGATAGGTTATACTCAAGTTTGCAGGGAATTATGCGAAACTTCGTTTCGCTTTGGTTAAACTGTGCGGCTAATCAGAAAGCCGCACACAGCAGGAGTTGCTATGAACATCGGGATCTTCAGTGATTGTTATTCCCCCCAGGTGAACGGAGTGGTCACTGTTGTGCGGACCCTCAAGCAGGAACTGGAGAAGCGCGGGCACCGGGCTTATGTGTTTACAGTGCAGCATCCCAATGCGGTTGCCGAGGATGGAATTATCCGGGTGCCTTCGATAAAATTTCATGCGGAGCCCCAGCACCGGATCGGGGTCTTTATTGAAAAGCAGTTGGTGGACCTGGCCCGGCCCCTGAACCTGGATATCATTCATACCCATACTGAATTCAGCCTGCTCCTGGCTTCCCGCCGGGTCGGCCGGAAGCTCAACATTCCTTCTATACATACCTTTCATACCTACTACCCGGATTACCTTGACTACACCCCCTGGCTGCTGGAGCTGTGGTTCAGGAAGAACATGGACGCCTATTTCCGGCACATTTTGCGTAGCCAGAAGTGCATCGTCGCCCCTTCCCGGAAGATTAAAAATTTTATGGACCTGATCAAGTTTCCCCGGCCCGTGCGGGTGGTCCCCAACGGTATCGATCTTTCGCAGTTCTATGAGCGTTCCGATGAAGTGAAGGCGGGCGCGGCGGATATCAGAAAGCGTTTCAATATCGCTCCCAATGACGAGATGATTGTCTTTGTGGGGCGGCTGGGCACGGAGAAAAATATCTACACCCTGCTGGATAACTTTAAGGAGATACACTCCCGGCGGACGGCGGCAAAACTGGTACTGGTGGGGGACGGCCCGGATCATCGGGAACTGCAAACCCACGGTTTTGAACTTGGCCTGGGCGGCTCCCTGATTTTTACCGGATACCTTCATTGGCCTGACGAGATTAAGCAGATTTATGCGGCCTCTGATCTTTTTATGAGCGCCTCCCACAGCGAGGTGCATCCCATCACCTTTATCGAGGCCATGGCATCGGGGCTCCCCGTGGTGGCTGCGGCGGATACCAGCATTGAGGACATGGTGCTGTCAGGGGATAACGGCTGGGCTGTCTCCGATGACAAGTTACTCTGGGAAAAGGCCGTCGAAGTGCTTGCGGACAGGGAAGGGCGGGAGCGTATGGGGAAGCGCTCGGTGGAAATTTCCCGGAACTACAGTGTGGACCGCTTTGTGGATTCCATGATCGCCCTCTACGAAGAATACCGGAAAAAATAGTGAGCAATGACGGCGGAAAGGTTTCCTTTGTGGATTTGGGCTTAGAGCCTTTTTTTATCAGCCGCCTGTCTGAGCGGAATATCTATTTCCCCACGGAGATTCAGAAACAGGTGATTCCCCTGCTGCTGGGGGGGGGCAATGTGCTCTTCCGTTCTGCCACCGGTACCGGTAAAACCTTTGCCTACCTTATCCCGATTTTTCAGCGGCTGCTGGCTTCCCCGGCGGATTCATCAGGGCCGACGGTCCTCATTGCAGCCCCCACTCATGAACTCTGCGCCCAAATTAAGGAAGAGGCGGACTTTCTGCTGAAAGAGACATCCCTTAAGGTGAATTTGCTCATCGGTTCGGCCAATACGAGCCGTCAGATTGACAGCTTGAAAAAAGACCGGCCCGCAATTGTGGTGGGGAACCCCGGACGGCTCCTGATGCTTTCCCGCATGGGCAAGCTTAAGCTGCGGGGGCTGCGGTTTTTGGTGCTGGATGAAGGGGACCGGCTTACATCGGACGATCTTTTCGGCGAAACCGGGGAACTTGTTGCGCTGCTGGGCCGGGGTGAAAAGGCAAATGATTTGCTTGCCGCCTCCTGTTCCGCCACGCTCCCTGCAAAAACACGGGAACGGCTCCTCCCCCTTCTGGGCGGGGCGGTCAAAACCGTGGAAACCGAAGAGCAGGAGATACTCCGGGAGCGGATAAGCCATTGGGCGCTGTTCAGCGAGGATCGGCGGAAGATCGACACCCTTCGTTCTTTTATTGCGGCGGCAGATCCCGGCGGCAGGAAGGGCGCCTTCAAGGCCCTGGTGTTTTCGGGCGGAGGAGGGCAGCCGGGGATTATCCTGTCCCGGCTTCAGTACAACGGGATTAAAGCGGCGGGGCTTTACGGTGACATGGACCGGAAAAAGCGGAAGGAGGCCATCGACGGCTTTCGTTCCGGGAAGCTGCCGGTGCTCATTTCCAGCGATCTTGCGGCCCGCGGCCTCGACATCCCCGGCATCACCCACGTGATCGCCCTGGATGTTCCCGCCGATGACGGGGCCTACATCCACCGTGCGGGCCGTACCGCCCGCGCGGGCAAGCGGGGCATCATGGTCACTATCGGCGACGGTGACGAAATGCGCCGCCTCGCCAATCTGGAAAAGCGGTTGGGGCTTACCGTCTACCCCAAGGCCTTGTATAAGGGCAAGATTGTCGCGCCGTTGAGTGATGAGGAATGAGCCGGTTCCAAAATTAAGAATTTAACCACGAACCACACAAAAAACACGAACTAAATGATCTTTTTGGTGTTGTTCGTGGTTAATTAATTTCTATTTTGGAACTGGCTCGAATGATTATTCTTTAATCTTTGATATCATCACCTTGTCGATTCGGTTCCCGTCCATGTCAACAATTTTGAAGTTAAAGCCGTCGGAGCTAAAGCTTGCGGCGGTTTTGGGAATTTCACCGGCCAGGGAGAGGATGAAGCCCGCCAAGGTGTGGTAGTCCTGATGACCTTCGGTGAGGCTGCTCTGGCCCAAAACTGCGGCGATATCATCAATACTGGCGCTGCCGTCCGCGAGCCAGGTCCCGTCGCCCTGGGGGAGGATGCCATCTTCGTCCGCTTCGTCTTTCGAGAGCTGGCCCACGATTTCTTCGATAAGATCCCGCACGGAAAGAAGCCCGGCGAAACCGCCGTATTCGTCCATCACAAAAAGATAATCCGTTTCGCCCCGCTTGAAGGCTTCAAATGCCTTGAGGGCGGACATGGTTTCCGGGATAAAGGGTACTTTTTTGATAAGGGGCGTTAAGCCTTGCGAAAACCCGTTTGGCAGGGCCTGGAGGATGTCTCCCAGAAACGCCCCGCCAATGATCTCGTCCAGGGTGCCGTCTGCCACGGGGAAGCAGCCCTGTGCGCCGTGATCGCGGGCCATGGCCTGGATCTCTTCGGCGCCGGCGTTAGTGTCCAGCCACTGGATTTCAGAACGGTGGGTCATAAATGCGCCGGAAGGACGATCCCCCAGGTAAAAAACTCCCTCCACCATGGTCCGTTCTTTGCTTTCCACCACCCCGGACTTTTCACCCTCCGCCAGGGCATTCCGCAGTTCATCCTCGGTCATGCCCTTACCGGTGTCATTGTCCAGGCGGAACAGTTTACGGACCAGGGCGCCGGACTTTTCATAGAGCAGCAACAGGGGCTTACAGGGCAGGGCCAGGAATCGGATGACGGGGAGGCAGGCGGCGCAGATCTTTTCCGGGGCGCTCAGGGCAATGAGTTTGGGAAGGAAATCTCCCAGCAGTATCGCCGTCAAGGTAAGGCATCCGATAAGGACCGCGACGGCCAGGCCATTCTCACGGGGCGGGATCAGCGTAAAGCCCCCCCATACTCCGGCAAAAATTCGCAGGAAGATTACCCATATCCGGCTTATGGAAAAGTACAGCCGGGGATCCTCCGCCGCTTCCAGGGCTGGCGAATATTTTTTCGCCCTTGCCGGATGTTCCGCTAAAGTCCGCAGCCGCCCCTTGCGGGAAGATGCAAGGGCATGGTCAAAGAGGACGAAAAACCCCCCTGCCAGAATGATACCGAGAATGATCAGGATGTGCGCAGAGCTTACCAAAACCGGCCCTGTCAGGGCCGGGATACCTCCGGGGTCCCCCATATTAAACCCCTGCCTCTTCCGGGGTGAGGGAACTGACGATGAATACCCCATCCCCATCCTCAGAGGTCACCAGGATCTTTTTTTGGCCGCCCGGAGTAAATTCCTCCAGGAGCTGCACGATGGGGAAACGGGGGTTTTCCGGGTTTACGTCCACCACTTGGGCTTTTTTCCCATTGGAAAGGAGCACATAGAGTCCGATGGGATAGATGGAAAGGGAGCATATCAGTGCCCGGATAACCGTATTGTCGTACTGTTTCCCCTCATTTTTGAGGAGTTCCAGCATACCTGAAAATCCATCCTTGGCTTCCTTATAGGGCCGGACTGCGGACAGGGCTTCCCATGAACAGGCCACAGCGACGATCTTTGAGTATAAACTGATACGGTCGCCGGTAAGTTTCCGGGGGTATCCGGACCCGTTTTCCCGTTCATGATGTTCCAGAGCCACAACGCTTATCGCCAGGGGAAAATCAAAGGATTTCAGGAACCCATAGCCCAGGATCGGATGGGTCTGGAGCGCCTTCTGTTCCGGCAGGGTCAGGGGCTGGCTGCTTAAAATTACCTGGGAAGGGAGTTTAAGCATCCCCACTTCGTGAAAAAGGGCGGCGACACCCAGCTCAATAAGCCGGTGGCTGGGCAGCTTGAGATAGGAGCCAATAACAAGGGCAATAATCGTGGATTGTACCACGTGGGATGTCAGGTAGTTTTTTTCAGCGTGAGGCTCGGCGGTTTGGAGTACCCGTAGAATATAGCGTTGGTTCCTCTGGATAACTCCGCAGGCGCTCTTGATTGTTTCCGCTACCGGGTTGAACTCCAGTTTATTTTGACTAATTAACCGGGTAAAAACTTTTTCTGCGTATTCCTGGAAGGCAAGGTAGAATTTTTCCGCTTCTTTGATTTTTTCACCATCGTTTTGGTTTGTGAAAGAATATTTTATGCTTTGAGTGTTGTCCTGAAGGGACTCGCCGGTTTTCTGTGGTTCCCCGTTGCTGAACACTGCTTTAAAACGCCAGTCCTGGAGGGTTTTTTTCAATTCA
The DNA here is from genome assembly GCA_025997555.1 of Spirochaetia bacterium. Lineage (GTDB taxonomy): Bacteria > Spirochaetota > Spirochaetia > Treponematales > Breznakiellaceae > BNUT01. The sequence goes on from BNUT01000031.1 coordinate 6,459, forward strand.
TTGGAAAAGGGTATTTCCGGGGTGGTCAGAAGAAACTCATCGTCAAGAGAAACGTTTTGAGAAAAATAACTGTCCGGAGGTATTTCCTCAAGGGTATATTTGCTCATCTGTTTTCGTTGACTCTCATTTTCCTTTCAACTATCATACCTAAACTATGCTTATTATAGGAGCATTTCCCTTGAAGTTCAAATTTATTTTCATCATTTTTAATCTAATCATCGTCCTTTTCCTCTCGGCAATCTGTTTAATTCCCCTTTTTGCCCCTGGGCAGAATTTTGCCCCGGATTTTTGGCGTTCCCTCCGGCCCATGGCCCTGATCATTGCCGGTATTTTAATCATACCGGATATATTTTATTTTTCCAACCATCGGTTGTTCATACTTCTGGAGCGGGAAGATTATCCTGCCCTGATCGGGTATCTTGAAATGCGGATACTTCGCCGGGGGCATTATTGGCCGCCCCTGGTACGGCTTTTGGCAAATACCTACCTGCTGATGGCCGATTCCGAGGCGGTGACGAATCTGGAAAGCAGGGCCGCCATAGTCAAGCCTGCCCTGCTTGAGTCAAACGCCCTTGTTTTCGGGGTTGCCCGGATTTTGGGCGGGGATATTGCCGGCGCCGTCCGCTTCTTTGCCGCCCGCCTTGAGGCAGGTCAGGCCGATGGAGGCCGGTATCTCAATAGCCGGAATTTACTTTGGATACGTTGGTACTACGGTTTTTCCCTGCTCCTGGACCGGCAGTTTACCCCCGCTGCGGAGCAGTTCAAACCTTTGGCAGAGGAATTTCCCGATGTCCTGATCGCGGGGCTTTCGGCGTATTTTCTGGGGACCACCCTGCAGCGGAATGCGGACAACGGCATTGCCTGCCTCACCGCCGCCCAGACGGGCCGCAGCCGTATACAGGAAGCTGTCCGGAACAAAGCCGGATGGCTGGCGGAAGCAGAGAAGCTTAAAGAAGTTCATACTATCATATTACAAAAGTATATTGATGAGGCTGGTTCATGGCTATTTTAATCACGAGGGCGAAGTCTGCGGGGGTCCGGTGCCGCTCTCGCGACACCGGACCCCCGCCTTTTCTTCTGCGCACCCGTGGGACATCACGGTTGCAGGGGCGGCTGGGCTATGCGTTGATCTGAATCACCCGCTTTTGGGCTTCAGAGCGCTTTTTGATTTCCAGGCTCAGGATGCCGTTCTTAAAGGAAGCGGTCACCACTTCGGGGTCGGCGTTTTCCGGCAGTTTGAAGGAACGGCTGAAAGGGGCACTCCGGCGTTCCCGGATAAGGAAGGCATCCTTTGCTTTTTCAGCGTCCCTGTCCTTTTCGGGGGACACATCCCGCTGGTCCGCCTGGCCGGATTCAATGGTCAGGGTACCGCCGTCCACATGGACCTGGATGCCCTTTTCGTCATAGCCGGGAAGATCCGCTTCCAGAAGGTAGGCGTCTTCCTTTTCGCGGACATCCACCGCAGGCAGGCGATTGAAAATCCGGTCGGTTGGACTCAGGGGGGAATCCCCAAAGAAGGTCTCCAGATACCGGTCAAAATCGCTCAGGGCGTTCCCGATGTTAAACGGACGATACAGGGTTACAGTTTTCATGATATATCTCCTCTCAATGTTCGATGGGCTTTTCTTTTTTCACCGAACCCTGGCCCAACGGGCCGTTATGGCATTCGGGAGGAACCTGAGTTCCAATTTCCATCAACATTGATATATAAGCATGGACCGTGCCAAGTCTTGGGCCAAGGACTCCATATTTCTACAAATTTTCATAATTCATTATAATACAAAGAATTAGCATCATCCCGATGAATCCGTGTTTTTTAGTTTTTACCAATAAAAGAAAACCTGGCCATCAAAAATTGTGTCAAAATAACTCAAGCGTATTATTGCGGGTGCATGCAGGGTCAATTTGACACGATTTCAGGATTAGATGCCATAATAATGAGTAAATAATAAAAACACACAAATTTTCTTGCAATCCGCCGGGGGAGGGTTTATCATGAGATAACATCAGATAACTGATGTTCTTAGACCAGATGTTTTAGGAGGATGTATGAACAAAAACAAGGTTATCGGCCTTCTGTTGGTTCTTGCCTTAGCGGCAGCGGCGTCTGTATACGCCAGGGGTGCACAGGATTCGGGTGGCCCCAAACTTAAAGAGATTACGGTGTGGACCAACGACGGCCACAACAAGTCCGATTACGAAGCGGCGGTGGCGGCCTTTAACGCGCCGGACGGTCCCGGCCCAAAGGCGGGGATCAAACTTACCTATACTGTCTATGGCGGCGATTTCTGGAATGCCATAGACCTGGCCGCCGGGGCCGGGGAACTGCCCTATATCTACAAGTCTAACCAACGGCTTCCCCAACACGTTCAGCAGGGGATTGTGCTTCCCTACGAAGAACTGCCCGGCTATTCAGGCAAAATAAACCGGTACAAATCATATCAGCTTGAAGGGGTAACCGTCTTTGAAGGCAAGACCTATGCCCTGGATGTCATGGGGACCGCCTATTCCTCCATGGTCTATAACAAGGATCTGCTTGCCAAGGCAGGGTTCAGCGCGCCCCCAAAAACCTGGGCAGAATTTGAACAGGTTGTTATAGCGGAAAGCAAAGTGAGTCCCGGAAAAACCTACGGTATGGCTATCCCCCTTAAATACCCCAACTTCCATGAAAATTTTATTGAACGGGTAGTTGCCCCCTCTATTGGAAAATACTGGTGGGATTTTACTGCGGGTAAATTTGTCTTCTCTGAATACACCGAATTTTTTGACATGATCCAGCGGATAACCAGGGGCGGCGGGATGTACCCCGGACTTGAAACCCTGGACGACGATACCTTCCGCGCCCAATTTGCGGAAGGCAATATCGGCTTTATACTCTGCAGTCCCTCCTATAACGTCGGGGTACTCTACGATCAGTTCCCCGCCAAGATTGAATGGGGTGTTGCGCCCATTCCCGTAAAGGACCCCGCCAAATCCTACAATCCTTCCACCGGTGGCGCATCCTACTATTCGATTAATGTATCGGCCAGGAAGGACGGCGTTCTGCAGGAAGTACAGACCGTACTTGACTATCTTACCAATGACGATCTGATTGCCAGCATGTTCACCACCGGTAAAAACGTTCCCCTCTTGGCGGATGTAGCTGCCAAGGCAAAGCCGAGCCCCCGTGCCCAGTGGAACGATCTTGCCCAGTACAATGCAGGCGCCGTTATACGGCCTACCCGGGCTGAATACGTGGTAACCACAGAGGGCGATACGATCTACAATGCCTTCTCCAAAATCATCCTCGGCTCGGCGGCCCCCGGCCCCGCGTTGCAGGAACTGGACAGGCGCTATAACGCCGCCTTTGAGCAGGCGGTAAGCCGCGGTCAAATAAAGCGGGCCACGTTCATCGATCCGAATGTCGAAAAGCTGTTTATCAAGAAATAAGTTTACGCAATAGGCTTCACCATGCGACGTTTTAATGTCGTATAGCGAAGCCTATTTTTTGTATCCTATCCCTTTACGCCGCTGGCGATAACACCCTGCACCAGCTGCTTTTGAAAGACAATAAAGATCACGAACACCGGAATAAGGCTCAGGAAGGACATGGCAAAAAGGGCGCCCCAGTTGCTGGTCCCGGTGGAGTCGATAAAGAGCCGCAACCCCATGGAGACGGTCATCAAACTGGGTATGGAGATATACAGCAGTTGGGAGAAGAAGTCATTCCAGGTCCAGATAAAGGAAAAAATAAGCGCGGTGACCAATACCGGTTTGCAGAGGGGCAGGATGATGTTGGCATATATCCTGAACGAGTTACAGCCGTCGATTGATGCGGACTCATCGAAATCGTGGGGTATGGTCCGCATGAACTGGATCATCAGGAAGATGAAAAATCCGTTGGTGGCGAAAAACGCCGGTACCGTCATAGGAAGGAAGGTATTCATCCACCCCAATTTATTGAACATGACATACCGGGGAATCAGGGTGACATGGCCGGGAAGCATCATGGACCCCAGCATCACACCGAAGCAGACATTGCTGCCCTTAAACTTAAGCCGTGAAAGGGCATAGGCCGTCAGGGAACAGGAGAGCAGATTGCCGATAATGACAAAGAACACAATGATAAATGAGTTCTTGAAAAATATGCCGAATGAAACGCCCCCCGCAGGACCGGCCCATCCTTTCACATAGTTGGCAAAATTATAGGTCCCGGTCCGCACGGCGGAATTGAAAATTTCAACCTCCGGCCGCAGGGAACTTACCACCATCCATATCAGGGGATAGATCATGCCAATCGCGCAAGCCCAGAGGATGATAAATTTTATAATTTTTGCAACAAGATCATTCCGCCTTGCCTCTTCATTCCTTTCCATTTTGGCCTCCTAAACTTCGTTGGATGTTCCTTTAATTCTCGTAATAGACCCGTTTGGCGCTGGTTTTAAAGACTATCACCGTGAAGACGGCAATAATCACCAGGAGTACCCAGGCCATAGCCGAGGCAAATCCCATTTTAAATGACGCAAATGCCTTTTGGTACAGGTAGAGCGAATAGAACATGGTAGAGCCCATGGGGCCGCCGCTGCCGTTACTGATAATGTAGGCGTTGGTGAAGTCCTGGAAAGCGCCGATAAGCCCCATGATCCCGTTAAACAGAATGATGGGGCTGAGCAGGGGCAGGGTAATGTTGACAAGCTTGCGGAAGTAGCCGGCCCCTTCCAGGTCTGCGGCTTCGTACAGGGTGTCGGGTATCTGTTTTATCCCGGCGATAAAAATGAGCATAGGGGAACCGAACTGCCACATCCGCAGCAGTACCAGGGTATAGATGGCGTACCGGGGGTCCCCTATCCAGCTGCGGCCATGGATACCAAAGACAAGCAGCATCTGGTTAATGAGCCCGTCTTGGGTAAAAAGGAGCCGCCAGAGCACCGATATGGCCACACTGCCCCCTAAAAGGGAGGGAAGATACATAATCGCCCGCAGGGGGCCAACGGTCTTAAAGGGATTAACCAGCGCAAGGGCCACAACAAGAGCCATCAGAAGGCTTAAGGGCACCCCCAGAAAGACATAGGTAAAGGTTACCCGCAGGGAACGGAGGAACATGGCATCCTGAAACATCTGGACGAAGTTCTTCACCCCGATCCATTTGGGGCTGCTCAGCATGTTGTAATCGGTAAAGGCAAAATACAGCGAGCTAAAAATCGGGATAATACCTAAAACTACTATCCCGATTAGCCAGGGGCTCATAAAGATATAAGCTTCAAGCGTATGACTCTCAAGGCTTTTCTTGCGGGAACGAGCCGTTATACCCATCACGTACCTCCGCGGCTGAAAACAGCCGGTCAATAAAAAATGAAGAACCCCAAAAAACCGTTGGATTCCAGGGGTTCCCCTGTTTACCTTCGTTTACTACAGTCTGCCTGCGGCGGCGAAGAAATCATCCACCGCACGGGCAATGGTCTTTCTGCCAAAGGCGACCGCCTGGGACTCGTCACCCAGGAGCCGCAGGATATCCTGTGAATTCTGGGGCGGCGGGAATGCGGGTAAGGTGGTTACGTTTTTCGCCGTGTTCACAACCCCCATAAACTCGCTGGCCAGCCGCATGGACGGGGACAGCTTGCTCCCCACATACTCATTCATCTTGGTATTGGCGGGGAAGCCGTTCTGCACCAGGTACAGTTCCAGGGAGCGTTCGGTATTCACAAAATAATCAAGGAACTTCGCCGCTTCCTTGGGATACCTGGACTTTGCGCTGATGGCAATATTGGCGGAACCGATATTTTCCCCGGTTATCCCCTTATAGGATGGGGACCGTTCAAGGATCAGGGGCTGGCTGGGCATCAAATTCTGATAAATCTCAAGCCGATTACAGGAATTGATGTGCATGGCCTGCTTTCCGGCAACAAAAAGGGACTGTTCAAAGGTTACGCCCTGATCTTCCGCAGAAACGGTTGCCGCAGGCGCCCCGCCTGACTTCCGCAGCCGGTCAAACAGCTCAAGCCAGGCAGTCAGATCCTCTTTGGTAAACTCAAGGCTGCCGTCTTCCTTGTATAAATTATGACCACGGGAACGCATATACATCGAAAGGGTGGTTTCATTGGGGCCAAAGGAATCATCAGGATACCCGTAGTATTTTCCCTTGCTCTTCTGGGCTATTTCATTACAAAGAGCCTCGAAGGTTTCCCAGCTCATATTTTCAAGCCGGGATTCGGGAATGCCCAGTTCCTTGAGGATGGCGGTATTGGTAAAAATCCCGTTGGTCGAAAGGCCGATGTTGATCATGATGTTTTTGCCGTCCACAACACCCGTATCAATGGCTACCTGGGGGATATAGGTCCAGTCAATAATACCCTTGACCGAAGGATCGTCAAGATTCAGAAATATGCCGTTATCGGAGAACATCTTGACGTAGTTCCGGTGCATTTGCATGATATCCGGCTGGCCGCCGCCCGCAACCTGGGTGGCGAGCTTGGTAAAATAGTCGTTCCATGAGCCGGGTTCCCGTGTAATTTTGATCCCCGGATTATCCGCCTCGAAACGGTCACAGATCTGCTGATAGATCACGTTCCGCTCTTCACCACCCCACCAGGAAAACCGCAGGTTAATAGTACCGTCGCTTTTCTTTTCACCGCCGCCGCCGGCCCAAACCGGGGCCAGGGCAAGGGCGGCCAGCGCTGCCGCAAGGACTACTGCAATGTTACTTCTCTTCATAATTCCTCCAAAAATTTAGTACAGTTTAGTTACCTGGGCGAAGAAATCATCTACCGCCTTGTCAATCGTTTTGTTTCCGTAGGCAGCCGCCTGGGATTCCTGCCCCAGCAGGTTGAGGATCTCGGTCCAGTTGTCCGGGGGCAGCACATAGTCGGGAATGGCGCCCTTGGAGGCAAGATCATCCATAAACTGGGAAGCCAGCCGGTTGGAGGCGTCCAATAAGCCGTATACGTACTTATTCATCACCGAAGAGGCCGGGAACCCGTGCTCAATCCTGAAAAGCTCCAGGGACCGTTCGGTATTCACCCAATAGTTGATGAATTTGGCGGCTTCCTGGGGGTATTTTGTCTTGGCATTGATGGAAATGCCGGAACCTTCCAGGTATTCGCCGAATTTGCCGTTATAATTAGGCGCCCGCTTCATAATAAGGTGATGTTTGGGCATCTGATCCTGGTAAATCCGCAGCCGATTGGCATTCAGGAACCAGAAACCGACGGTTCCCGCAACCTGGTCGCTCTGCTCCCAAGTCTGATTGGCGGCTTCCCCGGAATGCTGGGCGGTACCAATGGCCCCGGCTTTCCGCAGCCGGTCAAACAGGGAGAGCCATTCCTTTAAATCGGCCTTGTCAAAAGCTATTTTTCCATCGGGGGTGAAGAAATCCTTGCCCCGGGACCGCATAAAAATGGTAAAAGCCGTGTCGTTGGGGGTAAATGAATCATCGCCGGTGCCGGTATACCGTCCGTTGCTCTTCTGGGCAACTTCGATGGCGAGTTTTTCCCAGGCGGCCCAGTCAAAATTGCCGTCAAACCGGGTAAGGGGAATCCCCAGTTCCTGGAATATAGTTTCGTTCACGAAAATACCGGTGGCCACCGTACCGGTGGAGACCATCCAGGTTTTCCCGTCGATTTTCCCCATATTGATCGCCCCATCGCTAAAGTTGCTCAGATCAATCGTCTTGGCAGCCACCAGATTATCCAGAGGAAGCAGGACGTTGTTGGAGGAATAGTACCGCATATATCGGGGGTGCATGGAAATAACATCCGGGGCGCCGCCGCCGGCTACCTGGGTGGACAGCTTGGTAAAGTAATCCTGCCAGGAAGAGGGTTCCAGGGTAATCCTGACATTCGGATTGTCCTCCTGATAACGCTGGACAATCTGGTTGTAGATCTCAATACGGGCATCCCCGCCCCAGTAGGCAAAGCGCAGGGTAACGGGACCGTCACTTTTCTTGTCACCGCCGCCGCCGGCCCAGACCGGGGCCATGGCAAGGACCGCCAGGGCCGCCGCAAGGGCCAAAAGCTTTAACTTCTTCATAGTATCTCCTTTTTCTAAAAATATTTTAAGACCCAAGGTCTTATTACCATAGATCAGATATCTGTTAACATATATACTATAAATCGTTTTATAAAATAATGCAAGGGAAATTTTTGCGCGGTACAATGGGGCTATAAATTGAAGGAGGCGAGAAGCTATGTCGATTAACGAGCGGAAGGAACTATTGGATTTATACGGCGACCTGCGGGTCTGCGATGTACGAGACGGGCTGGATGCCCTGGGCTACCACTTTTTCGGCTCCATGCATCATAGTATACGGCCCCTGTACCGGACCAGGGCCTATGGCCTTGCAAAGACGGTACGGTATCTCCCCTATCGGGGCGGGATGCTTTACAAGGACCCCAGGGATTACCGGGATGTCTTTACTCCCTATTATTACCAGAAAGTATGCGTCTATCCCTGGACCAGGGAGCTGGAGGACGGGGATTTTGTGGTAATAGACCAGTCGGAATGCTCCGTGGGGCTTATCGGCTCGGAAAATTCCCTGGCCTGCAAAAACGCCGGTATGCGGGGGCTTGTGACCAACGGCGGCATCCGGGACACCGATGAGATCATTATGGAGGAAGTCCCCTGCTGGTCCGCCATGATCAGCCAGCCCATGGTTCAGGCCCGGCTGGAATTCGACCGCATGAACGAACCTGTCGCCGTGGGGGGTGTCAACGTCCACCCCGGCGACATGGTGGTGGCCGATGGGGACGGTATTGTGGTGGTTCCCAAAGAAATTGCCAAAAAAGTGGCCGAATACGCCCATGAGGAACACGAAAATGACAAAAAAAGCCGGAAAAAACACTATGCGGCCGCAGGACTCAAGGATGACGGCACTATTTGACGGCAGCTCCGAAGAAGCCCAATCAATAATGTGCAATCATATCTATCGTTCCAAGGTTATCAAAATCCCCTATTGGGTATAACCGACAATTCCGTTCATCTTTATTTCGGATAGAATGATTTTTTTATTTTTTCCTTGCATATTATCTGAATCAGGTTTAACATTATTTAATATCGGATATCTGAGGAGCATAACATGGGTGAAACGCATACTATTAAAAAGGTATTTACCACCGAACCGTATACCGACTGGCACTGGGACAAACTGGTCGAGGCATTGGGGCCGGTGGAGATTATCCGGGCCAAGCACAACGACATTCCCGATGTAAAAGAGAAGATCAAGGACGCGGACGTGGCGATTTTGGCGGGGGATATCTCCGCAGAGGTGCTGGCGGCGGGAAAAAACCTGAAATGGGTCCACTGCGACCATTCGGGGGTGAACAATTCAGCCCATCCTGAAATTTTTGAACGGGGCATCTACCTTACCTCATCGGCGGGGCGTTCCGCGCCGGTGCTGGCGGAGCATATCTTCTATTTAATGCTCTCCCTTATCTACAATTCGCGGGAAGTGGAGCAGCAGCAGCGGGATCATAACTGGAACAACCTCTACCGGGACCGCCGGGGGCTTTTTACCAAGACCATCGGTATCATTGGGCTGGGGTATACGGGAAAGGCCCTTGCTACCCGTGCCAAGGCTTTCGGTATGACCGTTCTGGGCTATGGCCGGACGGCCGTTGAGGTTCCGCCCGGCGTGGACAAGGCGTACTTTGCCGACAAGGGCCAGAGCATCGATGAAATCTTGAAGGAAAGCGACATCGTGGTCCTGACGGTGCGGCTTTCCGACGAAACCTACCATTTAATTGATGACCGGGCCCTCCATTTGATGAAGAGCACGGCATACCTCGTGAATATGGCACGGGGCGCGGTGGTGGATCAGGCGGCCCTGCACAAGGCGCTGGTAAACAAGACCATTGCCATGGCGGCCAGCGATGTGTTTGACCCGGAGCCGCTCCCCAGGGACAGTCCCCTGTGGGACCTCCCCAACTTCGTGATCACCCCCCACTGCACCCCGGAAATTCCTGACCTGGCCCTGAGCGGCCTCAACATCATCTGCGACAACATTAAACTCTACCGGGAAGGAAAGCCCCTGCGGAACCAACTGGATGCACGGGATGTGTACACCAAAGGCTCAAAATAAGCTTTAATTTTTATGAAGGAAGGATATTATGGTTTACGACAAACTGGAAAATGCCAAATTCTATTACGGCCTGAGTCCGCGCATAGAAAAGGCCCTGCGCTTTTTGCAGGAAAATGATCTGGCCAAGGTTAAGGAAGGGAAAACTCCCATCGGCCTTGATAAAGACGGGGAAGATGTGGTGGTGAATTGCTGGATGAATTCCACCAAGCCCTACAGTACCGCCAAGCTTGAAACCCATCAGGAATTTTTGGACCTTCACTATCTGGTGGATGGTAAAGAAGATCTCTTTGTCGGCTTTGTGCAGGACACCAGCAAGGTGCTTGAGGACAAGCCCGATATTGACTGCCGGTTCTACGAAGGGTTCTCCCGGCCCCTCCCCATCGGCGTGGATCGTTTTCTGCTGCTCTTCCCTACAGACACCCATGCTCCCGGCCTGAACCATCAGGACAAGGAAAGCCAGACCAACAAAAAAATTCTTATCAAAATAAAGGTTTGATGCGGGTATCGTGGAAAGTATGAAAATGTTGGAGGTTGTGTTGTGGCTGAAATGAGTGTTACATCTATCCGAAAAAAAGAGAAGGTTACCGATCTGGTGCTGACCCAGATTAAGGATTCCCTGAAGCGGGGGGAGCTGAAACCGGGGGACAAACTCCCCGGCACCAGCGAACTGGCCGCAAAAATGGGGGTGGGAATTTCCTCTGTCCGGGAAGCAATAAAAATGCTGGAAAGCCTTGGTGCCGTGGAATCCCGCCAGGGGGAAGGTACCTTTGTGTGCAATACCCTGCGGGAAGGGGCGGCCAATGCCTTTGAGATACAGTTCATGCTGCTACCCCGGACTGCGGAATATCTGGCGCAGTTCAGGGAGTTTTTTGAAACCGCATACACCCACCTTGCCATGGAACAGGCTACTGCTGCGGATCTGGAACAGGTTGAAGCTGTTGTTGCCGCGCTGGAAGAAAAGGTAAAACGGCTCTCCCCGAATGCTTTGATGGAGAGTCAGGATGAACTCGATTTTCACCGGAGTGTACTCTATTGCACCCATAATCCCTATGTAATTAAAATCGGGGAAGTTTCCCTGGAACTGTTTTTTGATGCGGTCCAGGATCGGCTGACCCCTCTTAAAATTAACGATGCCGCAGAGGATCACCGGAATATTCTGGAGGCCCTCCGCAACAAGGATACTGCACGGCTGCACAGTGTTTTTCAGAACAATATTCCGGCCTGGCATGCACGGTTCAAAGACGCCAATTAAAAACAGGAAGTATATGCAGCAGATTTTTAAGATAACAGATTGGCAGGCGGTTCAATACGATACGGGTCTGCCGGATCATGTGGACCCTGTCGGGGCCATTGCCCCCACGGTTAAAGGCGGATGGTTCAGCGCGAAAGTACCCGGCGCAATTCAGTATGATCTGATGGCCCAGGGAAAAATTGAAAACCTCTACGCCTCCACCAGGGCGGCCTTTGACTGCGCATGGGTGGCAAAAAGCGACTGGCTCTACAGGGGCGAATTTGATACACCGGCAGGGGCCGCCGATGCGGGCACAGTAATACTGCGGATAAAGGGCATTGATACTTTTTCCGAGGTGTGGCTCAACGGGACACTGCTGGGGGACACCGCCAACGCCATGCGGGTCTACGATTTTCCTGTAAAAAGCGGGACGCTTGCGGCAAAGGGTAAAAATACCATTCTGGTGCGGGTAAAATCCCATGAGCGGATGGTTGCCGGTAAGATCGATGAGACAGAAAAACATCTGCACAATGGCCGGGAAATCGAAGGCACTTTGGGAAAGTCCCTGATCCGCCGTTACCAGCGCAGTTTCTTTAACGGCGGATCAAGTCTGCTCAACCTGGGAACCGGGGTGCTGGGAATCGGCATCAACCGGGATGTGGAACTTCTGGTGTATCCTGCGGCATATCTGTCTGACCTTTTTTACCGTACCGAAAAAATTGAAAACGGCAAGGCAACGGGGAAGATTATTTTTACCGCGGAAAATGTTGACAGTAATACTGCGATCAGAATTACTGTTATTGATGCCGAAGGCAGGACCACGGTCACTGCGGAAAAAGCGCTGGTAGATGGCGAGCAGGAAATCCCCCTTTCCATCGACAGGCCCAATCTCTGGTGGCCCGCGGGTTACGGCAAGGCATACCTCTACAAGCTCAAGGCGGAAGTGATTCAAAACGGAAAAACCGTGCAGGAATTAAATCAGAAGATCGGCATCCGCACGGTGGAACTGGTCAAGAAGGACCCCTCAGGGAAACAGGCTTTCTACTTTAAGGTTAACGGCAGAAAAGTGCTGATCCACGGGGAAAACCATATCCCCCTGGATTACATCAAATGTTATGCCACTGATGCGGAATATGACCGTATCTTCAAACTGCTGGAAAACCAGAACGTCAACCTTGTCCGCATCTGGGGCGGCGGTGTGGTGGAGGAAGATTCCTACTACGAACGCTGCGATGAAATGGGCATCCTTATCTGGCACGACATGTTCCTCCACAGTAATACCTATCCCGATTATGATCCTGAATTCACGGCAAATTACATGGCGGAAGTTGAGGGGATCATCCGCAAGATGCGGCCCCATGTTTGCTTCGCCCTGATCTGCGGCGGTAACGAGCAGCAGGAAGGCTGGGATCAATGGGGCTGGAGGGGAAATCTTGACCGCTTCTACGGGGAAAAATTCTTCAACGAATTGACGCCGCCCCTGGCGGCCAAACTCTGCCCGGACCTTCCCTATATTCCCAACTCCCCCCACGGCGGCGCGGACTGCCAGTCCCCGGCTGTCGGCGAATGCCACAACTGGGGCAACTTCTACAACAGCACCAAGGACCCGT
>BNUT01000032.1 GCA_025997555.1 Spirochaetia bacterium
ACCGGCAGGGAGAGATAGTCGAAGACGATGAAACTTCTGATGAAGATTCCCTCGACGATTGCGAAGAAACCGTATGCGAACCGTGTGCGGATAATGAAGCATAAGACCGGAGCATTACCGGCAAAGGAGTGTTTATATGGCTTTTATGAAAGCGGAGCGTACCCAGCTTTGGCTCCGGTGCGCGTTATTCGGCCCGTCTGGTTCCGGGAAAACCATGACGGCCTTGCGGATGGCGAAGGGGATTGCGGAAAAAATGGAGGTCCCCTTTGCGGTCATTGATACAGAGGCACGGTCAGCGTCCAAATATGCAGACCGTATTCCCTTTGAGGTTGATGACCTCGGTGAGAAAACCATCGATCACTATATTGCCGCCATGAACGAAGCAATCAAGGCGGGATATAAGGTACTGGTGATTGATTCTCTTTCCCATGCGTGGCGGGAATTGACCGAGGAGGTTGATCGTATCGCCCAGAACAGTACCAGTAAAAACACCTTTTCGGCGTGGGGTAAAGTCGGCCCGAAGCAAAAGCGTTTGGTTGAAGCTATCCTTAACTTCCCCGGCCATATCATTACAACCATGCGGAGTAAAACCGAATGGGTGATCGCGCCAAACAAGGATGGGAAGATCGCGCCGGAAAAGATGGGGCTTGCGCCGGAACAGGGGAAGGGTATTGAGTACGAATTTGACCTGCTCATGGAACTTGACCAGAAGCATCAAGCCACCGTGACCAAAGACCGGACCGGAAAGTATCAGGATGCGGTCATTGACAAACCGGGAGAAGATTTCGGTGTAGCCCTCTCTGATTGGCTTTCAAGCGGGACTGCGGTTCCGGCCCCTGCTCCTGCGCCGAAAGTGAAACCCGCTAAACCTGATGAAGTGAAGACCGGGGAAACCAAAACGCCCCCTCCCGCAAAACTTCCGGTGAAGAAGCCTACGGCCGACGGCCTCAAAGCACAGGGGGAAAAGATTATCCAGGAAATCGGGCAGCTCATCACGGCGGAGGCCAGGAAGGGAGCGCCCTATTTCACCGAAGGCGAGAAGGAAGAAGCCCGGCAAATCATCCGCTCCGTCAAACTGGATGAAGCGGGCATCAAGGAGCTGGAAGAACTCAAATCTTTCATGAACGAAGAACTCGCCAAGCGGATGCCGAAACCCAAGTCGGTAAATACCCGCGCGGCCTAATCCCTGTTTTTCCGGAACCGTCCATTGCAGGTAACTCCTGTATCGCGGCGGTTCCGGTATTTTTATGTATGGAGGTCTGCATGATTTTACAAGCAAGGCAAACGTTGAACGCTCTGGTGAAGAAAATAACCGGGGAGAAGATGGTTGCGTTTATGACACAGCGCATAACGCTGTTCACCGAAGGCGCGGATATTCCCTGCCTTAAGTGGAGTGAACTTAACCAGTTTATTACGTTTATGATTGGCGGAACCTGCGACGCCCGCGGCGTCAGGCAATGGGCTAAGGCCGGGCGCAAGGTGAAGAAAGGCGCGAAAGCCTTTTACATTTATGTGCCCATGATTTACCTGCCGCCTAAAGCCGAGAAAGCGGAAAACGAAACCACCGATGACAAAGCCGGTGCAAATGAAAAAGAAGGTGAAAAGGCGGAACCAAAAGGCGTGAAAAAACCACTTGGCTTTCGCCTTATGCCGGTGTTCCGGGTTGAGGATACCAAAGGCGCGCCGCTCGATTATGAAATCAAGGCGAAGGAGCTCAAGGTAGAAGATTTGCCGCTTATTGAAGTGGCGAAATCCCTGGGCGTACACGTCAAGGCAGGGCCTACAAAGGCCAGAGGCGCGGCCGGTTCTTACGCAACCCGTTTCAAAACGATTACGATGAACACCGCCAACAAACAGGTCTTCCTGCACGAACTCTCCCATGCCGTTGATTTTGCCCTGCCCAACCGGAAGGCCGATTATGCCTTTGGTGAAGTGGTAGCGGAATTGTCCGCTGCTTTTCTGGGATCCCTCTACGGCGTGCCGGTGGATATTCCTTCTACCCGTGAATATATCGAGTATTGGGCAAAGAACTCAGGCGAGCATCACCCCGGACACGTCGCGTTCAAGGTTACCCAGGCGCTTTCCCGTGTCGAAGAAATCTACCGGTTCATCGAAACCAAGCGGAAGAAGACGCGTAGCAAGGCCAAAAAGCAGCCGGCACTGGTATCCGCGGGGAAACCGAAGGCCCGGCTGTTTAACAGCGCGGCGGGAGAAGACGAGATTGCCGCACGGGTAATACCAAAACACAAAGGCGATTGGGATTATCCCCCCGCCGCATAACCCAATTATCAGCCACTCCATTTGGGGCGGTTTAATTTCTATTTGGAGGATTACACATGAACAATCTGAACTCGATTATCATTGAAGGAAACCTGGCCCGGGACCCGGTCTTCCGGCAAACCGCGAAAGGGACTTCCCTTTGCACATTCAGCATCGCTTCAAACCGCTTCTTTAAGCAGGACAATGGGATAGAGAAGGAAGTGAGTTTCTTTGAGGTGGAATCATGGGCGAAACTAGCCCAGAGTGTCCAAAACCTGGGGCGGAAAGGCCGGGGGGTGCGGGTAGTCGGGCGGCTCAAGCAGGACCGCTGGAATGACGGGGATGGCAAGGCCCGGTCCAAAGTGAGCATTGTTGCCGAGCATGTTGAGTTCCGCCCGGAATTGGCAAAACCTGCCGCTGGACAGGAACCGGCGCCCAATGAAGCGGAAACTGAGGACAATGAGGAATTGTTCGTCCCCAGTTTTTAACCCATGCAAGAGCCGCCTTCTCATAGGCGGCTCTTGTCTTTTACGGAGGTATGAATGATACAACGGATATTTTGCCCCTACTGTGAATCGCCCAACGTGTTTTCCCTTGCACCGCAGTCGCTTATATTAAGCGGCGTATGCGGTATTATCGGCGGGGCTGTAGCCCTTTTTATCGCGGATAAGACCGATATCTTTGATGCCAGGGGAAAAATCGGCGGTGTTACGTTCGGCGTGTTAAGCGGCGGCGCGGTCGGTTATCGTTTTGGGAAATCACTGGGGCAGGCAAGGGGTAAACAAGTTTGCCTGGATTGTTTTCATTTCTTCGATATGGATGAAGCCGGAGCATATGACGGCTTTAATGGCTACTACGAATAAAGGAGGCGGTATGCCCGGAATTGCAGATATGATAAAAAGGTTAAGTGCCGGACCTGCTAAAAAAACAGGCGCGCAGAAATCCCCCGCGCCCCGCAAAACTGCTGCAAAAAAGACGGCGGTAAAAGTTTCGGTACGGGATTTAGGAGACCCTTTTAAGGTCCAGCCGGTTAGGGAACATTCCCCTATGCGTTCGCCTTTCCATGAAACACAACGGCGTTCAAAGGAAACACCGCACAAGCGGGAACCCTTAAAACGTCGTTCATCAAGACCGGAGGTATTCCAGGTGATTCAAAACCATGATGAGCTTGACAAGGCGAAGTTCGTCTGTAAAGCGATTGATCGGAATGGCCGTTCACCGTACACCCATGTCCTTCATGTGGAACAGACCACCGGAGGCAGCCTCCTTGTTGCGACGGATGGTAAACGCCTCCACGTTGCCCAAATCAAGACCAGAATCCCGGAAGGTGATTATAAGGTGTTGATTACCAAGGATGCGGTTAAAATCTGCAACCCGGTAGATGAGGCAAACTTTCCCGATTGGCAGCGTGTGGTCCCCGAAACTGCCAAAAAGAAAGGGAGCATCAGTCTTGTAAAGGCTGGCGGTAAAAACGCTGATTATAAGAAAATCGCGGTCAACGAAGCGGCCAAAAGCATAAAACAGATAACCGGTGCGAGCATCAATCCTGAGTATATTGCCAGTTTAGCTGGGTATAGCTGGTATTTGTATGCGACGGAATCGCCTGGTAAACCGTTACTTCTCTTTGAAAAAGATTCCGCTATGGAGACCTATGCGGTTATCATGCCGCTCACGCCTTCTGCGGAAAACACGGAGTCGGTACAGGGTATGCACAGACATCGTGATCGTGAAGGAATAAATAGCGGCTCGCGGGCCGCATAGCAAGAAAACAGCCGCTCCGTTTGGGGCGGCTGTTTTCATTAACCAATGCAAATCTCGGTCCAGCGTTTTTGCAAAATTTTTTCGCTATTCGACAAGAAAGTATTTATATCCTGCAATAATAAATCATTGTCGATTTCGTCTTTTCCGAGTACTGTTTCGGAAACCTTATCGGCTTCAATGACCAAATCATCGGCGGCCATTAGGGTTGATAACAATTCATTATTAAATCTCCCCCGTGCGTTGTCTGCGGACAATTTTTCTTTTTCCAAATAAACGATTGAAGACATTGGAAAAAAACATAGACTTTTACTCCTCCTTCTTTTGCTTCAGCTGATACCAATTGAACCGCCGTCTACTGCATTGAACGTGCGGTTTTTTAACAAATAACTATAATAAAACGAGCTTTGATCCATTGCCAAAATTTCTTTAACCCTTTTGGCTTTGTTGGTTTCTTATTTTTAGTAATGAGAGGTATCGTCATTGTATTAATAATCGATACATAAATCACGTTCATTTTGTCCTCCTTAGATTGCTTACGCAAACTGGTAAAAGCATTAGCGGTTTCATCATCATCGCAATCATAGTTAATCCTGTAATTGATGCTTTTTTGTTGGGGAAACGTTACAAACCGCACTTCCCTGATATACAAGTTTTCCAGCTGATGTTTTGACCTGACGGCCGCAATACACACAAACTCCCGGAATTGATGTGAGTACGTGTTTGCTGTTTGGGGCAGAATTGCATTTATCGCTTCCATGGAATGTCAGTTTTCCTGCTGACGATCTTACCTCCCTTCCGCAGTATTTACAGATCATTCGTGATACCTCTCCCTTTCCGTTTCCAGATTGAGCGGAAACGGAAATACCTGATATTAGCAGCAATATTAGGCATAAGACAAAAGTTATATATTTTCCCCTCATCATCAATACTCCGCATTTTGGTTATAGACAGGTTTATATGGTTTCCCATTCTCAATACAGGCTTCCAGTAATTTGATTAAGTCTGTTTCAGGCATTGTACGCACCGCGAAGATGGGGAAGTTATCATTGAATACTTCCGTATACCTGATTAAGAGTTCATCCACTTTGTTCATACTTTGCCTCCCGCAATCTTAACCATTTCCTGAAAAACCTTATACGTTTCGGGAAAATATTTTTTTATGTTATTCAGACTTCCAAAATTACAAATGGAAGCGGAAAACATCTCCGCAAATACCTCTTTGCCGTTATCCCGGTGCTGCCAGTATTCCTTGCCGTGTCCAGCGCCTAAACAAAGTTTGCCGTTTGTCGCTCCTTCAAATATATCGGAAATATCGCCGCGTTCCAAGAGCGGAATAGCAGTCATTAATTCTTTTTGTACCATTGAATAAAACTTTTCAGGGAGTAACCGCTGCCCTGTCTTATCACGGTGCTCTTTCCACCGTTGGAGCAGGAAACTTTCCGCTTCCTGCTTTGCTGTTTTCCCAAGCAGGCCGTCTTTGTAGCTTTCGGAAAAAAACTTTCCGGGTTTCCCGTCACCGTCAGTCCGGTTTATAAGGTAATCTATATTATGACCGAACTCATGAAATGAAACCTGGTAGGGTGTATCAATGGCATCGCCCTTTGCCGCAACCTCGATATTTTGTGTAACGCCGCCTTCATCGCAGGAATAATAAGCCTCATTTCCTTTATAACCCGGTTTCGTAATGGTAACTTTGTCCTTATATTTTTGCCAAAGCGCTCTAATTTCCGCGTCCGGACCTTCTACTATACGGTCTATATTGTTTGTAATCGTCTCGCCATACGCCGTGCGAATAGGCACGGGCCTCTGCAATACTTCATGGGCGTTCCACAGGGGATTTTTTGAAAGGGATGCGGTATATCTCGCATCTATTGTAGCGTTATTATTCTCATGAACACTTTCCGCCGTTTCCCATCGCGGCTGTTTTGAATCTGAGGCTCTAAATATATTGTCTTCTGTTCTGTCTAATGGTCCGGCATCAAACCGTTCAGCCGTTTGGGATATTTCCTTCATCATGTTTAGATAACCTCGCGCAGTTTTACCGGCAAATCGGACAATTTCTTGTTTTCATCCGATATTCTGACGGCTATACACTGCAAAATATATTTCTGCAGTTCCCATTCACATCCCGTTATGGAAGGAATTATCTCGTCACGAAAACTCTTTGCCCAGTCCCCGGTAACCTCCGCTCCGGCGATGAGTTTACGAACTTGTCTGCCTGAATCTAAGTATAAACCGGCGATTAAGCTATAAACCGGTTCAATCCCTACAGGAACCTTGTTATCGGCGATAAAATCAATCAGGGATATTTTTAACGATGCCTGAATATTTGACACGAGTATCAGTGCCCGCAGCGAATCAATGTTTTCGTTCACCGGCGCCTTCATTTCCTTAACGGTATTGGATAACAGATACTTTGTTATCCTCAATTTCAATTCGTCATCCATGCCGCTTGTTTCCATATTTACGAGTCTGCTTTGTTCGTTCATGTACGGCGCATATGGGCCATATAATTTCTCATGGTTATCCACTTTGCACAGTACACTCTGAAGCCAGTCGTTCTGATAGACAGCCGCCACACCGCATTGCAGGCGTGCGAGTTCGGCAATCTGGTCATCGTTCAATCCGGCTGATTTTCCCACCAGCACCCGGTCGCTTTCATCAGGGAGCCTCAGAATTATTTTAGTATTTGTATTGCGTATTACCGACATATCCAGCAAGCCCGGCGACTGGTCGGCGATAATAAAACCTTCGCCATAGGTACGCATCTCCGCAATGGCGTTACCAAGCATTTCAACAGATTTTCCAAGCAGATTTGAACCTTCATTTGATTGCTCAGTCGATGTCCGTTTTAAAAGATTATGAGCTTCTTCAAGGACCGTTACATGCTTTAATCCGCTGTTCATATCACCGCTTGTTTGACGGTATTCCTGTAGTTTCAAAACGAGCAATCCCATTATGAGGGCTTTCGTTTCCGTGGAACCTACCCGTGAAAGGTCAACTATGACATTTTCATCGAATAATTTTTCGTTTGATAATTCATTGCCAGAGAATATCATCCCGTTGATACCGTTACTCAATGATTTTAACCGGGTTACTAGCGCGCCTTTGTAATTGCCTTTATTTTCATCTGAGTAATCGGAGGTGTCCATAACCATTTGAATATTATCTACCACATCTGCAAAGGAAGGATACAGGGCGGATGAATAGCGGTTTTTTGAAGTCTTTAGATCCCAACCGGCGCTTTCATAGGATGCTTCCAGCGCATCCTTTAACACGGCGGGCATAGCTGCATACATCGGCCAGCATACATTGAATATTTCAATGAGACGGTCCAGATGTTCAAGTATATGGATATTGTTTTGCAGGTTTTCATTGCCATTAGGAAATGAAAAAGGATTCAAATGCAACAAAAGCGTGGTATCAGGATGTGTACCGAAAACTGAAACATCTTTATTATGCCCAAATATATTTTTATATTCACCCTTTGCACTTTCTATTACAAGAAAATGGCTGCCGCTCTTTCTTATTTCTTCCAATAGGTTATAAACAGTATTCGATTTTCCGCTTCCGGTAGAACCGGTTATAAACGCATGGGATGTAAGGCTGTCTTTTAGCAGATTGACCGCCGTATGTTCAACATTCCCCATGTGAAAGATTTTGCCTAAAGGTATTTGCTCATTTTCATTCTTGCCTGGGGAATGGGTAATTACCTCCCGTCCAAAAGATGCAGTTTCAAGAACCGGCAAACCGCCTACACTGCGTCCGGGGAACCCGGCATGAATGGATAGCTCGGAGCCGCTGATATATGAAGACGGCGTTATTGCATTTCCGTCCAGTTTTAGGACCGGGTGATGCATTTTTTTCAAATACGGAATAATCTTTTCGTCATTAGCCCATTTAGTTAAAGCGGCGGTTTCAACCGACGAGTTTTCACCTCGTAATAGTGAAAGATATTCACTTGCCACCATTTTTGCGGTAGTTGCCATATCGGCAAGGCAATAAACAGAACAATTCCACATGCCGGTATCTATGCTGGTGTTCAGGCGTTTTAACTGTAAATCAATTTTTTCAAGGAGCCCGCGAACGGTTTTGTCTTCAAACTTGATCTGCATACTGCGGCTTGTGCCCTGGGATAAGCTGTCTCCTATGGTTTTTTGCTTTGATTCCGATTCAGATTTGCTGACTGAAACTCCTTTTGAAGTTGAATCACTTTTATTTGTTGAATATGAGTACCCGAAATTGACACCCGCATTAGGTCCTCCGAAGGGAAGTCCAATACCCATACCAAGACCCGCGCTTCCGGCATGTGACGATCCGGTAGTATGTGAAATTGTATCACTCACACTTTTGCTTATGGACTTTGACAGGCCTTTACTGATACTATTGCTGATACTGGCACTTTCATTTTCAGAAAAGTTTAAGTCTGTTGACGCGAATGTAGCAAGCTGGGAATACAGGTTTTCGTAACCGTGTTTAATGGCGTTGATTTGAGATGAACTCATCGGGTCGGCAATGAGTAAAATGGAGTAGCTCTCTCCCTGCATCGAATCAATCAGTTTTTCTATTCCCTGGACAAATTGTTTTTCGTGACTTTCTTCTTTAGAGCGCAAACCCGCAATACCCGTCACCGTACAAACTTGTTTTTGCTGCTTTGATTTTTTTCTGTCGTTTATTTCAAATACCTGGCTTACAAGGTTGTTTATATCTTCGCCCTCATATACCGGCTTTATTATGGTACCCGGAAAATTGCCTTTGATCGACTTTTCAAGAATATCAGCAGAATCAATACTATTTATAATTTTTGTGCCGATGTAATATGACACTTTAGTACCGTCGCTTACCAACAGAACAATTATAGAACCATTCGCACTTGCAACGGCATGATATATACTCATGAGTTTATCGCGGTTATTTTCTTTTTTCTCATGCACAAATCGATCAATTTTGAAGAATTGGGCAATATTATGCAATTTTTCATCCTGCAATTCCCGGGGGCATTCGATGATTTCAAGCTCATTGAGATTTTCGATATAGGTTTTATTAACTGTTTTTTCCGCAAGCCGTAATGCACTGAGTAATTCTTCCTGTTTTCGTATATCAAGCGTATTATTATCCATTATCTATATTCCTTCTCAATGAAATTAAGCGTTAATTCTACGCCATGTTCCGCTTTTCTTTCGTTATACTTGTTAAAAGCAATCGAAACTTGTTCAAAATCACCGGCTGTACCATGAAACGACATTGTTCTAACACTTCCTTTTCCAAGCCGAAGCCTGTTCTGCAAGTCGATAAAGAAATCATGAATATACTCATTGAGGCGGATGTTTTTTCCCGTGCCGATACAGGGAAGCTCTACGATTTTCTCATTGCATAAAAGTGTTGTAGTTTCGGATAGGGGATTATATTCAAGCTGAATATCCGCATTATCAATAATTTCTACAGTGGGTTCGCTAACAATTTGCACTTCGAGTATTTTAGTTTCTGCTACAATCCGGTCGTCATGTTTGCTTGAAAGCGCGAGGCCGCATTTCTTGCAATACTTCCAATCAGATTCTATTTTCGCACTGCATTTTGGACACTGCATAAACTTAACCTTTTATAAACACATGGCGTTTATATGGACCGGGAGCTTTTAAACATGGCTTTATTTCCCAGTCAGTCTTGCATCTGGTATTAATACGCATATTACACCACTTACACCTATAGGCGATTGTTCCCTTCGTGAACTTTTTTTCTTTCCATGTATGCGAGCGTGTTTTACTTTTAGGACAACCAGAATTAGAACCCGGAAATGAGCCGCTTGTCGATGTTGTTTGCCCACAATTCCTGCAAATAAACCCCGGCATCACACTTCCTCCGGATAGGTAAAATAATTACCAAAGACTTCTTCTGCTGCTTGCTCAGCATCGTCATTTTCAGAAAAAGTAATCTCGTTTTCAATATACCATTGTTCCAGTATTAATGGTAAATTGTCTTGTAAATTAGTTATGGATTCTACCGTAAGGGTTCTCTTAAACTCAGCCTTTATTCCCTCGGTAAAATCAGAAGCAATTACGGAAAAGTTTGATGCAGTAAAAAGGGCTTCCACGGTTCCTTTTAGTACATTCGGATTGTTAGCGTTTTCGGAAATTTTCTTCAAAACATTCATTCGTGTTTTGTTGAAGTTATTGATTTTTGCCGAAATGGGAATGGAGATTTCTTTGAAATACTCCAGCCACGATTTATTTTCAAGGCGTTTATGAATGGAAAATAACTCAAACGCTTTTAATTCCTTGAACATATCATTCATGGTATCAACCATAAACTGGGTAATATCAGCGCCTTTCGCCCATTCAGCCTGTTTTTGCACTTTTTGCGAATCGTCAAACTGAAACTTCGCGTAATACTGCTTTCGGTATTTAAGAATTACGCAATCAATAAAACTATTGAACTGAGACAGCACATCCGTTTCGCAATCCGATATGTATTTTTTGTCAGCCTCGCCATCGTCTTCAATCCACGGAATTACGTTTTTATCGCCGATGCGATCCCGCAGAATATCAAACTCTACTTTGTTCTTATTCCATCTGCAATAAATACGGCTTAACAGTAAGCCGTTAAAGCTGACATTGTAATCTTCATTCACCAAACGCCGCAGAATATCCCGTGCCTTTTCTTTTTCATCAAGGGCGATGTAGTTAAGGACGACTAGTTGAAGCACATCAAAATTATCCCCCGCAAGATGAGCTACACGTTCAAGTAATTTCCTGATTTCATCCACATCTTTCGTTCTATCGAGCAATGCGATATGTTCAAGGGCACAGGATGCGGCAATAATATCCTCCCGCATGAGTTCAACGTATATTTCGTCAAACTTACGATAGTCTTCAAGGGCCTTTGCCTTATATGCGGTAGTTATATCCGCGTTATGGGCGTATTTGGCGGCAACCTCTTTGGCGGCATTTCCTTTGTAATACCAGAATGGCGGGAATGCCTCAAAAACCTGCTTTTGGGTATCAAGCCGCTCGTAACGGCGCATCGGGTCACTGTCCATAAGAATTGTGTTATAATGCTTAATTTGTTTTTCCGTAAGCCGGTAGCGGTCCTCAAAATCATACTTATCGGAAAGCCGCCACGCGCAAGAGAAAAGTTCCCTTTGCAATGCGGAAAATTGTTCAATGGCGGCACGCTGTAATTCCCATTTCGCGCGTTCCTGGGCTAGATTGGCTTCGCCAGTTGTTTTGCGATATGCCATGTAGCCTATACCGATTTGTGTGGCTATGCCGATTGCCGCCGTTACCGGATTTCCCCCGGCAATAATCACGCTTAAATTGGGAATAGCGGACCATATCGCGCTTTTCATTTTCGCCTGGTATTCTTTTTCAATAAACTTCTTGTCGCCTTCTTGAATTTTGAAGAAGGTGATGGTATCAAGAATCTGTTTGAGGACAGACAATAACGCCTCGTCGTGAATGATATTCTGGATGTTCAGGTTGTTCAAAATCGCATCGTATTCCTGTTCAAGAATATAGATGTCATTATAATCGACAATCTGCGAAACCGATACCGTGCACAGGTTAAGCGCGTAAGCCGCTTCCATTTTTTCACGGTCTGTAAAAGTCTGTTCACCTTGCTTTTCGTTAGCCATATATACACCCCTAATACCCAGAATTTAATTCCAGTTCCATTTTAACCGGAATATGATCGGACACCTTTTTATGGTAATTTACAAAATCATTATGATAGTATTTCTCTACTGCGTTGACACGCTTGATATAGAGTTCAATATCAGACATCCCAATCATATCGTAACTGAAATGATCATAATCATTTGCAAAATCATTTTCTTTTGAAAGGGTTGTTTTATCTTCCTGTTCGGTAATAATTGAATTGCCAAAGCCGGATTCACCGTTACCCGCGCACCATGCTACAGGCATATTATAATCGCCCAGTACAATGGTATATGCCGGTCTGTTATCTCCGTAGCGTTTTGTGCCGATGCGTTTTAATACTTCATCGGTGATGAGACTGTATTCCTTCATCCGCGCCGCTTTATTTTCCGCGGGGCTGCATAAATGCACGTTGACCAGGCGGAGTTCACAAAAAGTCCCGCCGGGCAGTCCGGCGGAAGTAAAACGCCCATAAAAGGGATTGCGCACTAAACTTCCGTTTTTTATCTGTTCAAATATTTGCGGACCGCTCTTTGAACATTCCCTAAACCGGCGTGTATTCCATAGATACGCATACCCTTTAGCAGTATTCGCGGATTTTTTGACTCCTTGAGGAATATTGGATGCAGTAGATGGTGTATCATTCCACTCCAATTCTTCTTTGCTGCTTCGCGGTGTAGATTGACGGCCTTCCCAATACCACGGAAGACGCCGCAACAACATTGTCAAAGCTTCTGGACGTAATACTTCCTGCAAAGCGACAATGTCGAACTGTTCACTTGCTATAATAGTAGCTATTGCGTCCAAATCTTTCTCGGTGCGTCCTGAGAAGTTTAGAAGGTTGAAAGAGCCGATAGTGTAACTCATACGCCGCTTAAAAACTCCCCTAACCCTTCGGAGATGAACTTTTTTATCAGGTATTTCTTCTGATTCTCAAACACCTTAGCATTATTGATAGCACCGTTTACAAAATAGGTCCCTCCGGCAATTGCAAGTGCGCCGAGCCCGAATAAAAAACCTCCCGCCGCCGCAGTTGCCACTTTTCCCCATTTTGGTAGTTTGTCAAAACCGCCCATTGCGGCATCCAGCCCTTTCTTTAGGAAATTAGCCGGTTTTGGTTCGGCGGTTTGCCCGAAAAGTTCTGTCAGTTCTTTTAGTTCCTTTTCATTCCATTTGCGTTTTTCGATAAAGAGCAGGGCTTTATTTTCATTCCAGCCATATTTCATGCCGAGTTCGTCATATTTCCATTGGCACGCATTAAAGAGCGCATCATCAAATTTACCGACAAAAATAAACGGAATATCTTTTCCGGTGTCCAGTAATTCATGTTTGACACTCTCGGTCTCCCATTCCGCTTTTGACATTTTTTCCGCGCTAAAGGCGCCTGAATCATTCAACGCTTTAATAAGCAATTCTGTCATATCAGCGAAATCAGCCTCTTTGGCATCGTGACTGATTTTGATTTTAACATCAGAAGTTTTTGTTTCATCACTTGCTGCAGTACCGGTGTTTTCCGACACGTCTTTCCCGCAGCTTGTACAGAATTGAGTATCAGCGTCTAATTCTGTGTTGCAATATGGACAAAGCATTCTTTTTCCTCCAATATCATTATTTTCGTGATATATAGTCCCCTTCTTTGTTTTTATACTTACCAAAAATAATCATAATCAAATCAATCAACCACCATACGAAAATTATAATAGTGGGAACACCCCCTATTGTTTCAATCGCGGTTTCGGAGAGTGCAAAGGAATTAAGAATATCGCCGATAAAGCCGTTGAACATCCATAGAACAAAAAACATAAGACCGGAAATGATTTTCCCGGTGAACAAACGATGAATACCAAACCAGCCGACAAAAATACAGAGTAACAGTGTTGTGAGCCAACGCCGAAAATCGCGCTTATGAATTACGACTGCCGCTTCATTGTGGAGTATCGCTTTTAATTTATCAGTTTTCTTCTCAAACTTTGACGTTTTTGAATTAACATCTATAATGCCTTTAACACCTTCAACTACAGCTCCGGCGCCCGGAATAAAACCTTTAAGAGCCTCTTTCGCAACTTCTTTTACAGTTTCTTCCGCATAACCTTGTACAAAACCTGTTACAGCCGCCTTAGTACCACTAGCCAGCGTTAACTGTTCTTGTGCTACAATTTCGTTATCCATAACGGCAACCATTTTTGTCAGATCATCACGAGTTAATTCCGGCTTGCCATAGATATATGCCATTTTCTGTGCGACAACCACCATATGATAGAGTTCACGCATTTCATCAGTAGCTTTTTCAGTAAGTCCTGCCTTGTCGGTAACCATTTTACCGGCTTTCATCACGAGAGAACCAAAAGGCACTAACCCTACCACCGCGTTCACCGCCGCATCCACTCCGGCATTTACACCTATATCACCTGATTGTGATGAAGTAGCCGTATCTGCAGCACTATCCATTTCGTAAAGATGAATCCAGCCTTTGACCGGTCCTTTCTTGATGATTTTCTTAAACCGCTTTTTGTTCGAGAAAGCCTCGGTGAGAATACTATCTCTGTCAACTACCGCACCTGAAAGTTGCAATGTGCTTTCAAGAAGTTCGTTCCAAGACTGGACACTCGTTTTTTTTGCCATGCTATTCTCCTAGTTTTACCGCAGTTAACTCAATTTACCGCCGTTTTTCATGAGCAATTTCACAACATCGTCTAAACCAATACCTTTTGCAAGCATTAATTCCATCGGCAACGCCGGATTATTTCACCGATCATTATTCGCAATACCTAATCATCTCGCAATTTTGCACTACAACCAGAACATTCGATTTCAATACTGGAATCAATCTAATCTTTTGGATATATATTCGATGTTCCATAATCTTCACTTTAACCTGAAAATACACTTTTCAGTAATGCATCCCGGTTGACAACTGCGCCCTCAAGATGCAATGTTTCATTCAACAATGCATTCCATGATTCAGTATCATTTGTGACTTCGTTCTTGTTGGTTTTAGCCATTTCTGTTATATCCTTTTTCTTCAACCAACATCAAAACCACCAAAGAGAGCTTTTATACCTAATCGAACAGTAAAAAGTGCAACATTTTTGGCAGTATCCTTTGATATGCCAATTTTCTTTTTTGAAGGCACAGCAGCTATTGTTTTCTTTTGCGGCGTCTTTACTGGTTTTTGTTCTCCTATATCTTCGCCTTCATTGTCATCCAGGGAATCATCGGCCTTAAACTCTTTGATCTCGACCTCTAAATCCGGATCAAGTTTTATGGCTTTTTTAAAGTCTTCTTCCGCCTTATCTTCGTCATCTTTGAAAAAGTGTACATATCCCCGCAACTGATAGGCCATGGCATTCTCATTGTTTGTTTCAACCGCTTTATCGAAAAATTCGAGAGCCTTTTCCCATTTGGATTCAATAAAATACGTTCTTCCAAAACAAAAATAAATGGCGGATAAAATCTCCTTTGTCTCATCATCATCTTCATCATAATCTGATGCGGATGTTATCAAACCTAGCCATTTCTTCAAATCAGAGCGAGCTTTGACATATTCTTCATTGAGAGTATACGCTGCGCTACGCTCTGAAAGTACTTCGGTATTTTCAGGTTCAATTTTTAATGCTTCGGAGTATTCTGTAATTGCCTTATCGTACTTCTCTTTTTCAAGAAATGCATCGCCTTTCTCAATGTGCGCACGAACTTCGGGATTTTCATCGTTGGCTACGGATTCTTCGTCATCAGAATCGCAAAGTTCTTCTGTCCACTGATCCACAAGTTCTTGATCTAAGCAATTCGTAACCAATTGCCCCTGTGCGATTGATTTAGCCTTAATGCCCTTCAACAATAATCCTACATTGTCACCTTCTTTCGCTTCATCCAACAATTTATTAAACATCTCAATACCAGTTATTGTTGATTTTTGTGTTTCAAGTTCACAACCGGCAATTAAGACTTTATCGTTTAATTTAAAAGTCCCCTCAGATACTTTGCCTGTGATAACAGTTCCACGTCCTGGAATTGTAAAAATGTCCTCAATGAGAATTTTCCCGAAGTTCTGGTTTTTATCAGTCATGATAATTCACTCCTTTTTCCTTACCAAACCCATCACCGACGGCTTTTAAAGCATGATGCTTTACTCCCTCTATTCCTTTTTCAATAACCCACTCTAAAATTCCCATGTCTGCCTCCTATATTGATGCCGGGCCTACTTCTTCCCCGGCTTGTAGCTATCTTTAGCCTCTTTCATCAGATTCTTGACATCGTCTGATTTTGCAGCTTCTTCAGCATACTTTTTGAGGTCATCGGCTTTCATAGCTGCCGGATTTTTTCCTGCCTTGAAAACTTCCGTAAGTATTTTCAGGTAAACATAGGCATAGCCGAACACGAGCGCGTAATTGGTTGCCGCCGCCAATGCCATTGCCGCTGCGGTTCCAAGACCGGGTATAAACGATAACAAAGTTCCGGCTACCGTACTGACGAGGGCGCCTGCCAGTTCAGTGGCTACCGCTGAAGCAATCCCCTTTAATACGCTCTCGCCTATCTTTAGTTTGAGGGCCGCGTTTATCCGGACATACATGGAAACGGTTACGCCAATACACGCTACCGCGGCCACCGTCGCCCCTGCGCCGGGAAGCCAGCCCGCTCCGACACCGGCTGCTGCCCCGGCAATGGCGCTTTGTTTGACGATTTTAGTAATTTCTTCACCAACTTCATCTTCCAGGCCGCTGTTCATGCTCTTAATAAGATTAATGGCCAGATGCCCTATATTTTGCTCAATACCCATTTTGACTCCTTTTACCCCTACTTCCCCAAAAAGCCGTCCCTGCGCCCTACAGCGCCCCGGAACAGCCTTTCACCACCTAAATCGCTGCCAAAACCACCCATTAGCTGAAAAGTGGGTCATTTTTACACACTTTAAGCTATCTGAGGACCAAATTTACGCCTCGTATGATTTGTTAATGATAATTATAGCATACCAAAAATTAAAATACAAGTGGTATGTAAATCGTATCATACTGGAGAGTTTAAGGCGTCAACCCCACAATAAATCAGGGATTTTATGGTAAACTTTAAGCCGTCTACGCATCGAAAGTGCTTTATTGACCGGAAAATCAGGGAAAACAGCTATCCGACCGCCGCTTCCCTTGCCCGGGACTACTCGACGGAGTATGGAATGAGCGTTGACCCGCGGACCATAGCCGCCGACATCGCCGCTATGAGACGTGACCTTTCCGCGCCGATTCGCTACAGTGCTGAAAAGCGGGGCTACATCTATACCGATCCGGCGTTCAAGGCTGATATTGTGATGGACGGTGGGGATATTCCGATTGTTGCGCTGGGTATCGCGGGCCTGACCGCGCTCGGTATGAAAGACGCAATTTTACCCCTTTTGCCGTCGAGTATCGTGCTTTCGCCGTGGCACCGGGACATCCTGAAAACCGTCGTGGAAAAATTCCGTCCTTCCTTAAAGAAAGGCGTGAAGACAGAGGAATCCGTTTTGGGCAAGATTTCTGTAGTTCAGGGGAAGCCGGATTTTTTAAGCGGTACTATCGAGGCAACGGTGAAAACCGCCCTGACGGAAAATACCGAACTAAACATCTCCTACGGTCAAGAAGGCGGAACGGCTGCCGACTTCCTTTTCCGCCCCCTGCAACTGGTCTATCTACAGAATGAGCAAAAAGACAACGCCGGACCTATCCGGTGCTACGTTTTAGGCGAAATGGCAAGCGGCGGCGGGAAGCCATACTCCCTGCTTGAGGCTGAACACCTGCAAAAAGCAGACCCGACCGGCAATACATTCGCTCCGGCAAAAGCGGTCAACATCTCGCCGGTTGAAGAAAATAGTATCGAGGTGATGCTCACCCGCGACACGTACGATACGATTCTCGTGT
Source organism: Spirochaetia bacterium (assembly GCA_025997555.1). GTDB lineage: Bacteria > Spirochaetota > Spirochaetia > Treponematales > Breznakiellaceae > BNUT01. The sequence continues at coordinate 17,558 of BNUT01000032.1, forward strand.
TTGCCGCAGGGGAAAACGGAACGGAATACCGGTTGCTATCGCGGATTGATATTTATGCCGGGTGAGCATCAGCTTTTAAACGCAATAATTTATTCGGCATTTCCCTCAAATATATATAATCCTCTATGACAATCATTTGTTGTCTAAATTAGACTTTGGAGGACAATTATCATGGATGAAAATGAAGAAATGGCTCAGGAAGAATCAGGCTTCGGTAAAAGAAAAGAACCGAACTCTGAGCCGGGCGGAACTTGTGGATGCAACGACAAAAACAAGGAGAAATCGATACTTATGGCGCTTGGCGGTATTGTTATCGCCACGGTTAGTTTTCTGCTCGGCCGGATTTCCAGCGAGTATAATCCCTGATAAAAGGGGAATCTCCCCTGGCAGTCATAAAGAGGCATAGCATTTATAGCTGTACCTCTTTTTTATCAAAGACATAATCTTGAAAACTATTATGGAGGGTTTTATGGAACCAACGTATCACATTTCGTCAATCGCCTTTTCATTCGACAGAGCAATACTGCAAAACGAAGATGCCGTAAAAGCATTAAACGACACCTCATTAGTTCACTACATTGATATATTCGGTAATACCGGAATATTAACCATATCAGGAGTATTCTTCAACTGCTATGAACCGCTGATATATCAAATATGTACAGTAATAACTAAACTCATTCAGGAAAATCTGTTCCGCAAATATATAAAAATAACAGATTTTAGAATCTATTCACTGGAATTGAAATATATGTTTCTTTCCTGTAATCCCATTGTTTTTAACAAAAGCGGATTTACACAAGTAGGATATAGCTCCTGGCAGTCAAATGATTTCAGGCGCATTTACCGTCCTGACGGGGAATATAAAGGGAATCAGAAGTCATTTATCACCCTTGAATTAACAAATGGCGGATATGGAGTCAACCTCCTATTCAACCTTTCAGGCCGCAAGAAACAGTATCTTGGATTAGTCATATTTCGCCTGACTATACCCCAATTATTTATTCAACTGATACCGCTTTTATCCTGTTATCTGACTCAAACAGTAACGCCGCAGGAGTTTGGCATTGATTCACTCTCTATTTCTTCATTATCGCCTGTGTTCACCGCCATATTCGAGAATGCGAATTGGTTCGGTGGTAACAATTTTATTCATAGACGGGTACGGAATAGCGTTAGGGGGAGCTTAAGTCTGGAAAAAATGCCTGTTTTACATTCGCCTGTGTGTAATACTGGTGAGATGCGGAATTTGATAAAGTAAT
>BNUT01000033.1 GCA_025997555.1 Spirochaetia bacterium
GCGGGAAATTTCCTCCAACAGGATCGTATTCTGGATAAGAAAGGCAAACATCAAGTGTTCCGCCGCCTGGTTATGCCGGCCGACGGCGTAATAATAAAAACCCAGCCGCCGGTGAGCCTTCTCCACAACGATGTTATTGTAACGGTACAGGGTCAAAAAGCGGGTAATACCATCCTGCCCCAGGATATTCAACATGGAGGTTTGCGCGAATGCCCCGGCGCTGTTTGTCCAGAGGGTATCGGCGGCCTCAGCCTCCCCTTCCTTTTCCCAGTTATGCCCCGGATTGACGCCGGTAAGAATTTCAATGAGGGCCCGCTCCATTTCGGTGTACTCCTGCCGTATCCTGAGGATATCGGCGATCTCATAGAGGAGCTGGGTGTCAAATCCCGGGTTTTCAAGGAGGCTGCGCTGTTTATGGACCTTGAGAAACTGCATAAGGGCCAGGGACAGTTCCCCCTCGACGCGGTAGGTTTCCCCTATCCAGTACTCCGCTTCGGGGTAATCCTTGAACTTACCCAGTTCCGTAAGGGCCCTGGCCGCCGAATTGTTCAGGGAAGCCTTGGGGACGCGGTAGTAGAGTTCCCTCAGGGCAGCAGCGGCATCTACCTGACCCCGGTCTGCAATATAGGTTTCCACCATATCCAGATAATCCCCCAGGCGGCGGACTTCGGGAATCGAAAGGAGATTGATCATATCCTGTTCCATCCGGGTATACATGATCTGCCGCTGCCGCCGGGCATCCTCAAAAGACAGAAGGGCGCTGCCGTAATCCCCTTCGCGGAATAAAAACTTGCCCTGTTCCATGGTATACCACCAGGGCCTTTCGGTTTGCCGTGCCGATGAACCAACCTGGGCAGCGGCGAAGCCGCAACAGAGGAAAAAGAAAAAAAGAGATAAAAACCGGCGTTTTCTCACAGGCATATCAATTTAACGATACGGCTAGAACCAGAAACGGATACCCAGATTGCCACCAACTCCCCAGTCGAACCAGTTATGGTTACTGGCGTCAGAGAAAGGGATACTGACACCAATGGAAGGAACCGCCTGGAGATACACCTCAATCAGGTCAATGGGATGCCAGGAAAGACCAATCGGAAGATGGGCGCCGGCGCCTAAGGATACATAAGTCCAACTAGAAAAATTGATATAAATCCCGCCGCCCAGGTACCAGCCGAGTTTGGCTTCCGGACTAAAGGTCTTATCAATGAAATAGTAGTCCCCGGAAACCCCCACCCTAAAGTAGCCGGAACCAATACCCCCATCAACGACAAAGAAAATAGGCGCCGCAGGAATTTTTAGGGTCAAGGCGCCCCCCCAACCAAACAAACCCCAACCAAAACTACCGCCGCCCTGGACACCAATGCCCCATTTGTCCGTGGGGTGCTGATCCTGGGCAAATGCCCCTGAAACACAGAGCGTTAAGCCAATAAGGCCAACCAAAATTAACTTTTTCACCAAAATCTCCTCATAAAAATTTCTTTTAAATTTCGGTATATTGGACTTGTTCGAGAACCCGGTTGGTTCTCTCACAAGTCTCGCAAAATGCATCAGACTTTAGTCTGCGCATTTTGCATTTTTCAGCGGAAGTTGTTCGATAACTTCAGTTATCGAACAACTCTATTATAAAACTAAAATTATCAATTAAAAAACTTGGTAGCCAGCGTTTCCAGCTCCTCCCGGAAGGCCGCATCCGCATCTGCGGCATCAATGGTCCGTATCACCTTTCCATGCCGGAAGATAAGCACCTTATCCCCCGCGCCGGTGATCCCCAAGTCCGCATGGCGGGCCTCCCCCGGCCCGTTCACCGCGCAGCCCATAACCGCCACGGTGATGTTTTTATCCATGGCATACAGGGCAGGCTGCCATTTTTCCGTAAAACCATGGGTGTCGAAACTGTTCCTGCCGCAGCGGGGGCAGGAAACGATCTTGACCCCTTGCCCCTGCGATCCGGCCCGTTTTACCGCCGCACCGCCGCCCTTGATAAGGGCCTCCCCGCTGTCAACGGCGCAGGCCAATATCTCCCGGCCCGCGATCACTTCCCGTTCCACGGTATCCGAAAGGGATACCCTGATGGTATCCCCAATCCCTTCGGAGAGCAGGACCATGAGGGCCGCAGCATTCCGCACCACACCGGCGATCAGGGGCCCGGCCTCGGTAACCCCGATATGAAGGGGCACATCGGTCCGTTCCGCCAAAAGCCGGTTCGCCCTTATAGTATCGGCAACTGAAGAAGCTTTCATAGAGATCAAACAAGAGGAAAAATCAAATTCCCGGAAGATTGCCAGTTCCTGTTCCGCCGCCTCAACCAGGGCTTCAGCCTGGCTTATATCCCCGGAATCCACCTTGTCGCGGAGGTCCAGGGGCAGGCTCCCGGCGTTCACCCCGATGCGGATGGGCCGGTTCTTCGCGGCGGCTCTGGTGAGCACCGCCTCCACCCGCTCGCGGCTGCCTATGTTACCGGGGTTGATACGTATCTTTGCAATAGGGAAATCAAGACAGCGGAGGGCGATTTTGTAATCAAAGTGGATATCCGCCACCAAGGGTATGGAAACCATTTTGGCAAGGTTCCCCAAAACTTCGGCGGCCTCAAGGTCCGGGACGGCAAAACGGAGCAGACTACAGCCCATACGTTTCAGGGCCGCAATCCGCTCAACCGTAGCTTCCCCGGCCTTGCCTTCAAGGTCAGAAAAACCCAAGCGGTCCTTCCACATGGTCTGAATAAGGACCGGGGAATTACCGCCTATGCTAAGGGCATCCACATGATCAAAACCGCCAATGGCGACGACCCGGGACATCCTGTTTAAGTCTACAGACTGATCATCGAAAGAACCATCGCGAAAATGGCGACGGTTTCGCAGATACCGACGATCATCATGTAATTGACAAAGCCTTTGCCGGTTTCCCCGGTGGCATCCGCGCCCGCCGCGCCCGCCTTGCCTTGGGCGAGGGCGGAGAAGGCAATGGCAAGCCCGGAAGCCAAGCCGATACCGAGGTACAGCGGCCCATTTTCAGGATTCGCAAGGGCTGCGGGCTTCATAAAGAGGAAGCCCAGAATATAGCCGTAGAAAGTCTGGGTTAAAGGCGCGCCGCCGAAGGCCAGCAGGGTCATGGGCGCCGCCCTGTTCCCCAAGTAACACTTCTTCCATGCCCCGATAACCGACTGCCCGGCAATCCCGATCCCAAGCGCCGAACCCAATGCGGAAATACCCATCACAATGCCTGCGCCAATCAAACCTAAATTCATGATTAACTCCTCTTACCTTGTTTCGTTGATAAAATCCGGCCAGCCGGACTATGTTTCACTCTTTATCCGTTTCGCGAACGGTTTATATGCAAAGCCCGACCAAGTGAGTCCCACGTGGCCGGAGAATTCCAGTGTGTTAAGGCGGACCCCATGGACCAGCACCGACAGCACATTGAGGACCAGGTTAAGGCCGTGGCCGAAGACCACCAGCACAATCCCAAAGATGAAGAAAACCAAATGCCCCAGCATGGGCCCGGCCATGGCGTTCACCGTGGCGGCAATAGCCCCACCGGCAAGCCCCACCGCCCAAAGCCTGATGTAGGACATGATATCGGAGAACACGTTGGCAATACCCAAGATCACCGAAATGATGTTCTTGCAGCTCTCCAACACCGATTTACCGAAGCTGCCGTCATAATTGGCAAACATGAAGTTCAGCACAAAGCCGCCGCCAAAGAGATACACCATGGGCATCATCATGGGAATCTGCCGGTACTCGTTGCTGGCTATAAGGGAAAGTATGATGAAGTACATCCCCACCAGCATGGCGACGGAACCCAGATCCCCCAGGAGCTTGAGGGTCCGGCTCCTGATAATGACCAAGATATGTCCGATGGAAAGGTGCAGCAGGGCCAATGAGAAACAGAAGATCATCAGGTTCTGCTGAACGATGCCCGCGTCATAGTCCGATTTGGCGGAGGTAACATTTGATATAAGCGGCAGGGATATGTCCCGCAGGATTTGCGGGAGTTGGGCCGTATCAATGGCGAACCAGGTACAGGTCAGCACCCCCCAGACAAAGTTGGAAAGCCCCAAAAGGAAGAACAGTTTGAAGGCGGCGGGAACGCCCTTTTTCGCCGTTCCGATAATACAGACGATAGCGGTAAGTAAAAGTATGGCGCCGTAACCCGCATCCCCGAAGATCATCCCGAAGAAGATGCAGAAGAAAAACAGGAAAAAGCCGGAAATGTCCACTTCGTTGTAACCGGGCACCACTTCAAGGAAGTCAGTCAGGGGGTAAATGAGGCTCGCCAGCTTGTTGTTTTTCAGCTTGGTGGGAACTTCGTCTTCCGGTGCGGGGTCTTCGGCAAGAAGAGCCCAGCCGTTTTCCGCCGCAGCCCGCTTGAGCACTCCAAGGTCCTCCTGAGGGACAAAACCGGTGAGCCAGGAAACGGCGTAGTCGGCGGGGACATCCTCAAGGACATCCATCCCCGCCCGTGCCCGCTCAAATTCGATAAGCTCGTCAAGGGATTTCTTTTCCGTTTCAAGCCGGGACTTGTGAAGAGCTAAGGCCCCTAACTGCTTTTCTATATCCGCTGTTCTGGCCCGGATATCCGCCATATTGGCATCAATTTCCGAAAGGGACTGTTCCGGCAGTACAAAGGGGCTTTCCCCCTCCAGTTCCTTGTCCAGAACCAAAACAAAAACCGCAGTCTTGCTGCCGCCAAGGACAATGCGCCGCACCTCATCGGAAAGGGCTTCATAATTCATAAGGGAAAGCTCGTAGAGGAAAAGGGCAAGCCCATCAGCCGCCAAATCCCTGATATCCTGGGGATTAAAATTACCCCATTTCTCGATACGGCTCCGTTCCCGTGCCAGAGAGGCCAGATGTTCCTGAAGGGTTTTGCGTTCTTCCCCCAGTTCCAGCACCTGGGTCTGAAAATCCGGCGCCGTTTCCGCATCAACGCCTTCGGCGGAATAGGGTTCCGGCATTATGCGGTCGGTAGCCCTGCGGCGGGGTTTTTCCGTTGCAGCCTGGGCAACAGCGGCTTTTTTATCAACCTGATAGGGCATCAATATACCCTGGGCATTCTCAAGCCTGGTCTTTTTTTCCAGCAACTTGGCGAGGGAATCCGAGACGGCGCTCTTCTTTTCAAGATGCACCACACCCAGTTCCCGGAGCGTGTTAAGGGAAGCCTCCCGGTTCTTGTCCAGAACAACCAGAGACACCTTCTTCATGGGTACAATCACGAGGGGAACCTCCTCACGCGGACTTTAGTCCGATTCGTCGGGTGAATGTTCACGACGCGCCCCCTTGGGCGGCTCGTGCCAGACCCCGTTTCGCGATCTTGCCCCGGACTACTGCGGCAGTCTGTTGGTCCCCAAGGTATACCCCAATCTTCTTGATGTTTACCTTGGTTTCGGGGATTTTAATCTTTTCAAAGAGGTTCACCCGCTGGGTGGTTACCCGCAATTCATGGGCAAGGCGGCGGCGCTGTTCTTCGACAATCTGGGCTTCCAAATCCAGGAGCAGCACCTGTTGCATCCGTTCAACCGCCGTATCAAGCCAGAGGGGTGTTTTAAGGAGGTCATAGGGCGCTACTTCAAATTCCGCGCCCTGGAACAGGGGGATGCTCACACCGGCGATGTTTCCCGTGTCGGTTTTCAGACTGCTGATACGCACCAAGTCGGGGGTAAATATCCCGGTTTCGCCGTATACGGCGATCCAGGCCTTGAAGGATTCGTCGATCCGGTCCTTCTCCTCCATCAATTCTTTGATGCGGATCTCGGTTGTGCGGATTTCCGCCTGGAGCTGCTGCTTTTTGAGCATCAGGGTAGGAAGATAACGCTGATACATCTTGAGAGAATCTTTTTGTTTTTTCAGCTCATTTTTGGTGAGCTTTATCTTTGCCATAACCCTCTTAGTCCTTCTTGGGCCAGAATTTACTGATCAACTCGGTCCGCAGACCCGTTTCTTCGGGGCTGAAACAGTCGGCAAGAATCTCCCAGCCAAGGTCCAGAGCCCGTTCCAGGGGGATATTGACCGAAAGGTCCATCATCTTCTTTTCAAACTGATCCCCGTATTTGAGGAGCTTGTCATCCCAGGCGGTCATGATGAAGCCCATGGCCTTCTTTTCCAGGGTCTCCCGGTAGGCGGAATAGAGCTTGATCATGCCGTCCATGAGGGAGCGGTGGTCGTCGCGGGTCTTGCCGTTGACCTGCTGCTTGAGCCGGGACAGGGAGCCGAAGGGCTCGATGCGGCCGCCCTTGAGGTAGTACTGGCCTTCGGTGATGTAGCCGGTGTTGTCCGGCACCGGGTGGGTCACGTCATCGCCGGGCATGGTGGTTACACCAAGGATGGTGATGGAACCGGCATCCGCAAATTTAACCGCCTTTTCGTAGCGGCTGGCAAGCTGGCTGTACAAATCGCCGGGGTAACCCCGGTTTGACGGGACCTGCTCCTGAATAATCGAAATTTCCTTCATGGCATCCGCGAAGTTGGTCATGTCGGTCAATAACACCAGCACGGCCTTGCCCTGAAGGGCGAACTGCTCCGCCACGGCCAGGGACATATCGGGGATCATGAGACATTCCACGGTGGGGTCCGATGCGGTGTGTACGAACATCACCGTGCGGGAAAGGGCGCCCCCCTCTTCCAAGGTATCCTTGAAGAAAAGGTAATCATCGTATTTAAGACCCATGCCGCCCAGGATGATAACATCAACCTCGGCCTGCATGGCGATACGGGCGAGCAGTTCGTTGTAGGGCTCCCCGGAGACCGAGAAAATAGGCAGCTTCTGGGACACCACCAGGGTGTTGAAGAGGTCGATCATGGGGATACCGGTGCGGATCATGTCCCGTGGGATGATACGCTGGGCAGGGTTAACCGAAGGCCCGCCGATGGGGATGAGGTTTTCGGTGAGGGCTGGCCCCTTGTCACGGGGAGAGCCGGAACCGGTAAAGACCCGGCCCATGAGGTTTTCCGAAAAAGACACCTGCATCTGCCGGCCCAAAAAACGGACCGTGTCACCGGTGGAAATACCCCGGCCCCCGGCAAATACCTGGAGGGATACGAGGTCGTTTTCCAAGCGGTTCACCTCCGCCAGTGAAGTACCGAACACGGTGTCAACCTCGGCAAGGTCCCCGTAGCGGATACCCTCGGCCTTGACCGTGATCACACTGCCGGTGATGGATTCAATTTTGCTGTATACCTTATTCATACGTCCCTACCTACGCCAGGATTTTTTCTACTGTCTTGTCCAAGCCCTTGGACTGTTCAGCCACCGCAGATTCAATCTCCTTTTCCAGGGCATTGAACCGTTCGCTCCGCCATTCCGAACCATTGTAGTCCAGAAATCTCTGCCTGAGCCGGTTAAACCAGCTGCGGGCTTCATTTTTATCGGGAAAGGCAAATTTCGACGCCAGAATGTTAAGGAGTATCTTGAAGATAAAGTCTTGCCGCTCCGTGCTTACCGCAGCATCAACCTGATCAAAGGAGTTCTGCTGGAGGTAAACCGCATCCAGCATATCCCCCTTAAGGTAGATAACGTAGTCGTCAATGCTGGTACCTTCTTCGCCGACCACCTTCATCATCTGCTCAACCTCGCTGCCCCGCCGGATAAAACCGTGGGCATACTCAACCTTTTCCGCCGGGATGATACCCCGGTACTTGGACCAGGAATCAAGGGGATGGATGGCGGGGTACTTGCGGGCATCGGAGCGCTCACGGGAAAGGCCGTGGAAGGCCCCGACCACCTTGAGTGTCGCCTGGGTAACGGGCTCTTCGAAGTTACCGCCCGCCGGGCTGACCGTCCCGCCGATAGTGACCGAGCCAAGGGACCCGTCCCGGAGCCGCACAAGGCCGGCCCGTTCGTAGAAGCTGGCAATCGTGGATTCCAGGTAGGCCGGGAAGGCTTCTTCGCCGGGGATTTCCTCCAGACGGCCGGACATTTCCCGCATGGCCTGCGCCCAGCGGCTGGTTGAGTCCGCAAGGAGCAACACGTGAAGCCCCATCTGCCGGTAGTATTCGGCAAGGGTCACCGCCGTGTAAACCGAAGCTTCGCGGGCGGCGACAGGCATCGAAGAAGTGTTACAGATGATGATGGTCCGCTCCATCAGGGATCGGCCGGTTTTTGGGTCCGTGAGCTCAGGAAATTCCTTGAGGGTTTCAACCACTTCACCAGCCCGCTCACCGCAGGCGGCCAAAATAACGATGTCCACATCGGCGTTACGGCTGGTAACCTGCTGGAGCACGGTCTTTCCCGCGCCGAAGGGGCCGGGGATACAATAGGTGCCGCCCCGTGCCACCGGGAAAAATGTGTCGATGATCCGGGACTGGGTAACCATGGGGGCTTCGGGCTTGAGCCGCTCCTCAAAGCAATCAACCGGCCGCTTGACCGGCCAGTTAAAGGACATCTTCACCTCATGGGTGTTGCCCTTCTCATCTTTTAGTTCCGCAATGGTTTCCCGGATGTTGTAGGAACCGGCGCTCTTTATAGAAGAAACCGTGTAAGTTCCGTAGAGGCCGAAGGGAACCATGATCCGGTGAGTAAAGGCGCCCTCCGGCACCGTACCCAGGGTATCGGCCCGTTCCACCGTATCCCCGGCCTTGACCACCGGGGTAAAGTCCCATTTTACGTCCACGGGCAGCGGGTCCAGGTAGACCCCCCGTTCCAGGAAGTAGCCCGCTTCCGCCGCCAGTTTGGGGAGGGGGTTCTGGAGGCCGTCAAAAACCTGGCCCAAAAGGCCGGGCCCCACTTCCACCGCGAGCATGTCCCCGGTGTACTCCACCTCGTCCCCGACAGCGATCCCCTTGGTGATCTCAAACACCTGAAGCTGGGAAACATCCCCCCGGATACGGATCACCTCGCTCTTGAGCCGCTTGTCGGCCACCTTGACGTAACCGACTTCGTTCATAGATACCGCGCCGTCAAAGCGGACGCTGACCATATTGCCGTTTACGGCTACTACTTTACCCTTAGTTCCGATCATTGGCGTTCTCCCGATTCTGTACTGGTTTCGGACACTGGTCCGCGGGCCGCTTCCATGACGGCAGCGTAAAGCCCCTTATATTCAGAAAAGCCCTCATCGGCCCGGAAAGCGGACCGCCGTTCCATAAGGAACAGTTTGAGGAGATAGGCATACACGGTATTGCGATCAAAATAGTCCAGCCCCTGAAAGGCTTCGATGGCCTGCCAGCGGGCCTCATCCAGAAAAATTTCCGCTTCCAGGGGGGAATCCATGGCGGAAGCGGCCTTTGCGGCTGCGGCGGCATCCGCAGGATAATCGTTTACATCGGCAGGGGCATCCCGCTTTACACGAGAGGCCCGGTACCGGGCCAGATTAAGCCGCAGAGTCCGTTCCCAAGCATACCATTTGGTAAAAAATTCCGGAGCCGCCGATTCTGCTGCCGAAGCAACGCCGGTTCCCGGTGCAAGAGCCCAAGGGTCCAGGGTGCAGAAACCGAGAAAGCCTGAGTCTTCGGCGCTGAGGGCCGTTTTACAGAGGTCGATAAAAGCTTTTGAACCCATGGGCACCGCTTGTCCGTAGCTGAGGCTGGGAAGCTGTGCCACCAGATAGTAATAGGCCACTTCGATTAGCCCCTGGCCGCAGTTTTCAGGATCTCCCCAAGCCGGGGATTAAGGTAGGCTGCGAGGAGTTCCGCCACCGATTCCGAAGAAAAGTCGTAATAGGCGGAGCCGTCCTTGCTGGCGATGCGGAAGCCCGCTCCCAGATTACGGTCGGCCTTGAGTTCCACCCCTTTTTTGAGCTCGGCGGCAAGTTTTTCGTTAAAAAAGCCCTGAAGCTTCTTGAGATCACCATCGGAGAGGAGCAGATCAAGAGAGTCACTGCCCTTGGAGGCCCAAGCTTTTACCAAATCCGGGAGAATCGCCTTGAGGGTATCCTCACTATAGGAAGAAGCGGTCTCCTGGGCGACGATTTTGTCCAGAAGGGACTGGATTTCGGTCTTGAAGGCCAGTACCAGGTTCCGGGAAGCCTGTTCCAGGGCGGCGATACCGGCCTTTTCAAACTTTTCTCCCTCAGACTTGGCACGGGAAATAATGGCTTCCCCTTCTTTGCCAGCGGCATCGACGATCCGTTTTGCCTCGGCTTCGGCCTGAACCTTGAGCCGGGAGGCTTCCTCAGAGGCGGATTCGATTCCGTCTTTCTTTATTTTATCGATAAGTTCCTGAAGCTGGATGTCCATATTTTCCTCTTCTTACGCTTACCCCTTAGGTAAGGTTAATTTATTTTGTACAAATGTTTCTAAAATTCTCTACAACAACTATACACCTTTTGTTTGAAACGTGTCTACCAGTCAAACGAAAAAATCGTCTTTTCGTGATAATTTTTTCCGGGGCCGAAGATGGCGGAAGGAAATGACGGCTGATTCGGCGAATCGGGAAAGTGCTGGGTTTCCAGACAGAACCCCCCATGCTTGTTATACACGGAGCCTACCTTGCCCTGAACACCGTCCAGGGAATTCCCCGTATAGAACTGAACCCCCGGCTGAGTGGTAAAGACCTTCATGCTCCTGCCGGTTTTTCCCTCAAAAACCTCGGCGCAGGGCCGCAGTTTCCCGATTTCGCCGTCCAGCGCATAACAGTGGTCGTAGCCAATCACGGTTGCTTCGATATCCCGGCCTATGGGTTTGCGTTTGAGGAAGTCGAAGGGACCTATGGCCCCAGCCCCCCCCTGTACCGGGAGGAGTTTCCCCGTGGGGACGGACTGCTTATCAATTTCCACATAAGAAGATGCAAAAATAATGGCTTCATGGGAGAGGATGTCCCCATCCCCTTCCCCGGCGAGGTTAAAATAGGCGTGGTTCGTAAGGTTAACCGGCGAGGAGGCGCTCACCCTGGCCTCATAGCTGGCGATGACCTCGTTGGACTTGGTAAGCCCGTAGCTTACCGCCGCCTTGAGGCTGCCGGGGAAACCGCCGTCCCCATCGGGACTTTCAAGCTCGAAACGGACAAAAACCCCGTCCTTTTCCTTATAGGTTTCCGCCTTCCAGAGGAGCTTATCGAAACCCCTTCTGCCTGAGTGGAGGGTATTTTCCCCGTTATTTTTATCCAGGGTATAGCGGCGCCCCTCCAGGGTAAAAGCCGCCCCCCCGATCCGGTTGGCAAAGCGGCCCACAGTCGCCCCCAGGAAAGGCTTGTTATTACAGTATCCAGCAAGGGAAGAATAGCCCAGAAGCACATCATCCTGTTGTCCGTTTTTTGAAGGCACCAGAAGGGATGTCCAGGTAGCCCCAAAACTCGTAATGGACAGGCTCAAATCCCCCGCTTTAAGGGTATAAAGATACGCCTTCTCCCCATTGGAGAGGAGACCGAAGTTCTTTTTGCTTACTTTCATATAAAAATCGTATCATAGAAAAGAAAAAAAGAAAAGAAGTGTTTTACCGCTCTTTGCGTTTACCCCTGATTTTATGTTATAGTGCGTTATGGGGATTTTTGACCGGCTGGGTGATGTGATCAAGAGTTATCTCAACGATGAGGATGAAAAAATCTTTGGCCGAACCGGGCGGCAGCATCAGCGCGGGGCAGACCCGGATCTGGATGCGGCCTTTGATGAGCTGAACGATTTCCTTGGAAAGGATTCCGCACGAAGAGATAGTTGGAGAGGGATTGTAGATGAAGAACCGGGCGGCGGCCCAACCAAGGGCAACACTGCGGGGAGCGGCGCGGGAAAAACCGGCGGTTCAACCGGGGCGGCCCCTGCAGTGCTGCGGCAGGATTTTGCCGAACTGGGCTTGGACCTGGGGGCCTCGGCGGAGGAATGCAAGACCGCCTATAAGAGGCTCCTCAAGATACACCACCCGGACCGCCATGCGGGGCATCCGGGGAATATGAAGAAGGCCACGGACAAATCCGCCCGGATCAACGCCGCCTATGACCGGATTGAAAAGTGGCGGGCGACGGGGGCGGTTTAAATAACCGCTACCTATGCTCAATCATCAAGAAAACAGAGGATAAATTTCAGGGGTGTTTGCTCATAGCCCCTATTCAAGCTCAAAAGAAAAAACATGGGCTTCCGCATTGCCCCAGGTAGCAGTCGGTTCAAACCGGACTGCGGTAAGCTCCGCGCCGATATCCACATGGACCAGCCGCTGATGGTTATTCCTTATCTCAATCGTCCGGCTGCCGCCGTCCGCAAGGGTAAGGGAAATTTTAAAGTCCCGGGTCATGGTCTTGGGCACATGGGTCGCTTTGGTGTCCAGGTAGTAGGTGGCGTACATGGGCCGCTTGTGGATGCTGCCTTCGGGCTGGGTTTCCCGGTTAAAGTCACTGTCAAAGACCAGCCGCACACGGGAAACAGAAACGGGTTTTTCAAACCGGTATTCCGCATACTGCCCCGGCAAGAGGGAAAGGCCGTTGTCCGCGTCCCCTATGGGGCGATCATTGCCGTTGCGCAGAACCTCGGCATTTCCCTTACTGCCTGAGAGCTTCCCCTGTTTCGTAAGAGCGGATGCCATACGGCTAAGCCCCGGCAGCCAGCAGTCATCTTCCATCAGGGTTTGCTGCAGCTCGGCGAGGTATTCCCGGTACACACCCCGGGGAGTGGTCCCATGGCGGCCGGCCACCGCCGCAGCAGCGCCCACCGCCTGCCCCAGAAGCGCGCAGGTCGCCATGACACGGGTGGAACTGAGGGATACATGGGAAGTGCTGATATTCCGCCCGGCGCAGAAGAGATTTTGTATGTTCCGGGAATAGAGGCAGCGGTAGGGTATGCCGAAGGGAGACGGGGCGGGATGGTAGACGGTCGGTTCCTCGGTGGTACGCAGGGCTTCGGGATGATGGTCGTCCATAGGCCAGCCGCCGTAGGCCGCGATATCCTTAAATTTACCGCCATCACGGACATCGCCCTGGGTAAGGACATGGTCCCCCACATAACGGCGGCTTTCCCGCTTGCCCGGAAGAAAGCCTATCCAATCCAGATCGAAGTTGGCAAATTTGTCTTGGTTTTCCGGATCGTTCTTCACAAAGTCCCAGATTCCGTAAGCAACCGCCAGCAATTCATCCCGCAGTTCTTCGGTATCGGCAATGGAGTCGCGGATGCCGCCCAATTCCAGGTACCAAAAATTTTCACCGTCGTTGTTAAGATCAGGAAGACGATGGGGCAGTTTATCCCTGGTAAACTTTTCCGCCCACACCGGGGCGATATAGGTTCGGGGGCCGCCCATTTCCCGTGCCTGGATAAGCAGGGACATGCCCATGGTTTTTTTATCCGCATACACCGGGGCAATATCTTCGCCGTATTCATCCCGCGCTTCGTGTCCAACGCGGTATTCCGCCCCTGTCAGCGGGGCCAGGACGCTGTCCCCGGAACAGTCCGCAAAAAAAGGGGCTTCAATTTTATGGTACATTTGGGTAGTGGTCTGCCAGCCGGTAACCGACAAAATCTGCCCGTCCTTAACTTCCGCATCCAGACAAGAACAGTTGAGGATGAGGGTGATGTTCTTTTCCAGATGAACCTTCTCCCATAAAATGCTGTCCCAGATGCTGTAATTCTTGTAGGGGTTCCGATAATAGTTTTCCAGAAAGAGTTCTTCCACAAGGCCGGATTCCCGGTTGTTTTTTCCGTGCGCGCCCAGGACCCACATGCGTATTTCGCTTGAGGCGTTGCCCCCCAGCATGGGACGATCCTGCATGAGCGCAACCTTAAGGCCGCGCCGCGCCGCTTCCACCGCCGCACAGAGCCCCGAAAGGCCGCCGCCCACTACACAGAACTGCACCCGGTGATTAATCGTAGTAAATGTACCCATTCTACCGCCTCCAATGTTCAGCCTTTTACAGCCCCTGATACAAGGCCTTTTACAAAAAACTTTTGTCCTACCAGAAAAACGATAAAGACCGGAATCAGCGCAGAGGCCGATGCCGCCATAATCAAATTATATTCGGTAATACTTTCATCAATAAAGTTTGTCAGCGCCACCGGTATGGTGTACAGGCGCCAATTGGAAAGAAAAACAAGGGCGTCCAGATAATTGTTCCAGTTCCACAGAAAAACAATCATGGCCAGGGACGCCATGGCCGGTTTTGCTATGGGCATCATGATTTGCAGCCAGATACGGAATTCATTTGCACCGTCGATATAGGCGGATTCCCGCAATTCGTTGGGAACCTGCATAAAATATTGCCGCATCAGGAATGTCCCGGTTATGGTGATAAGTCCGGGGAGGATCAGCGGCCAATGGGTGCCGACAAGGCCAAAAAAAGAAAACATGGTGAACTTGGGGATCAGGGTGATCTGGGATGGAATCATCATGGTGGCAAGGTATATGAGGAAAACCCCGTTACGCCCGCGGAAATTTATTTTTGCAAAGGCATATCCTGCGGCAGTACTGGTAATAACCGCGCCAAAGAGATTGATAAAGGCAATTTTAAGGGAATTAAAGTAAGCCAGATTAAAATGATAGTCCCGCTTGGCTACGCCTCCGATATTCCAGACCTGTTTATAGTTGCCGGGATAAAAATAATCCGGTATCCATTTAATGGGCAGTTTTATAACATCAATACCAAGTTTCATTGAAGCCGAAAGCATCCAGAGAAAAGGCACAACCATGGTAAGGGCAAACAGGGAGACCAGAAGGGTGGTTATAATATGAACCGATATTTTTTTTCTCAATAACCGACCCATTTTTTCTGCCCCTTCCATTGTATCAATGTTATGATAAACAGTATAAGAAACAATATCCACGACATTGCCGCGCCATATCCCATTTTATAATAGGTAAAAGCCGATCTATAAATGTAGTAAACCAGAACATTGGTGGAAGTACCCGGCCCGCCCCTGGTCATAACCTGAACCTGAGCAAAAACCTGAAAGGCGCCGATGAACTGGGTAATCACCAGAAAGAAAATTGTCGGTGAAAGCAGGGGAACCGTAAGCTTGAAAAATTTCCGTACTTCACTTGCGCCGTCAATGTTGGCGGCTTCATAGAGTTCTTCAGGCAGACTTTGGATGGCAGAGGTATAAATCATGATACAGTAACCGATCCCGCCCCAGACAGCCATGATCATAATTGCCGGCAGCGCCCAATGATAATCTCCCAGCCATTTGGGCGGATTCTCTATACCGAAAAATTGTATCATCTGGGTAAAGGGCCCCCAGGGGGAATACATCATTACCCAAACGATTGAAACCGCCACAATATTGGAAATATAGGGCATGAACATCGCAAGCCGCAGCGGCGTTTTGGCATAGCAGGCCTTATCAATAATAACCGCCAGAACCAGGGAAATACCGATGATGACCGGCACGGTGACAAAGGCAAATATAACGGTATGCAAAAGCGCAGTGGTAAACCATTCATCACTCCACATGTCGATAAAATTTTTTAATCCGATAAAATTCCAGTTTCCGATACCCCGGGTAAAATCCCAGTCCGTGAAACTTATTACCAGGGAAAAAATAATGGGAATCAGGGTAAAGCAGACCATGCCTATGATATTAGGCAGAATAAAAGCATAACCGGTTAAATCGATCCTGAGCTGCTTGCTGAGCTTCCATTTCATGGCATGTCCTTACCCTGATAACAGTAATACTGCGGAGCCATTCTTCAATGACCCCGCAACGGTTTATAAATATAATTACTGGGAGAGAATCCTGTCGCCCCGGGTTTTTGCGTCTGAGAGGCCCTGATTAACCGTCTTTACGCCGTTGTAGATAGCCTCCAGTTCTTCCCTGGTAATTGCGCTTAATTCAGCAGCTTTATCGGTGATGGTCTGAACCGCAGGATTTTTACGGGGCGACACATATGCTGCTTTTAATGACGGCGCATCAAGGACGGTTTCCCCGCCTTCCAGGAACGCCGCAGTTACCTCATCCATGTTATAACCGCTGTACAGGGGAATACGTCCGCCACGGGCCATGGGCACCATACCCTTGGTGGTATACCACTTTACATATTCCCAGGCAGCTTCAGTATTTTTTGATTTGGGGTTCACGCAGATAATATCCCCTGCCCCGCCTATGCTGTAGGGTGATGCCTGGAGATCCGATACGGGATAAGGGGCAAAGGCCGTGACAAAGTCATGGGGATAATTTTTGGTATCCTTAACATTACGGACAATCCATGCCCCGGGGGTCATGGCGGCCTTGCCGGAGAGGAACATCCCTTCCTGGGTCAGTTTCTGGGTAACCGAATCCACATGGGTGGGGGCGCTTTTATCGACATTCATCATGTCGTAGGCAAGCTTAACAGCCTCCTGGATAATGGGGGAATTATAATTGGTAGCTTTGCCGCCCTGAACATACAGGGAATCCCCGCCCAATACAGAATTGGCAAATCCCATGGTAGCGCCGATGAACTGGGGTGTGTTCAGGAATGCGCCATAAACTTTGCTGTCCCCCGAACCCTTGGTGAGTTTTTTCGCAATTTCCCGGAATTCACTGTAAGTCCATTTGGAGGGAACCGGGATACCCGCAGCATCGAACATACTTTTATTGATCATGATGCAGTCGTCAACATTAAATTTTGAAGGCAGGCCATAATGACGCCCGTTGTACATAAAATCATCCCCCAAATCGCCGAAGCCCGCAATATCAAAGGAATCACGGCTAATAAGGGACGTTATGTCCATGGCCATATTACTGTCGATCCGTTTGCGCAATGTGGGGGCGCTATAGGTTATATATACATCCACCCCGTCACCTGCCAAAAGATTTGTTTCCAACTGCAAATTACCGTTGTCATCGTTGACAAAACGGGTATATTCGGCCTGGATTCCCCTGTCCTTGTACAGGGCATTGAACAAATCCACCGAAGCCTGGGGGCCGTTTTCCGCGGGCACCCCGCCCCAGACACGGACCGTAACGGTTTTACCCGCAGCGCCGCCCGAATCGGTTTTACCGCCGGCATACACATTCAGCGCGGCAAACAACATGATAGTTACCATAAACAAACAAGCCATTTTCTTCATAAGAATCCTCCTTGCGAATCTATTAAAATTGTAAGGCCGGAATTTTCAGCCGTCCATGCAGGATTCGATGATCCGTATTTGATTTTCTGCAAAACGGGATAAAAAAGGCCGGAGAATCTTTGTTATTCTTTGACGGCCCTTCACTATTCTTTGATTTTCCCCCTGAATTCCTGGGGGGAATTACCCATGACTTTTTTAAAAAGAACGCTGAAGTAGTTTGAATTATCAATCCCCATGCGTTCCGCCACATCGGCTACCTTGAGCCTTGAGTTTTCCAATAGCTTGGCCGCCATTTCCATCTTGATGCGGTTAACATAATCAACAAAGCTGACGCCCGTCTCTTTTTTAAACAAATGGGAGAAATAACTTTCGCTCATCCCAACCAGGGCGGCGATTTCCTGGACCCCGATCTTTTCGCCCAGATGTTTTGCAACATATTCCCTGGCCAGGGCGATTTCATTACGCTGCCCGCCGTTATAGGGGACCAGTTCTGCGGCGGCGGTTCTTTGGCGCAAAGTATCTTCGCAGATTTTTATCATTTCCGGCAATTTTTTAATCTCGGTTATGATTGGACTCAGCGTACCGGATATGTCCAGCCCGAGATACCTTTTAACATATTCCCTGATTCTGGAAAATTCATTCTTCAAATTGGGATATTCATACAATTCTTCTGATTCCGCCTTTGCATCGGCAGGAATAAAATGATTAAAGACCGGAATACCGGGATCTGGGCCTATGTTAAAAAAGACCAGCATAGCGCCTTTTTCATAGTTGAATACTTCCATCCGCCGGTTTTTATCAAGCGCCTCGTATATGATATTTTCCATGGATATCTTGATGAGCTGCACATCCTTGAATTCCCCGGAGAGGAGCTGCTTCTCAAAGTCATTGATACTGAGGCAGAGCAGACAAAAGGGGCTTGTGAGATCAAGGCGCAGGCCCAGGGCCTTGAACTGGGACAGAACATCCTGCTCGTCTAAGGCCGCATCCATACACTTACAAAGCATATTATATTTGATGGCATGAAGGTTTTCCCGGATTACATTGTCAAGCTGCTGCTTCTGGGGATGATCGGAAAATTCCCTGCCGGAACTTACCTCATTGAGTACCCGGAGTATCTCATCGGCGGTTATGGTGGGCTTGAATATGTAATCCCGTACCCCCAGCTTCATTGCCCTGCGGACATTTTCAAAGTCGTTATAGCTGCTCAAAACAATAAAGCTGATCTCGGGGTACTGTTCGGTACAGGTTTGTATAAGCTCAAAGCCGTCCATGTTTTCCATTACCAGATCGGTCAGCACGATCCGGGGATGGTATTGGGCGATTTTTTCCAGGGCATCCCTCCCGCTTGCGGCCTCCGCCGCCATGGTGTATCCGTATTCTTCCCAGTTAACAATACTACGGATTCCGACACGGACAATGAATTCATCGTCAACCACCATGATCTTGGTCATTGCTGTTCCCCATTTAAAAGAGGCAGGGTATATTCCACCTCGGTTCCTTCATCGATCACGCTCTTAAAACGGAGCCCGAAAGCTTCGCCGTATTCGACCCTGATCCGTTCATGGACATTGAACAAGCCTATCCCGGCGGTTTCCTTTTGATCCCCCCACTTAAGCCCTTCGTTTATTTCATCCACCCTCCGTGAATCAACACCGGCGCCGTTATCCCGCACAAAGAGTTTGAGGCAGCCTTCCTCCAGGTGACCGGCAATCCGAATCGTCTT
>BNUT01000034.1 GCA_025997555.1 Spirochaetia bacterium
AGGACACGTAATAGGTAAGGGCGATCTGGCAGTTTGCTCCGCCGATGGTTGCCAGCACTGCCTGGGGAGTTTCTTCGAGTCCCGGCAGGGTGGAACAGATCTCTTTTAAGATGGCAATGCCCGCCGCGATTTTGTCCGGGCCGTTATCCCCCTTTACCAGCAGGGTCTGGACAACCTTGGTGTTGGGAGCGGCGCTGATGTTTTCGATGGGGCTGCTGGCAAAAAGGCTGTTGGGAATAAAGACCGTACGGTTTTCCAGGGTCCGCAGTTTTGAAGTACGGATACCCATTTCGGTGACGGTCCCGTCGTATGCGCCGATTTTGATCCGGTCATTGATCCTGAAAGGCCGATCCACAAAGACCGTGATGGAGCCGAAAAAGTTTGAAAGGGTGTCCTTGGAGGCCAGGGCCAATGCGGCGCCCCCCAACCCCAGGCCCGCCAAAAGACCGCTCACGTTATATCCCAGGGTCCGCAGAACAAGCGCCCCGGCGATGATCCAGATCAGCACATTGAAAAACTTGCGAAGCAAAGGTTGAATTTCGGTCTCGTTCTTTGCCAATGGGCTGATGCCCCGCCGGGGGACATAGCGGAGGATCAGGTTGTCCAGGGCCTTACCTATCCCCCATGCGATCACAACGATAAAGAGGGAATTGATGATCCGTCCGGTCCAGAGTTCCAGTGCCTCATGCAGATGCAGCCCCCGTATCCCGATGGCGATGCCCGCAAGAAAAACGATGAACCCCAGGGGCCGCTCCAGAACGGAAAAGATGATGTTGTCCACATCGCTCTTTGTCTTCCCGGCGACATGCTTATGGACGAGCCTTAAAATAAGGGAACAGAGCTTCCCTGCGGTAAAACCACCAAATATACAGGCCGCACTCACCAGCCACTGTTTAACCGGATTGTTCAAAAAAACAATGCCAAGAAATTCATCCATGATTTATTTTACTGTAAACGGCCTATATCTTTAAAGCCCAAAGTGATAAGATTCCTGTATATTTTTGAATGGAGGGTATTGATTATGGTTATTCAGCGCAGTGAAATGAAGGGCGAAAAAAAAGACAGGATGAGGGATGGGGAGGGGACCACTTCCTTTACCTATCTGGTGGATTGCGAAAAGGAAAAGAACGTCAGGATGCTGGCGGAGCTGACACTGCCGCCCGGTGCGTCCATCGGCTATCATCAGCATGATTCGGAAACCGAGTACTACTTTATCCTCTCAGGCAGTGGGTCCGTGAACGATAACGGTGCGGAACGGGCGGTAAAGGCCGGGGACGCGATCATCACCGGGAACGGTGCTTCCCACAGCATCAAAAATACCGGCGCCGTGCCCTTGGTGTTTCACGCGGTGATCGTCACCTACTAAGGCCTGTTTCGGGTCTTGCGGTAATTCTTTGAAAAGAGTATGGTTTCAACATAAAAAGTATTAGAGTTGTTCAATAACAAACCGAGTTGTCGAACAAGTCAATTGAGCCTTCGTACGAAGGCTCATCAAATTTTCTTCCGGGAGGAAATGCCATGCCCGATTCGGACGGCGGCGGTAGTTTATCACGCCATAGGCAAACGTTAACACCATTAACGTTTATGGCATTTCCCCAGAAGAGCCGGGCTCTTTCCTGATGCATCCGGCGGCTCTTGTGGAAATCCATAAACCACAGGAGAAATCAACATGATTACCATTCGAATTCAAGATGACAAGGGGCTTATTGAAGCCAATGAGGTCAGCAAGGGCTGCTGGATCGATGCCCGGAATGTGAGCAGGCAGGACCTGGTCCGGCTGGAAAAGGAATTCGCCATTGCCGGGGAACTCTTAACCGACATCATGGACGCCGATGAGCAGGCCCGAATCGAAAAGGAAGACGACTACACCGCCATCATCGTGCGGCTCCCGGTCTGCGATGAAGCCCTTGAGATTCCATTTTTCACCGTGCCCCTGGGGATCGTCCTCTTTTCCGACAAGGTGGTAACCGTCTGCCAGAATTCCAGCGATGCACTGGAAGACATCATTAAAAACCGGGTCCGGGGCTTCAGTATCAAAAACAAGAGCAGCTTTGTGCTGAACCTTTTGGGCCGGGGGGCCTTCACCTTTCTTAAATCCCTCAAGGAACTGAACAAGCGGACCAACGCCATTGAGCGGGAACTCCAGCGGTCCATCAAAAATAACGAGCTGATTCAGCTTCTATCTTTGCAAAAGTCACTGGTGTATTTTACCACCAGTATTAAAACCAACGAGCTGCTTTTGGAAAAATTACAGAAGTCCCCTCTTATCAAGTTTAAGGAAGACGAGAAGGAACTCCTTGAGGATGTGGTCACCGAAAACCGGCAGGCCATTGAAATGGCCAATATCTATTCTTCGATTTTAACGGGAACCATGGACGCATTTGCCAGTGTCATTTCAAATAACCTCAGCGGCGTTATGAAACGTCTCACCATCGTTTCAATCGTTCTGATGATCCCCACGCTGATCTACAGTTTTTTCGGGATGAACGTTGAGCTGCCCTTTGCGACAGTGCCCCTGGTGGTTTATGCGATTCTGTCCCTCAGTCTTTTGGTTTCGGTTTTGGGGGCCATATTCCTTAACACCAATCAAAGGATCGAAACCAAGGTCAAACAGAAAACCAAAAAAATAAAACTCAGGAAAATAAAGGAAAAGGAAAAGAAATGATAGACATACGCAGTGATACTGTGACCGGCCCAACGCCCGCAATGCGGAAGGCCATGGCCGAAGCGGATGTGGGGGACGATGTATACGGTGACGACCCCACGGTAAACAAACTGGAAGAACTGGGCGCAGATATCCTCGGTAAGGAAGCTTCGGTCTTTGTGCCTTCCGGCACCTTCGGGAATCAGCTCGCCCTTTTTACCTGGTGCAGGCGGGGCACCGAGGTGATCCTGGGGGAAGAGGCCCACATCATTGTCCACGAGGCGGGGGCCGCATCGGTGATCGCCGGGGTGCAGACCCGGACCATCCCCGCCCCCGACGGGGTGCTCACTGCGGCGGCGCTTAAACAGCGGCTGCGGAAACAGGACCTCCACGCCCCGGCCACATCCCTTATCTGCCTTGAAAACGCCCATTCCATGGGCAATGTGGTAAGCCTTGCGGCAATGGACGAAGTGCGAAAAACTGCGGACCAATGGAAACTTCCTGTGCATCTTGACGGCGCCCGGATCTTCAATGCTGCCGCAGCGTTAAACACGGACGCAAAAAATATCGCCGCCCGCGCCGATTCGGTGATGTTCTGCCTTTCCAAGGGACTCTGCGCCCCGGTGGGCTCCCTCCTTGCGGGGACAAAGGATTTTGTGAAGGAAGCCCGGCTGAAACGTAAAATTATGGGGGGCGGTATGCGGCAGGCGGGAATACTTGCGGCGGCGGGGATCATCGCTTTAACTGAACAGCGGAGCCATCTTGCCGAAGATCACGCACGGGCAAAAAAAATGGCAGCGTCCCTGGCGCACATTAAAGGGGTTGCGGTAAACAGTAATGCTGTTGATATCAACATGGTTTTCTTTTCCTTTCCTCCGGCGTCTGATCCAAAACAGGAAGCGCGTATTATGGAAATTTTTGCCAAACGAAATATTCTGATCAATCCGCCTGATGGCGGTCTTTTCAGATTTGTTACCCATTACTGGATCGGGGACACGGAACTCGAAGCTATTCTGGACGCATCACGGGAGGCCTTTGTTTTATGAGTATTTACCAAAGTCGGCGGGAAAAGATCTATGACTGGATGGCCCTTGAAGGGGTCTCCATGGTTCTGTTTGAGGATACCGAAGGAAGGCGTGACCCCAGCGTCCGCTGGCTTTCCGGGCAGCCCTCGGATGCGCTTCTCTTTTTGTCGATTGACAGGAAATCCATGCTGATCCCCTGGGACATCAACATGGCTCTGCTCTACGGCAATGCGGACATCACCGTCCCCTACGGTGAATTTGAACGGCATCCCCTCAGGGCAATGCGGGGCGCGGCGGAACGTTTAAAAATTCGCCGCGGCGTAAAGATCGAAATACCCCCGATTACTCCCTATCCGCTCTTTTTGAACTACGTAGGCGCCCTCAACGATTTTGATATAATATGCCGGGAGCTTGGCGTTCACGAAGAAACAGAAAAACTGCGGGCCGTCAAGGATGATGAGGAAATCAACATTTACCGCAAGGCCGCAAAGATCACCAACGACATTATCGACCTGCTGGAAAAAAATGTCCGTTCAGGGAAAATAAAAACCGAAGCGGATGCGGCCCTTTTTATTGAAGCGGAAGGCCGCAGGCGCGGCTGTGACGGCACGGGTTTTGAAACCCTGGCTGCGGGGCCCGACCGCAGTTTCGGCATCCACGCCTTCCCCGCCTACACCGGCGCGGCCTTTGCCGGCAAGGGCCTTTCCGTGCTGGACTTCGGTTTAAAATATGCGGGATACACCACCGACGTCACCCTCACCTTTGCCCGTGACCTTTCCCCTGCCCAGGAAAAACTCCTCACCCTTACGGAAAAGGCCTACAAGCTCGCCCTTTCCATGATCAGCGATGGAACCGGAACACGGACCATCGCGGCGGCGGTGGACACTCTCTTCGGCAAATCAAAGAAGCGCATGCCCCACGCCCTCGGCCACGGCATCGGCCTTAAGGAACACGAAAGCCCCGCCATCCGCAGCCGCGAAGACAACGGCTGGGTCCTCCGCCCCGGTATGATCTTTACCCTGGAACCGGGCCTCTACGATCCCCTCCTCGGCGGCTGCCGCCTTGAAAACGACATCCTCCTGACCCCCACCGGCGCAGAAGTACTGACAGAGGCGCGGGTGATACGGCTTTGATTCGATCAATATTTCTGGATGCGGGTGGAGTCATTCTAGACGAAAAGAAATTTGAAGAAAGCTCCGCATCGATCATAACAAAGATCATATCTGAATATAATCCGAATTACACCCTGTCAGATTATTGGAAGGATGCGGAAGAAGGGGTGTATCGGTTTGTACCAAAAATCTATGATTATGTTCTGTTCAAAAACATCAATGATATAAATGCTTTCAAGACCGCAAAAGATAATTATAAACAGGAACTAAAAAGCAAGAATCTGCCGTTTGAACTTATGGAAGGAATACCGGATTTGACGGTAAGCCGTTTAGAGGAAATAAGCTTAAACATGAGGGCCATTATGATAGGGAGAAACGGCTAAATGGCACATTCATTCTGTAACATTAAAGAATCCGCCGAGTTTGTCAAAGCCGCCGCCAACATACTCTTTTCAACCTTTAGTGCAATAAACAAAGATGCATGGCCTACGGAAGAAGAGGCAAAAAAGGCCGGGATAATCGGCATTGTGCTTGGAACGGATGATGAAACAAACAGTACCAGTTTATCGGCTTGCAGCTTAACCGGAGAAAACATTTTCAGCGAAATATCAAACATAAGAAACAGGAAAAATCATCCCTATGAATTTTATAAAAAGTGCGGGTATAGTATTATAGGGGCCATACCCAATGCCAATGGGATCAATAAGCCGGACATCTGGATGTGGAAAAACATTTAATTAATCCAGCGCCCTCACCGCTACTACATTAATCCCGCTGCCCTGCCAGTCGGCGATTACCGTGTCCCCGGCCTTTACCGGGAGTTTCACCCTGGTTTTGTAAATATCCGCCAGCAGTGCGTTGATTTTTTCCTTGGGACACGGCTCCACGGTTTTTACCGGAACCCGACGGGGCGCATACATTCCTCGGTGTGCCGCACCGCTTCCCGCAGTAATACTGTTGGCTTCTTCAACAATGGCGCAGGTTGCGGTAACAACCCGCTTGGGAGAGCGAATCTCCTCTTTGGCATAAACCGCGCCGCGGGGACAGCGGTTGCCGGTGATAGTTAAGGCGGGGAAACCGTCGGCGCTCTTTTCTCCTTCTTTAACAGAAAGGGCGCAGCCGATAGGGCACACAATGCAGGTCAAGGAACGTATATTTTTTTCACTCATTGCTTACTCCTAATTAGTGTCTGTCCACAAAGTCGGTTACTTTGTGGACAGAACTTGCATTTGCATACGCAAATGCCGTTTTCAAGGAAGTTTGTCTATAATGTGTCTACATTATAGACAAACTTTAATTAATGCTGAATTCCAAAACCGAGTCGGGTCCGGCGTTGACGCCTTCAAGGTCCTTGGGGCCCAGGGTAATGTTGATCATCTCCGAAGGCTGGACGTGACCTTTCTTGACGCTCTTGATGACACGGTTGTCCAGCCGCAGTTCCAGCACCGCATCGTTCTTGACGATCATGGAGCGCATGTAGATGTTGTTGTCCCGCCTGGGGTTGAATTTGCCGGGGTTGACGTAGCGGACGTTGGAACCGGCCTTGACCCGAATCTGGGACAGGGGCCGCTCGCCGCGAAGCCACTCCACCGCGAAGGAACCGGCCCGGCGGCTTTCCTCGGCAACCCAGTCCACGAGGTCGTGAACGTGGAGCACATTGCCGCAGGCAAAGACGCCATCCACATTGGTCATCAGGCTGGAATCGACGAGGGGGCCGTTGGTGGTCCCGTTGAGCTCCACCCCGGCATCCTTGGATAATTCGTTCTCAGGGACCAGCCCAACCGAAAGGAGCACCGTGTCGCAGTCGATACGGAACTTTTTCTCCGGCTGGGTGATGCCGTTTTCCATAGGCGTAACTTCGACGCCCTCCACCCGATCGTTGCCGTAGATGTTGGTGGTCTGTGACGAAAGGTACAGGGGAATGTTGAAATCCTGGAGGCACTGGACGATGTTCCGGGTGAGCCCCGCAGGATAGGGCATGATCTCCACCACGGCCTTGACCTTGCAGCCAACCCAGCTCATCCGCCGGGCCATGATAAGGCCGATGTCGCCGGAGCCGATGATCACCACTTCCTTACCGGGAATATAGCCTTCGATGTTCACGAGGCGTTGGGCAAGCCCAGCGGTATACACCCCCGCAGGCCGGGAACCGGGAATCCGCACATTGCCCCGGTTCCGTTCCCGGCAACCCATGGCAAGTATCACCGCGCGGGCGTGGATGTGCAGTACCCCCTGGTCCGGGGACACGCAGAAAAGCTCCTTGCAGACCCCCGCGCCCTTGCCTTCCGAATAGGAAGCGTCGGGTTTAATGGAAGTAACCGTGGTGTTAAGGTACACGGCGATTTTTGTTTTGAGGGTTTTCTCGATAAAGCGCTCGGCAAATTCCGGGCCGGTGAGTTCTTCCTTGAATTCGTGGAGGCCGAATCCGTTGTGGATGCACTGCATCAGGATGCCCCCAAGATGATCCTCCCGTTCAAGGATGGCGCAGGAAAAGCCCGATGAATCCAGTTCCAGGGCGGCGGCCATTCCGGCGGCGCCGCCTCCGATTACCACTGCGTCAAAGCTTAAATCTTTCATTATAGTTGGGCCTCCAGAAGACGGCTTGCGCCGCCGTGTTTGGTGACCTCTTTCCAGGAAAGGCCGGTCTCCCTCATGATAATTTTGATGATTTTATACGTACAGAACCCGCCTTGGCAGCGGCCCATCTGCGCCCGCGTAAAGTACTTCACTCCGTCCAGGGTTTGATGGCCCAGACGCACGGCCTGGACAATCTCCGCCTCGCTCACATGCTCGCAGCGGCAGACGATGTTCCCCCAGGCCGGGTCTTTGGAAATCAGTTTATCCAGATCGTAAGGGCTGAGTTCACGGGTCTTGGGCCGGTCCTCCACAAAGGGGTCCCAGCCGGGCTTTTCCGTCAGGTTAAGGCCCATGCCTTTGAGGAGGTCCTTGACATATTCCCCTACTGCCGGGGATGCGGTAAGTCCCGGCGACTGGATGCCCGCAACCTGCACAAAGGCAGGGGCCTTCTTCGAGGGCTCAATATAGAAGTCCTCCTCAAGGATGGGCCGGATGCCCGCAAAACTGGTGATCACGTCGTTGCGGCTTAAAGAGGGGATCATGGTTTTGCCCGAATCGAAGATCTGTTCCAACTGACCGGCTGTGGTGGAATAATCGGTCTTGTCATCAATGGCATCGGCGGTGGGCCCCACCAGAACCGTCCCTTCCACCGTGGGGATCACCAGCATCCCCTTGGAAACGGCCGTAGGCACCGGGAAAACCACCCGGCCAGGACAGGCCCTGGTAAGCCGATCCATGAGGAAATACTCACCCTTCCGGGCCTTGATGGTAAATTCCTCACCGCCAAAAGCCCTAGAAACCTCGTCGGCGTAGAGCCCCGCCGCGTTGATCACGTACCGGGCCTTGATGATCCTGCCGTCTTCCGCATGAACGGTCCAGAGGTCCGCCTCATGCTGAGCTGCGGTAACCTTAAAATCAGTATAAAGATGAACCCCGTTTTTCATGGCCGATTCCACCAGGGCAAACACGAAGCGGTAGGGCTCGACCATGCCGCCGCCGGGGGCGTAGAGGCCGCCCACGGTGTCCTGGGAAAGCTTGGGTTCCAGTTCGAGAATCCGCTCCCGCGAACAGAGTTCAATACCGATGACCCCGTTTTCCACACCCTGCATGTAGAGCTGCTCCACAGACTTCATCTCATCCTCATGCAGGGCCGCCACGATGATGCCGCAGCGTTTGAAGGGAAAATCCAGTTCCCGGCGAAGCTGATCAAACATGAGGTTCCCCTGTATCTCAAGCCGTGCCTTGAGGTACTTCTTGTTATGATGGAAGCCGCCGTGGACGATCCCCGAATTGGCCTTTGACGTGCCGAATGAAACGTCCGCTGCTTTTTCCAGAATCGCCGTTTTGATGGTATAGGCCGACAGGCGCCGGGCGATGTTCGCGCCGGAAACGCCGCAGCCGATGATCGCCACATCGTAATCGCCGTTAAGGTCTTCCGGGCCGGGGTTGTGGTTCGCAAGATAGGGTATGCTCATATTTCCTCTTTATAAACCAGTTTATTAAGAATGTATTATGGATTACAATAGGGCCATGATGTTGGGGGGACGCATGGCATTTTTTGATGTTTCCAGGGATTGGGTGATCCTTGCGCCGGGGACGCCGGTGGCCCGGACTGCGGCGGCAGAATTGTCCCACTATATAGCATTGCTTCACAAACAGGCAGGGCTTGGCGAAAAAGCCCCGGTCATCGAAGATGCCGAAAGCGCCGCCCCTGAGGATTCGGTTCCTGTCATCATCCTCAATGACAATGCGGGAAGCCGGGACCGGAGCGGTTTCACCTGGCGCCTGGGCCAGGATCGCCTTGAGATATACGGCGATTCCGATAGGGGGCTCTGCAACGGGGTCTTTGATTTCCTTGCCGCTTTAGGCATCCGCTGGCCCGAACAAAACGCAGCCTCCGTGCCGTTGGAAGAGCTGCCCCCCCCTCCTACAACGGGAGCGCCTAAACTGCGGCTTTCCGACGCCGGATCATACCCCATTAAAAACAGCCAGGCCTATATCCCCTCGGATGCGGCCCCTGAAAACCGGCGGCGGCGCATAGTGCAGGGCACAATGAAACCCCAAAACCTGGATGCCCTGATCAAATGGGCGGCCCGCAACCGGATAGATGCGCTGGTATTTTCATTGCGTGAAAAAGCACTCCGGGAAAAATTTCTCAAAAAATCCCGCCATCACCGGGGCTTCGAAGCTGCGGAGAAGTACGCCCTGGCCATTGAATGGGGGGGATGGGATTTGTCCCTCCTGGTGCCCCGGCGTTATTTCTTTTTCCACCGGGAACTCTTCCGCATGGATTCGGGGAAACGGATTAAACAGTACAACTTCTGTCCCACCAACCACGAAACCATCAATATGCTGAAGAAGCAGGCCGTAGCGATCTTCCGCAGGGCAGATGCAGCCCCTGAGGATGAAACCAGAGTATACCACCTCTGGCCGGATCGGGGTGAAGAACGGACCTGGTGTTCCTGTCCCGCCTGCCGCGCCTTTAGCCCGGAAGAACAAAACCGTATCGCGATCAACGCCGCCGCAGATGCTCTTGCGGAAATCGATCCCCATGCCCGGCTGTCCTGGTATGAAGAAAGCGGCGATTCCCCCGAAAGCGAAATTCCCTTACGGAAAAATTTATTCAGGCTGGAGGAATTGCCGGAGAGTATAACATTAACTGAAAAGTCTTAGTGTTTATATTAGACTTGTTCGGCAACTCGGTTAGTTAAGGGTAGATTATTCCTACTAATCCATGGTATATTCTCACCAATGGAGGACAAGCAATGCTGTACAGAGATTACGGAACAACGGGTAAAAAAGTATCGCTCCTGGGATTCGGGGGGATGCGCTTTGGGCAGATTGACGATGCGGAGGTCTGTGCCCGCATGATGGTGACCGCCGCCGAGGGCGGGGTGAATTATTTTGATACCGCACCGGCCTATTTCGGGACCAAGAGCGAGGAGGTGTTCGGCAAGGGCCTTGCGGAACTGCGGCGGCGGAAGCTGCCCTACTATGTGGCCACCAAGACCTTCAAGACCACGGAAAAGGATATCAGAACCGAGATTGAGGCCCAGCTCAAGCGGCTCGATGTATCGGCCATCGACTTTTATCATGCATGGTGCATCACCAGCCTGGACAACTGGCAGGAGCGGAAGAAGGATGGTATTCTTGACGCCTTTCGCAAACTTAAAGAAGAAAAACTCATCAACCATATCTGCGTTTCGAGTCACTTGATCAAGGACGAAATAAAGGAACTTCTGATGGAAGGGGTTTTTGAGGGGGTGCTTTTCGGCTATTCGGCCTATAACTTCAAAACCCGTGAACCGGCCTTTGATGCCATCCGGGCCAAGAAGCTCGGTGCGGTGCTGATGAACCCCTTGGGCGGCGGCATCATCCCCCAGCACCCAAAACTTTTTGAATTCCTCAAACACAATCCTGATGAGCCCGTCACCCATGCGGCGCTGCGCTTCCTTTGGGATCATAAGGACATCAGCGTCACTTTGGTTGGCTTCAACGATGAGACTCAGGTAAAGGACACCCTCAGCGCCATCAATGGCTATACGCCCCGGACCGAAGCCGAACTTGCGGCGGTTAAGGCAAAGGCTTCGGCATCCTTTGAGGGGCTCTGTACGGGCTGCGCCTACTGCGACGACTGTCCTCAGGGGATTCCGATCCCCAAGTTCATGGACTCCTACAACCAGAAGCTCCTCAACGATAACCCGGACAAGGATGTTATTGCCGGCCGTCTGAAGGGTCACTGGAACGTGGACATCGCAAAGGCCAAAGATTGTATCGAGTGCGGCCAGTGCGAAAGTGCCTGCACCCAGCACATCAACATCATTGAACGGCTCAAGATCATTAGCGGAAAAACTGCCTAAGCGGCTGTCCATCCAGGAGGCCCCGGTTTTAGTTAAAGTCCTTGAATATTTCCTTTATTTGTTTTATCCTTAAGTTTAAGAATGGGGGAAATAATGACCGTAGCAGAAGCAGTCAAAATACTGGATGGACAGTTTTTTTCCGGCGAAGACAAGGCCGATTTGGAAATTGCCTCCGCCTGTGGGGCGGATCTGATGAGCGATGTCATGGCCTTTGTAAAGGACCGGGTGCTTCTTATGACCGGCCTCGTGAACCCCCAGGTCATACGGACCGCAGAGCTGCTGGATATTCACTGCGTCGTTTTTGTACGGGGCAAGAGTCCCAGCCGGGACATGATCGATATGGCGGAAGAATCGGACATCATTCTTGGAGGAACCAAACTCCCCATGTTTCTCGCCTGCGGCAAACTCTACGAAGCGGGACTTAAAACCGGGGGGACCCGGCGCATCTAAGCAAACAAGCGCTACGCCGGGAAATGAAGGCCCGGCTTGTATCGTTCCCCCCCGAACAATTCCATATTGAAGGGATCAAAGCCGCCGTCCTCATCCAGGCTCTGCCTGTCTGGTCTCAATATACCAATATTCTGCTTTTTCTTTCAATGAAGTACGAAATTGACACACAGCCCCTGCTGGAAGCCGCCTTTGCCGCCAGCAAGAAGCTCTTTGCCCCAAGAGTCGAAGAGGACAATCTGGCATTTTGCCGCATCCATTCCCCGGACGGCCCCTGGCATTACGGACCATACGGCATCCGTGAACCGACCGGCCTTTCATCGACAGACTTTCCGGCCCTGGTCATCGTGCCGGGACTTGCCTTTGACCGCAGCGGGATGCGGCTGGGCCGGGGTGGAGGTTACTATGACCGCTTCCTCGCAGCTCTTAACGCCGCCGGACAGGAATATGCCGCCCTCGGACTGTGCATGGCGGCGCAGATCGTCCCGGAAGTTCCGGCGGAAGAATTTGACAAAAAGATGAGTGGAATTTGTACGGCGATGGAATTTATTCGTATTGAGGGGTCTAATACCTCGCCCCTTGGGGCGGGGTATGTTGATTGATCCTTTGAAAATTTGCAGGACAGGGGGAGTTGCACCATAATTGTTTACAATTAAAAAAGGAAAATCCTTGTCCGGTCCCCTTCTTTACAGTAATGTTCCCATTGCAAGCGGTAATCAGATTTATCTTGAGCGGTCCCGGATAGACCAAATTTTGGAAAAGGCCTTTGACAGCCGGACGATTATTGTCACTGCGGGGGCGGGGTACGGCAAAACCCATGCGGTTTATTCTTTTCTGAAAAAATACGAGTACCTGACGGTCTGGATGCAGCTTTCCGGGTGGGATAACGAGGGGTCCAGATTTTGGGAGAATTTTACCGCCGCCATCAGGTCGATCAGCGCGAGGTCTGCGGATCGGCTGGCGGAGATGGGGTTCCCCGAAACGGAGCGGCAGTTTGAGCGCTACCTGACCATTCCCCAGACCCTGGTTATTCCAAGTGCGAAGTATGTTTTTGTTTACGATGATTTCCACCTGATTCAGGATAAAAAGGTGCTGCGGTTCATGGAACATTCCATCGGCATGCCTTTTCCCAATATCACTTCAATCCTCATATCCCGGAACGAACCGGCCATTACTATCGCTGCGCGGGGGGAATCGATTGCGGCGCGGATTACCGAAGTGGATTTGAAATTCACCCAGGAGGAGATGGGCGAATATTTCCGTATCCAGAATATCAGAACTTCTCCGCAGACGGCCGCTGCGGTTTACCGGGACTGCGAAGGCTGGGCCTTTGCCATTCACCTGTCAGGGCTGTTTTTGAAAAACGCACTGCCTAGGGGCGGCATCGCGGCTGGCGCGGGGCATGGGTATGTTCCACAGGTGATGCGTTCAAATATTTTCAAGCTGATCGAAACCGAGGTCATGGGGCCCCTCACGCCATCGCTACGGAAATTTCTTGTCAAATTATCACTCTGCGATCATCTTCCACGGGAGCTGCCGGAACTCATCGCGAAGGCTGAAAGCCCGGAAAATAATTTAATTGATGAAATGGAAAAGATCGGTTCATTTATCCATTTTGATACTTATCGTAACGCATATCAGATACATCATCTGTTTTTGGAGTATCTTGAAAAGCAGCAGGACACATTGGCTGCGGAAGAAAAGAAAACGGTCTACGAAAAGGCCGCCGCATGGTGCGTGGAAAACAATCAGAAAATGGATGCCATCAGTTATTATGAAAAGGCGGAAAACTTCAGCGGGATTATCGCATTGATTTTCACCCTGCCCCTGATCGTGCCAACTCTAATGGCAAAATTTATTCTGGATATGCTGGACCGGAATTCGCAGGAATTCTACGAAGAAAATCAGGCGATCATTATTGTCCGTGCACGGATACTTGTCAGCCTTGGGTTTTTTGCAGAGGCGGCGCAGGAACTCAAATCCGCTATCCCCTTGCTGGAAGCGGCCCTGCCCACTCCGCTGATCCATCGACTGCTGCTGGGCTGTTATATCACCCTGGGCTTTATCGGCCTTATCAACAGTATTAATACGGCGGATTATGGCTTTGCCGGTTTGTTTGAAAAGGCCGCCACCCATGCCCCTTTGAGCGGCTACGTTACCCGGCCCCCGGTATCGGTACTCACCATTTCTTCCTATATTTGCCGGGTGGGCAGTTCTGCAAAAGGGGGGATGGAAAAATACATTGAAACCCTTACCGCGATTGCCCCCCACGCCGCTGTGGCCATGGGGGGCTGCATGATGGGCCTGGACGACCTTGCAAAAGCGGAACTTGCCTTTTTCAGGGGCGATACTGCGGAAGCGGAAAAACAAGCCCACATAGCATTACTGCGGGCCGTAGAGGGTATGCAGTACGAGATTGAAAATCAGGCGCTTTTTTATCTTCTGCGGATATATTTGGGCCGGGGAAATTATGAAGAGATGCGGCGTATATTAAAAGAAATGGAAGCCCGGCTCGATCAGTGTTACTATTTGAACCGATTCATCTACCACGATGTAAACATGGGATGGTTATGCGCCCAGATTGGCAATACTGCGCAGCTTGCGCCCTGGCTGAAAAACGATTTTGAAGAAAGCGATCTTAATTCCATGGCCAGGGGCCTGGAAATTCTGGTAAAGGCAAAGTCTCACTTTGCGGAAAAAAGATATCCCGTAGCGCTGGCAGCGCTGGAAAACTGGACCGACGATGCCGGCGCCCCGGTTCTGGGAAGGGTAGAAACAAAGGCTCTGGAATCGGTATGCCGGTATCATCTTCGGGACCGGGAGGGCGCATTCGCTGCTTTGGAGCAGGCTTATAAGCTGTCGGAACCTAACGGCTTTACCATGCCATTTACGGAACTGGGCAAGGATATGCGGACCCTGGCGGAGGCGGCCCTGAAGGACAAGCCGCCCGGTCTGCCCGTATTATGGCTTGAGGAGTGTCGGCGGAATGCTGCGGCCTACGCAAAGAAACTGTATATAATAGCAAAACTGTTTGACAAAGGCGCATCCGAAAATGACGGAGCGAAAAAAACAGCAGATGTATCGGCGGCTCTTTCCCGGCGGGAAAGGGAAGTGCTCTCATATCTGTCACAGGGCCTTACCCGTGAAGAAATCGCCGCAGCATCGAATCTTTCAATTAATACCATCAAAAGCAATGTCCGCAGTATTTACAACAAGCTGGGAGCGGCCAACCGGGCGGATGCGGTACGGATCGCCGCAGAATTAAGGATACTGCGGGAAACCCATAACTCAACCGGGACCAAAGGCCGAAGGTTCCCCGCTTGATGGCAGCCCGTGAATTTGATTCCGGGGCTTCACTGGAGCGGAAGCGGATAAACGTCATTTTGGAAAAGGCCCTGAAAAGCCCCATGGTCACCGTAACAGCCCCGGAAGGATACGGTAAAACCCATGCGGTGATTGCCTTTTTAAAAAAACGCAATGTTACAGCCATCTGGAGCCAGCTTTCAGAACGGGACAACATGGTCTCGCGGTCCTGGGAAAATTTTTCGGGCGCAATCGGCTTCCACGACAAAAAACTGGGGGCACTGATTGCGGAGATTGGTTTTCCTGAAACGAACCGGCAGTTTGACCGCTATCGGGCATTGATCAGTAAAACTATTATTCCGCGAAAAAAATATGTAATCGTATTGGACGATTTTCATCTCATCAACAATGAACAGATACTGCACCTGCTGAACCGGGCTATGGTAGTCCCCTTTTCAAACGCCACGATCATGTTGATTTCCCGGATCGAGCCGGAGATCAACACGGTGGCCCTCCTTTCCAGGGGGTTGCTTACCCGGATTACCACAGAGGATCTGCGATTCAGCGAGCAGGAGATTGCGGATTATTTTCAGATGCAGGATCTGCCCATGACGGCGGAGGAACTGGCCCAAATATACCGGGACACCGAAGGTTGGCCCCTGTCTTTAAACACTATCGCTGCTGACAGTAAAGCCAGAAAGCCAGGGGAAGCCCTTTATTCCCCGGAACAGATGAAGATGAAATTTTTTAAGACGATAGAGGATAGTTATTTTTCCGGCATGGAAAAGGAATTACAAAAGTTTCTTATCAAACTGTCATTGATAGAACATTGGCCCCATGAGCTTCTGGAGAAACTGGCGCAGGATAAGAAAACCACCGGCAACAGTGATGTTATCGCCGGAATGGAAAAAATCAATTCCCTGATTCAATACGATGCATACATTCACGGTTACCGGATACATCGCCTGTTCCTGGAATTCCTCCTGAAAAAACAGCGAGAGCTTTCTGCGGAAGAGATCCGGGAAGTTTATATTCAGGCCGCACAATGGTGCGTTGCAAACAAACTCCGCATGGATGCTGCGATAAACTATGAAAACGCAAAGGACTACCGGGGGCTCATCGCATTGATTTACTCTTTTCCACGGATTCTGCCCAACGAAACGGCGGCCTTTTTTCTGAAAATTGTTGAACGCCTGATGCTCGATAAAAAAGATGGGGATGGGCCATTTTTATTTTTACGTTACGCGATCCGGCCAAAACTGCTCCTGTCCATGGGCCGTTACGAAGAAGCTTCCACGATAAGCCGCGGGGCCATCACAAAATTTGAGGGCCTGGCCCAAAACCCGGTAAACTCCCGTATCCTCTGTGCCAATTACGTTGTTTTGGGAACCATCGCCGTCTTTACCTGCCGGTTTACCCGGAATTATAATATTGCGCCATTGTTTGAAAAGGCCGATTTTTACTACCGTCGGCATCCCTTCCCGCTTGACGGGCCGGTCACTCAGAGCAACATCACTTCCTATGTGTGCCAGGTGGCATACCCCGCAGAGAAGGGTGTGTTTGAAAAAGCGATTCAGGGTTTTGCTCCTGTCATACCTTATGCTGCCCATACCCTGAACGGGTTTTTGTATGATGTGGATGTCCTTGCGCGCTGTGAATTTGCATATTTTAAGGGTGATTTACCGGAGGCTGAAAATTTTGCCCGCCAGGCCGTATTCAGGGCCCGTGAAAAAAATCAGCATGAAATTGAAAACCGGGGGCTTTTCTTTTTACTGCGGATAAGTATCCACAGAGGAAATCTATCGGAAATTCAGGAACTGTTCCGGCAGCTTGAGGCCCAGCTTGAAGCGGATGAATATTTAAACCGTTACATTTTCTACGATGTGACTACCGGCTGGTTTTATGCTCAGACCGGAAACACCGGCAAAGCCGCCCTCTGGCTGAAAAACGATTTTGAAAAAAGTGAACTGAACGATCTTTTTCACTGTTTTGAAATTATGGTAAAGGCAAAATGTTCCTTTGCGGAGAAACGCTGCGCTGCGGCCTTAAAAACCCTGGAGAATCAGGGTGATGAGAATTGGCTTGAGAGTTTTCTTTTGGGAAAACTGGAAAAGACGACGCTCCGGGCGGCGGCCCTTTATCATCTGGGAGAAAAAGATGCCGCACTGCATGAACTGGCGGCGGCTTACGAAATGGCCCATCCCAATTCACTGGACATGCCCTTTATTGAAATGGGCGAGGATATGCGCCTCCTTGCGGGAGCGGCCCTGAACAGCAAGAACTGCCCCATACCGCCAACATGGCTCGAAAGGATACGAAACCGGGCCTCGGCCTATGGGAAAAAGCTTTTTCTGATCGCCAAAGAATTTAGGCGGCCCGCACCGGAAGGGGATACGCAGCCGCAACCCATCATCCTTTCCCGCCGGGAAAAGGCGGTGCTTCGCTCCCTCTCCCGTGGGCTCACCCGTGAAAAAATTGCCGGGGAAGAAAATCTTTCGCTCAACGCCGTTAAAGAAATTATCAAGAATCTTTACACAAAACTGGGGGCCCTTAACCGCGCCGATGCTATACGGATCGCCACGGCGCTGGGTTTCCTGAAAAATTTCAGCCATTAGGGTGTATTCCGTTCCCGACATATCCATAATTCTTTAAGCCAAGGAAGCTATGGTATGACGAATAAATGTTCCCTGATTCAACGGCGGGAGATCGAACCTCTTCTGCACAGGGCCGCCGGGATATTGAAATCCTATGCGGGAGCCTCAGGCTGCGCCGTTTCGGTGCTGGATCAAAAGGGTCATTCCCTTGGGACGCAAATTTCTGCGGAGGCTAAAAGCCGGGGTTCCCTTTCGGATGACGGCACAAAGACCCGTTTTTTCAGCGAACTCTGCAAACAGTATTACTACGGCCCCGCCGGCACAGACAGTGACGAGCACCCCTGCACCGGTATGCGCATGTCCAGTGAATTGGGATGGGCCATTTCGTAAGCCGCCGCCAGTTCATGCAGTGCGGCATCTTTTTCTCCCAGATGATAAAGGGCCGCCGCCCGGAGCGTCGTCTTTTCCAGTTTT
>BNUT01000035.1 GCA_025997555.1 Spirochaetia bacterium
GTCGTCACTATTTTCGTTGGGCTATATTTGGGCACCGATTGTACCAGAAAATGCACATGGTCTCCCTCCGTCCCTATTTCTATAAATTTTATCTCATACCTCTTACTTATTTCTATACATACTTCCTTTAACGTCGTATCTGCTTCTTCGCTAATCACTATCCTTCGATACTTCGCAGGGCATACTATATGATATAACAGCACCGATACATTATGTGATTTGTGTATATATTCGCTCATCGTTCCATTCTATCTCATCTTACTCTCTTTTTTAAGCACCGCAGAGCGGCGGGGTATTAAACCCCAAGTGAATAAAAAATAATGGTACACTAATTACAAATAATATACAACATTATCAAAACATGAAAAAATTAAATCTTGATAATTGGAAATAATATAAAGTACGCCCAAACTGCACATAACATACGGTTTGCGGTTCGGGGCTAAAGCCCCTCAGCCTCCATTCGCCTAGGTCGACTAAAGGCTCCCACGGCTCATTCTGGCACATTTTGGGCGGGCGGTCTTTGCTACGCAAAGGCCACAAGCCGACTGCGTTTTTTCGTAGGCCGGGCCGCTGCACACCAGGAAAAAGGTGACTACGATCGTGCAATTGCGGATTTTACCGAAACGATACGGATAGACCCGGTTTGTCCCCGGAACATCCAACGAAGTTTCCCCCAAGCGCTTCCGGAGTCACCATTGATAGACAGCCACCCTCCGCCCACATGGGTAGAGTCATTGGCCATTCCCCGCTATACTACCTCCAATGGCAATCAACAAAGCAATGCGGGCGGCGCTCAAGACCATCGCCTACCTGAACCTCAATGTAGATATCAAAAAAAGCTATAAGGCGGAGCGGCAGTTTGAAAACATCTCCGCCAAACTGCGGCCGGTTCCGCCTGAATTTTCCATCTGGGATCACAGCGTCAGGGTGGGGGACCACGAGGTGCCGGTGCGGGTCTTTTTGCCCAAAAAGGGGACGTCCGGGGGGAGTTCCCCCCGGCTGCTTCTGTTTTTCCACGGCGGCGGCTGGGTGCTGGGGAGCATTGACAGTTATACCAAGATGTGCGCCCATTTGGCAAAGGCGGTTTCCGCCATCGTGGTATCCGTGGATTACCGGCTTGCCCCGGAACACCAGTTCCCCGCCGCAGCGGATGACTGCTACGCCGCCGCCCGTGAACTCTTTCTGGGGAAGAGTCTGCTCAATATTGACCCCAAAAATATCATCATCATGGGGGACAGCGCCGGGGGGAACCTTGCGGCGGCGGTTTCCCTTATGGCGCGGGACCGGGGAGAATTTCTGCCCCCCCGTCAGATACTGTTGTATCCCGCAACCGCAAGCGACCACAGCGAAAATTCTCCCTTTGAATCGATACGTACCAACGGATACGATTATTTTTTAACTTCAAAACGGGTCCAGGAGATGATAGAATTGTACAAGGGTTCCGATGCTGATCTGCATAATCCCTATTTTGCCCCATTGGAAGCAAAGGATCTGAGCGGCCAGCCCCGAACCCTGATCATCACCGCCGAGTACTGCCCCCTTAGGGACGAGGGTGAGTTTTACGGGAAGCGGCTGGAAGAAGCGGGAAATGAGGTGCAGATTTACCGGATGAAGGACGCCTTTCATGCCTATATGATGCTTTCCCCCCGGTTTGTGCATGTAAAACGGACCTATGAATTGATCAACAATTTTTTGGCCGCCATCAATACCACTGGCGCTAACGGGGGATAACATTGGAGTCGACACAATGGAGCCGGCTTGATAACGCCGCAAAAATATTTCCCCCCAGCACCACCAAGGATGATACCAAGGTGTTCCGCTTTAGCTGCGAACTGCGGGAAGCGGTTGATCCGGAAGTATTGCAGCACGCCCTGGACGCAAGCATCGAACAGTTTCCCCTTTACCGCTCCACCATCAGGCGTGGGTTTT
Organism: Spirochaetia bacterium; assembly: GCA_025997555.1. Classification (GTDB taxonomy): domain Bacteria; phylum Spirochaetota; class Spirochaetia; order Treponematales; family Breznakiellaceae; genus BNUT01. Next base: position 1,933 of record BNUT01000035.1, read on the forward strand.
TTTGGTACTACTTTGCGGCAAGCGATTTAAAGCCGGAAGTTCGGGAGGAATATAAAACTCCCTGCGCGCCCCTCTACGGGGTGAACCGGAACAACCTGCTTTTTGAAGTTACCTTTTACCGCTGCCGGATCAGCCTTGAAATTTACCATGCCCTTTCCGACGGGATGGGGGCGCTGAAATTCTTAAAAACCATTGTTTCCTATTATTTGCTGGAAAAGCACCGGGATACGATTGATGCAAATGTTCACAGCCGCAGTGACGATGCTTCCGGCGAACAGCGCAGTGATGACGCCTTTGACAAATATTATTCCAAAAAAAAATCGCCGAAAATTCCTAAATTGCCCAGGGCCTACAAAATACGGGGAGAAAAATTTTCCGAATCCCGATTGGGTGTTATTGAAGGCCATGTCTCCGCCGGGGCGCTGCTGGAAAAAGCCCATGAACAAAAGGCATCCATCAGTGAACTGCTTACGAGCATTCTCATCTGTTCCTTCCACGAGGGAATGAAAATTCGGGATGAAGAAAAGCCGGTGTCTATTTCCATTCCGGTCGACCTCCGCAAATTTTTCCCCACCGCATCGGCGCGGAATTTTTTCAGCGTCATCAATGTGTCCCATAATTTTTCAACCCAGGGAAGAACCTTTGAAGAAGTTTTGGAACAGGTAAAAATTTCTTTACGGGATCAACTGGCGAGTGAAAAAATTTTTGACCGTATAAATCAGCTTTCATCCTTTGAACATGCCCTGCCCATAAAAATGGTTCCCCTGGCGGTCAAGGTTCCGGTCCTGAAAAATGCCGCATGGAATGCGGAAAAAGCGAACAGCGCATCCTTTTCCAATCTAGGAAAAATTACCATGCCCGTTGCGTTGGTTCCCTATATCAGGCTCTTTGATCTGTTTAACAGCACCACCCGGCCCCAGATTTGTATCTGTTCTTTTGAAGATACCCTGGTGATTAGTTTTACTTCACCCTTTATCAGCAGTGATATTCAACGTTCTTTTTTCCGTTCCCTTGGCAGTTTGGGGCTTGATATTGAAATTGCCTCCAATACCGAGGGTTTAGGGGTATAATATGCTTTATTGTCACCGGTGCAAAGTCAGTGTTTCAGGGAGCTCCAGGCGCTGTCCCCTCTGCCAGGGTGATTTGGCCGGGGATGCTGAACCGGAGCGTAATGTGTTCCCGGTGATCCCGCCGCCCTCCGCTGCCTTTAAACGGCTCATACGTTTTATCGCCCTGGGAACCATAGCGGTGGCGGCCATTTCGGTGGCGGTGGATATGTCCGTTCATACCGGGAATGTCTGGTGGTCCCTCTTTGTTATCGCCGGCCTCGCCAGTCTCTGGCTGTCCTTTCTGACCATTAACCGTCAATGGTGGAATATCCCCAAAAATATTTTTCTCCAGCTTTTTGTTATTTCGATTCTGGTGCTTCTCTGGGATTTTTTTACGGGCTTTAATAAATGGTCCATTGATTTTGTCATCCCCATCCTCTTTAGCTGTTCCATGATCGCCCTGGCGGTATTCGCAAAGATACGGAAACTAAAAGTAGAGGACTATATCATTTTTCTGGTTATTATCAGCGTGATCAGTATTTTTTCCCTGCTGCTCATCATCTTCCAGGTGGTCTCCATCATCTACCCTGCGATGATCTGTTTTACCCTTTCCATCATTTCCCTGGCATTCCTCCTGCTCTTTGAAGGGAGATCCCTGTTACATGAGCTGCAACGGAGGATGCATCTGTAAGGTAACTTATCGAAGCCTTATCGTAATGGTCGTATCGTTGTTCAATTCAAACTGATTTTTTTTATAATTGGGCAGCATGGTATTACCGCTAAACCCATATCTTTCTTTTGGTATAATGCCAGTTTTATCCAGGATTTCATTACCATTGGTGTCCTGATATAAGGATACAGCGTATGTTCCCCTCGGCAAATCGGCAAAAACAATAGCCACGGTCTTATCCGTTACCGGTACCGATTTCCACGTAAAAGAATCATCCGGGTAACCCTCTTCTTTATTGCTGATCCCAACCAGTATATTATAACCCTTGCCGGGAGTCGCATTTTCCACTTGTATGGTCAATGTTTCGGCGGATAAAATCTGAAGGCCCATAATAACAAAAAATGACAACAAAATGCTTTTCTTTAACATTTTTTCTCCCTTTATATTATTTGATTTACTGGGCGCAAGAGGATTCGAACCTCTGACATCCACGGTGTAAACGTGGCGCTCTAACCAGCTGAGCTATGCACCCTCAAGCTAAAATACCATAGAATCGCGGACAAAGAAAAGCCCCCAAAACTGATTTCCGGTTTCGGGGGCGATTCAAACAATAGGGATGAACCTTATTTCAGGCCCTTCAGATAGTCAAGGCTGTCCCTGGCGCATTCGATGGGGGTCTTGCCGGGGGTGGGGAGGTCCTGCTCCACCACGACCCATTTGGCGCCGGCCTTTTCAGAGGCTTTCAGGATGGCGGGGATGTCCTGTACACCGAAGCCGACCGCCCTGAAGGGGAAGGCCCCGGCGGCGCGGGCTTTTTTGGCTTCCCCGATAAGGTCGTATTCGGCCTTGATCGTGCCGCCCTGGGAGCTGTCGAAGTCCTTCAGGTGGACCACCGGAGCCCGGCCTGAGTACTTGAGGATGTATTCGGCGGGGTCCACGCCGCCGACCTTTGCCCAGCAGGTGTCAATTTCGGTCTGGAGGATGCTGGCGGGGATTGAATCGTAGAGATCGTCCAGGGCGTACTTGCCCTTGTAGTCCGCGAATTCAAATTCATGGTTGTGATAGAGGAGGACCGCGCCCTTCTTGTTGACCACTTCCCCAAGTTTGACGATGTTTTTCTTTACTTCATCGTAGTTGGGGCCGGTGCTCCGGTCTTCTTCACCCAGGAAGGGGATAACGATGAATTTGCAGCCGATTTCTATATGGAACCCAATTACCTTTTCAGGATCTCCAATCATATCCCGGTAGGGCACATGGGCGGAAACGGCGGTGAGCCCCGCCTTGTCCAGGCTCGCCTTGAATTCGGCGGCTGTTTTACCGAATGACTGGGCAAGGGCCAGTTCCACATACTTATAGCCGATATCGGCTACCTGTTTGAGAGTCCCGTCGAAGTCCTTTTTCAGTTCTTCCCGGACATTGTAAAGCTGTAACATAATCGGAAGCATAGTTCCCTCCTAAGAAATGATATATGATCATATTATAGATCTTCAGTATCGTTCAACCGTGAGACATCGGGCGCTCCGCCTTCTTCCTTAATCTCCGCCAGTGCCGCAGCAACGATGCTGTTCCGGGCGGCGGCTACCGCGTTGGGATGAATGGCGGAAATGGGTTCCCGGTCCGTACCGGCTCCGGTGAGCACCGAAATGTGGGCGGCGGGGTAGTGGGTCAGGGTTTCCGCGAAGGGCTCAAAAATGGCCTCCACGTTATCGATGATCCAGGCCCGGCGGGCCTCGCCTTTGGCGTCCTGCATGGTTTTGAGGGTAACCTCAAGCTGTTCGATTTCCGCCTTGGCAACCTCAAACCAGGACGACACCTCCGCCTTTGCGTTGAGGATGGCCTTGTCACGGGATGCCAGAGCCGGGGTGACGATCTCCGCACGGTAGCGGTTTTTGAGCATCTCGATGTTCTGTTTTTCCGCCTCAAGCTGGGCGGTAATCCCCGATGTTCGGGCACGGGCATCGGCGCTGGCCTGTTCGACACCCACCTTCTGCCGCTGGGTCTCCTCCGCAAGCCGCACCCGCACCTCCGCCCGGAGCCGTTCCAACTCATTTTTGAGGTTCTTTACTTCGGTCTCCGCACGGCGGGCCTCGGCCTGCTCTGCGCTGGCGGCCTTCGCCTCCGCCTGTGCCTGCCGGGCGCTGGTTTCGGCGCTGGCGGACTGGATGCGTTTTAAAAGGGCGATGTAAAGGTCCGGCTCCTCAACGCCGGGCAGCCGGTGGTCGTCCACGTCGGCGATGTTCATGGTGGTGATTTCCAGGCCGATGTTTTCAAGGTCCCCTTTGCAGACATTGATCATCTTTGCAACCAAAATGTCCTTGTCCTTCATTACCTGTTCCGGTGTCATGCTGGCGATGGAATCCCGCAGGTGGCCTTCGATAATATCCCCGGCGATCTTGGCCAGGTTTTCCCGGTCCGCCGCCAGATTGAGAATCCGGGTGACCGCGTAGGACCGGCCCGCCTCGTTGCTGGCAATGGCGAATGACACCGTGGCCTTCACGTTGAGGGGCACGATCCCCGCAGCGATGGCGGAATCCACCACCACCTCAATGGTGATGGGAGTAAGATCGAATTTGCTGAACCGCTGGAGTATGGGGATGATGAAGGCCCTGCCCCCGCTGAAAGTACGGAAGCCCTTGGGCCTTTCCGAACCGGTAACCACACCGAGTTCGTTTCCCCCGACTATCTTCATGTTGGTGAGGAGTTGGATCAGGATAGTGATCCCCACGAGGCCCCCCAAAACGCTTACAAAAACTATCATTTGGAGCCTCCTTTTGAAGCGGCGGACGGCGCTGTACCGGCGATTGTCGGTGCCAGTGCGGCCAAAGCTTTTACATTGACCCCAAAGGCATCGGCAAAGATTTTGAGGAAGTCCGCGAAGGCCCGTGGGCCCCGGTTGACCGCACCGGAAAAGCCCTCATCATCATCCATAACGATGTAACTGTCCACCGAACCGGCTTTGGCGGCAGCCATATATTTTTCAAAGAGCAGGGGCAGTTTCTGCTGCAGGAACATGACGCTTGAGGCATCGTCCCCGTAGCGGCCCAGAAGGGCGGCCTTGGATTTGAGGATGTCGTTCCGCGCGGATTGGAGTATGCCCACGGCGCTCCGCTCCCCATCGGCGAGAATCCGGGCCTCCTCCTCCTGGGCTTCCGCTTCCAGGGTCACGGCGGTGAGGTTCTTGAGTTTTTGCAGTTCCACCAATTGGCCCTGCACCGCCGCCTCCCCGGCGTTGGCCGCTTCGATAATGGCCTGATCCGCCTTGAGCTTGGCTTCGCTGATGAGCCCCGCGGATTCCCGGCGGTAAACCTCAAGCTCCTGCCGGGCGGCAATGATCGCCTCATCGGCCTTGTTCCGGGACACCTCGATCCGTTTGAATGCGTCGCTTTCCGCCTGGTCCGCAATGGCCCGCAGCCGGGATTCCTCGATTTCCACCAAGCGCCGTTTTTCCGCCAGAGTTTTTTGGGCCAGGTTGGCGATGTAGTTTGAAGTGTCCCAAATTTTTTGCAGGGATACTGAAACCACCTTCATCCCAAAAGAACGGAGATCAGAATTGATATCCGAAAAAAGTTCCGCCCGGAACTGGGCCCGTTCCCCCATGTTGGCGTCATCGTTACGCTCACCGGAGCTGTCGGGCACGTCCTCCATGCCGATGGCCTGCAAAGGGGTAGCCTTGTTCAGCGCCCCACGGAAGTTGCCCACCAGGGTCTGCTGGATCTGGTCGTGGATCTGCTGGATGTCCTTGCCCATGAGCCGCTCCACCGCGCTGTAGAGCATGGCCTCGTCGTCGTCATCGATGCAGACGCAGGCGGTGGCGTCCGCCCCCACAGTGATGCCGTTGGCGCTGTTCACCCCCTCCACCCGCACATTGATGGGAAACACATCCAAATCCAGGCTACCGATGGCCTGGAAGTAGGGGATCACAATGGCCCGGCCCCGGTCTACGGTAAAGCCGAAGGTCTTGCCGTGCCGTTTGGCTTTTCGCCCCGTGACTACAAGGATTCGATCCGGCAGGGTCACATGGATAATTTTCTTCAGGGCAGCAATCAGGAAAATAAAAGCCGCCACCCCAAGGCCCCCGTAAAAAAGCCCCTGAAAGGAATTTGCCAATCCGCCGTACATACAGCCCCCTTATGCGATTATATCGCCTCTATCCAGTAAAAATTTTCATCGTATTCTGTTATCTGCACTTCAGCGCCCTTGGGGAAGGCCGCGTCACCATTCCGGCAGCGGACATAGATTTCCGTCTCCGTACCGAAACGCCGCACCAGCGCCTTGCCTATCTCGCCGGGATTAACCGGTACCAGGATGAGCGCCTTCTCCATCAAAAGCTCTTCACTTTTTATTGAAGAATCCAGGTCCCGCCGAAGAAACTTCCGCAGCAGCCGGGTCAGGACCGCGATGCCGATGCCGCCCCCAATGCTCCAGATTATGCTCTGTCCCCGGCTTAAACCGGTAAACAGGGCAAAGAGTCCCGTGGGTCCGGCCCCCAATGCAAAGTACACCGCCAGCCGGAGCAGCCCCAGGATTGCGGTGACGACGCGAATGCCGGTACCGGCGGAACCCAGCTGGGACCCGTGATCATGGCCGACCGTAGCATCATCCCCATGGCCGCTGTCACCGTGACCGGCGCTGTCTCCGCCGTCTCCATGATCTCCGGCATCGTCTCCCGAATGGTCAAAGACCCCCAGGAAATCGACAATGGTGATCCCCAGGCCGAAAACGGTGAGCGCCGTATAGATGACAAATAAATTCCCCATCAGCGTATTATTGTTTATGGCGGGCAAGATATCAAGGGGTTATTAATCGCTCCCTTGTCAAAGAACTTAAATCCTTTTATATTTTACATATGTGAACTTATGAGTTGTGAACTTACAAGATATGAACTTGTAAGTTCACAAAATGATATTGATTGCAGGGAGGAAGCAGATGTTTTTTGGACGGGACAGGGAATTGGCCCATTTGGAAGCGCTTTACAAGACCGATGAATTTCAGTTTGTGGTTATGTACGGAAGGCGGCGGGTGGGCAAGACCGCGCTCATTTCAGAATTCATCGATCTGCAGCACAAACCGGCCATCTTTTTTTCCGCCCAGGAATATGACGCACCGACAGCCTTGCAGCTTTTTTCGGAACGGGTATATGAATTTTTCGGCCTTACGAACTTACCTCCCTTTGACAATTGGCCCCGTGTTCTGGAATTTATCGCCAAGCGGGCTGTGACGGAGCGGATCATCCTGGCCCTGGATGAATTCCCCTATCTGGCCGCCGCCAATAAATCGATCCCTTCGGTGCTGCAAAATATCATTGACCATCATTTTAAGCATTCAAAAATCTTTTTGATTTTATGCGGTTCCAGCATCGGTTTTATGGAGCGGGGGGTGCTGAGTGAAAAAAGCCCCCTCTACGGCAGACTCACTTCCCGAATGGAAATTATGCCCTTTAGCTATCTGGACAGCGCGAAATTTTTCCCCCGTTACAGTTTTACTGATAAGGTCGCCGCATACGGCATCATGGGTGGAATTCCCCAGTACCTTTTGCGTATTAACGATTCCCGTAACCTTAAAGATAATATTGTCGCTGGAATTTTGTCGAAAGCCTCGGCTTTATACGAGGAGCCCCGGAACCTTCTGAAAGAAGAACTGCGGAAGCCCATGATCTATAATGTGATTATCGAAGCAGTTGCCAAGGGTCAGACCCGGCTTAACGATATCGCCACAAAAACAAATATACCCCGTGACAAATGCCTTAAATACATTCGATCCCTGCTGGATCTGCATATCCTGATACGGGAAACCCCTATCGGGGAAAATGCGGGCAGACGCAGTATTTATAAACTTACGGATAATTTTTTTAAATTTTGGTACGCCTTTGTTTTTGAGAATGCGGAGCTGGTGGAACAGGGAAACGGCGAAGCCCTGTATGACTCAACCGTTTCCCCGGTTCTTTCCGAATACCTGGGCGCTTATATTTTTGAAGACATCTGCAAAGATTATCTGCGGCGGATAAACGGCGACAGTAACGCTGTGGGGATTAAGCTTCCCTTTCTCTTTACCAGTATCGGCCGTTGGTGGGGGACAAATCCCAAAACACGGATGGAGGAAGAGATCGATATCTTGGCATTCCATAAAAAAGAGGCCCTCTTCTGCGAATGTAAGTGGACCACAAAAATGATGGGGGCGGATGTACTTGCGGCCCTGAAGGAAAAAGCCGGTCTGTTCCCGCAGTATACTTCAAAACACTATGCCCTCTTTTCAAAATCGGGCTTTAACGCGGAGCTGAAACGGCTGGCGGCCCAATCGGGGGATATTTTGCTGATAGACCTAAAGGCATTGTTTGCGCCAGACTAATACAACGTAACGCCTAATACATTACAGATAATGGAAAACGAAGTATCAAACTGTTGAAGCGGGCGGAAGTTATGCTCCGGCTTGACACCTCGAAGGGTCGAGTACCGGAAGCGCGCATCGCAGAACATGTCGGGGTGAGCCGTCTTTTAAAAAAACACAACTTAAACCTCATCTGAAAACCTGCCGGTGTATGACTTTAGTCCGCGCTGATATTGCCGAAGTGGAATTATCCGCTTTGGTAATCCAATGTCCGGGATCACGCCGCATCCCTGATATTGACTTACTTAATATCGAGCTGAATTTATTGAGTAAAGTATTTGTTGTTACAAACTACTGGGCTTTACGGCTATTCCACATCCGCTACAATCGCCCCGCTCTTGGGGTCAGGCCTTTCCTTTCCCTTCAGGACCATGTTGACCAGCGCCCCGGAGGGTATTTTTTCCACCGTCTGCTGAGTGCCCGCTGCCAAAATCAAGCCTTTGCCGGAACAGCCGTAACGCCCATACCTGCCCGGCGGCACCGGGAAGGCATCGGAGATGATTCGCACGGGCAGCCCGGCGAATGGCGCCGCCGGTTTCGCATCAGCCGCTTTTTCTGCGGGATGATCGCCTGACCCAGTTATACCCGCAAACAGAAAACTCAAGACCGCCCGCTCCTTGGGGATACCTGCTGCGGCGGAAAGCTTGTGCAATGCAACGGGCGCGTCAACCGTATCAAAATTAAAGTGGCACCATTTTGCGTGGAGCCCGCCGGGAAGGGGGCAGAAAGCGGCGTGGGGACAGGGAGACAGAGGCGGGCGGCCTGCGTCTGCAAGGGAGGCCCGTAAAGCGCTGATGAATTCACCGGACCGGGGAACCCCCGGCTCCATCACCAGGATGCGGCCCGTGTCACCGGCAAGGCGCGCAAGCAATTTGGCATACCCATCGGCCTCCCGGTGAAGGGCCTTTGTGGCGGTGTGAGGGATGTGGCCTAAAAGCTCGTTAAAGACATTCACCGCCGTCACCAGTGCGGCCCTGCTCCCGCGAATTTCAAGGTCCTTGCGGATATCCGCCTTAATGGTTTTTATGACCCAGGGACTCCCCTCCCCTGCGAGGCCTGAAAAAAATTTCTTCCCCGCGTCCAGCACGGCGCCGGTGCGGTCCACGCAGCGGAACTCCAGCGGCAAGGACCGCAGTTCAGGCCGGGATATCCAGAGCGCCGCCGGAAGGGTAAGGGGGCCGGAGCCAAGATCAATGACGACATCCCCTGCGGCAAGATGCAGATCGAGTGAAGGAAGCAGCCGACAGAGACGGTAGAGGTTCCAGGGCAAAAAGTAGCGAAGGTAAGCCGAAAGAAGGGGCGGCTTTCCCAGATAGGATTCGCCCCGATCGCCGCGGCCGCTGGTGAGGAGCCGGGAAAGTTCCGCCACATCACCGGGAAGGCCCTGCTTAAAGCGGCCGGGGATGGGAAAGGTTTTGTCGATAAGGGGGATAACATCTTCCAGTGCGCTGCGAATCTCCGATGATAATGAAGGAAACAGTTCTACTGTGGGGACGGATGCGGGTACTGCACTTACCGACATTACGGCGCATCCTTGGGGACATCTTTATTGTTAATGAGAAAACAAAGATCAACCAATTCCGAACGGAGGGCGGCGATCTGGGCGCGGAGATCCTGCTGCTCCCCGGCGGCCTCCCGGAAAAGTTCTTCACGGGCCCCTTCCACAGTAAAGTGGCGCTTGTACAAAAGGTATTTGAGCCGCAAAAAAATCTGCAAATCCCGGTTGGAGTAACGCAGTTTCCCTGCCACATCCTTCTTGGGCTGAATCAGGGGAATCTCCTGCTCCCAGTAGCGCAGTACGTGGACCTTCACCTTGAGGAGCCGTTCAACATCACGAATACCATAAAACGCCACGGCTCATCCCTTCTTCCGCCGGATGTTCCGGGTGCTGCTCTTATGACCCATGGTATCCTTCCGATCTTTCCCGGCCTCCCCGGCGGAGGATCGAATTTCTACCGCCACGGGCACCAGAGAAAGCCCCAGGTCTTTGCGGATTTTATTCCGCAGATACGAAGTATATGCCTCGCTCACCGCACGGGGGCGGGACACGAAAAAAATAAACTCCACGGGGTTTGAGGATTTCTGCACCGCGTATTTCACTTTGAAACGGGTTGAGGGCCCCGATGGGGGCGGGCTCTCCAGGAGCCACCGTTCCAGGGCCTGGTTCAATGGCCCGGTCTCAATTTTGATTTGCAGCTGCTTGTACATCCGCATGGCGGTGTTGAGGAGCTTGTCCACCCCGGTCCCGTCACGGGCGCTTACCGGAACAATGGGGGCGTATTCCATCTTGCCGAAGAGAAAACGAATCCGGTCTGCTGTGGCCTCAAAGGCGTTTTTGATTTGGGGCATGGTGTCCCATTTATTGAGGACCATGATGATCCCCCGGCCCTTGTCGTAGGCGAGGCCCGCGATCTTCTTGTCCTGTTCGGAAAGCCCCTCAACGGCGTCGATCATAAGAAACACAATGTCCGCTTCGTCAATGGTTTTAATCGCCCGGTTCACCGAATAGTATTCAATGTTTTCAGTGACCTTTGTTTTCCTCCTGATCCCCGCGGTGTCCAGCACCTGGAAGTCCCGGCCTTTCCAGGAGAAAATACCCTCCACCACATCACGGGTGGTGCCGGGAATGTCGCTCACGATAGATGCATTGGATGCGGTGAGCCGGTTCGACAATGTGGACTTTCCGGTATTGGGTTTTCCCAGCAGTGCGATGCGGATGGGCCGGGTTTCTGCGTCATTGATGAAACCGCTGTCATCGGTAACAGTAATACTGTCAACAGTATTACTGCGGGCCTTGCCGGATTTCACCGGCTCTGCCTTTGAAAAATCAAGCCGCGACAGAATCGCTTCCTCAAGTTCGCCGATGTTGTCGCCGTGTTCGGCGGAGATCATGTGAACCTTGTCGAAGCCGTAGGAGAGGAGGTTCCACGCATCAGCCTCACGGCGGCCCCCTTCGGTTTTGTTTACCGCGACCAAAAGCCGATCCCGGTAGCGGCGCAGGAAACTGATAAACTCCTCATCCTCTGCGGATAATTCGCCGGCGGCAAGGATGAGCACGATCAGGTCCGCCTTCTCAAGGGTTTCCAGGGTTTTTTCTACGACCAGATCGTCAAGGGCCTCCGAGGGGTCCCCTTCGCGGACCAGTTTGAAACCCCCGGTGTCGATGAGCCGCAGGGACTTGCCCTGGATGAAGGCGTCCATTTCCACCGGGTCGCGGGTCACCCCCGGGGTGGGGTCCGTAATGGCCCGGCGTTTGTGGAGCAGTCGGTTAAAGAGGGTGGACTTTCCCACATTGGGCCTGCCCGCCAAAACCACCACGGGGAGTTTGCGGTATTTGGTGTTGGGGTTAAATTCCATACTATTCGGCGGGGAAATTTTTGGCCATCCAGGCGCTTACTAAAGCGGCGTTCTGTTTCCAGGAAGTACCCTTCATGACCTCTTCCGCCAGCTTTTGGCAGTCCTTCATCGACACAGCCCGGACGATCCCCTTCACCTGCGGAATGGACTGGGCGGTCATGCTGAATTCATCCAGACCCAATCCCAACAGTAACGCTGTCATGGAAGAATCCCCGGCAAGTTCCCCGCACATTGCCGCCTTGATGCCCTTTTGGTGGGCGGCGTCTATCGTTGTCTTTATAAAGCGCAGCACCGCCGGATGACAGGGCTGGGCAAGGTAGTTGACCCGCTCGTTGCCCCGGTCCACCGCCAGTGAATACTGGATCAAATCATTGGTGCCGATGGAAAAAAAGTCCGAACTCTTGGCAAGGATATCTGCGGTCATGGCGGCGGAGGGCACTTCAATCATGACCCCCACTTCGATGTTGTCCGCAAAGGGCTGAGCCTTGGCGCGGCATTCGGCCCTGGCCTCATCAAGCAGGACACGGGCCTGTTCCAGTTCTTCGATGCCGGAGATCAGGGGGAACATGATCCGCACATTCCCGTGCACACTGGAGCGGAGGATCGCACGGAGCTGGGTTTTGAACAGCTCCGGCAATGCAAGGGAGAAGCGGATCGCCCGCCAGCCCAAAAGGGGGTTCCTCTCGTCGCTGGTAACCTGAAAGTCCGGGAGGATCTTGTCGCCCCCGATGTCCATGGTGCGGATGGTTACGGGCAAGCCCCCAAGGGCCTTGAGCACCTGACAATAAGCCTGGTACTGCATCTCCTCTTCCGCAGCCTGGCCGGGGGTAAGAAAAAGAAATTCCGAGCGGTAAAGCCCGATCCCCTCGGCCCCGTAACGGAGCACCTGTTCGGCTTCTTCGGGGATTTCAATGTTCGCCTTAAGGGCAACCCGGCAGCCATCGGTGGTCTCCGCAGGCAAGTCCCGAATAGCGAGGAATTCGTCCTGCTTTTTGCGGTATTGGGTGCCGGCCTTTTTGTAGGCGTTCAGTTCCTGTTGGTCAGGGTTGATGGTAACCTGTCCGGCGCTGCCGTCCACCACCAGCATATCATCGTTCTTGATTTCTTTTGTTGCAATAGAAAGCCCCAGCACTGCGGGGATGTTGAAGGCCCGCGCGAGGATCGCCGTGTGGGAAGTCCGTCCGCCGCCGTCCATGACGAAACCCTTGACGTGGGTCTTGTTCATGGTGAGCACTTCCGAGGGCAAAAGATCATGGGCCACCACGATCACGTCCCGGTCAAGCTCCGCCAGGGATATCTGCTTTATCCCAAGAAGGACCGTCAGAATCCGCCGGGAAATGTCGTTGATGTCCACCGCCCGTTCCCGGAAAAGGGGGTCCGGGGAGGCCATCATCTTCTGCATCATCCCCCGTGCAATATCCGAAACCACGCACTCGGCGTTCTGCAATGTTTCCTGTATCCCGGTCCTGAGCTGATCGATGAAGTCCGGGTCCTCCAGCATCATGATGTGGGCGGCAAAAATATCAGAGAGATCCTTGCTCATCTCCCGGAGCGCCCGTTCATGGACGGCCCTGAGATCCTCCAGCGACTCCGCGATGGCCCTGTCCAGCCGCTTCAGCTCCGCCTCAATCTGATTTTCGCTGAGGCTGTAACGGACGATTTCGGGGAACTCGCTTTCCACATGGAGGAAGGCCTTGCCGCTGACTATGCCTGAAGATACGGGGACACCGCTTAACGTTTTCATTATAATGAGAGAATACTCCAAATTATGGTAAATTGTCTATAATGAATAATGAGCAGGGTGCCCGCGCGCCTGACTGTATCAAATGCGTCCACTTCAAGATCACCTGGGAACAGGCCTTTCCCCGGTCCTGTGTGCTCTTCGGGATAAAGTGCCGGAATCTGCCCTCAATTGAGGTGTTCCGGGCCACGGGCCGACACTGCCCCGCGTTTCAGCGGAAAGAAGGTATCCAATGAGCAGCCCGGTCTGCCTGATCCAGCCCCCCTTCACCCAGCTCAACACCCCCTACCCCAGCCTCTATTACCTCAAAACTTTTCTCGAAAAACAGGGGCAGCAGGTTATTGTGCGGGATCATTCCATCGGCCTCTTTGAAAAAATTTTCTGCCGCGCCGGGCTGGAGAAAATTTTTGCCGGCGTAGAACCGCACGACCCTATTGCGGAACGGTTTTTCTCTGAAGCCGACCGCTGGATCAACATGATCGACCGGCTCATCAGTTTTCTGCGGGGCAGGGACCGGGAATGGGGCCACTTCCTCACATTGGCAAACGGCGTCCTCCCCGGCGGCCCCCGTTTTGACGCCTGCCTGGAAAATTTCGGCGGCAGCCCCCTTCCCGAAGACGCCCCGCTCCTGGCGGGGAAACTCTTGGCAGACATGGCGGACTTTATCACCCAGGCTCTGGACCCCAATTTCTCACTTGTCCGTTATTCGGGAAACACCGGCGCGGGGCTCCGCGGTTTTGATGATCTTAAACAAAGCCTTGAGGGCTATATCCTGAAAAATTTTTACCGTCCCTATCTTGAAGAAGAATGGGATCGTCTAACAGGCATCTTCAATTCCCCCGAAGGGCGCCTCGCTGAAAGTCCGTTTCTCATCGGCCTCACGATCCCCTTCCCCGGCTGCCTTGCGGGGGCCCTTGCCTGCGGCGCATCGGCAAAACTGCGTTTTGGCAATAAGGCCGCGATCATCGCCGGGGGCGGCTATGTGAATACCGAACTGCGGTTCATGGATGATTCGCACATCTTCGATTATGTTGATTACCTTTCCTTTGACCGGGGTTACGGTTCTTGGGAAGCGATTTTGGATCAGAATAACCGGGATGGATCGATCATCTACAAAACCATGTACCGATCAGATGATGGAAAAATTATCGCCGACCCCGCAATCATCTGTGGCGGCATAAAAAACGATGCCAATGATTTTGCCCGGTTCCGCCGGATCGATGATGAGTCGATAAAAACAATTTTCCCCGATTACCGGGATGTTGACTTTTCCCGCTACCTCTACCCCGTGGATGATGTGAACCCCATGCATCGGCTCTGGTCAGACGGCCACTGGCTCAAGGCCTATCTTGCCCACGGCTGTTACTGGCATGCCTGCGCCTTCTGCGACGTTACCCTGGACTATATCCGCAGTTTTGCGCCCGTGGACACGGCGGCGCTTTTCCGCCACCTCGCGGAACAGGCGGAACAAACCGGCGTCCACGGCGTGCATCTGGTGGACGAGGCGGCGCCGGTTTCTTCACTCATTCAGCTTGCACAGCTCAACCGCGATGCGGGGCTGCCCCTCACCTTTTGGGGGAACATCCGTTTTGAGAAAAGCTTCACCCCCGACACTGCGGCGCTCCTTGCCGCCGGCGGACTCGTGGGGGTTTCAGCGGGGATCGAAGTGGCAACCGATGCGGGGTTCAAACGTATTGGTAAAGGCATAGCCCTTGAGGATGTGGTCCGCGCCTGTGCCGCATTCAAGGAGGCGGGCATCCTCACCCACGCCTATTTGATCTACGGCTACTGGGACGAGGATGAACAGGAGATCATCAATTCCGCAGAAATACTGCGCCAGCTCTTTGCGGCGGGGCTTCTGGATTCCGCATTCTGGCACCAGTTTGTTTTAACCCGCCATTCCCGGATCTACGCCGAATGGGAAAAAGGGATGCACCGCACACTGCAAGTCACAGACAGTAATACTGCGAAAAACAGCGGCAATAGCAGGCCGCCTGTTTTTGCCTTGAATGATCTTTCTTTTGAAGGTGAAACGCAATTCAACAAATACACCGAACCACTGGACCGGCTGCTTGTTTCGTGGATGACGCCGGACGCGGCGGACCTTTGGTCCGAAGCGTCCATAAATCCATTCCTATCGGAAAGCGACCCGCAGGGGCGCATGGCACAGGGTCAGGCTGATTCTGCGGCAATGGGCCCGGTAAGGGCGGCCTTTCCCTTCAAGGTAAAAGAGCCTTCGGTGTCCGCCGATCTGGTTGCGGATATTCTTGACGCCTATGCGCGGGAACGGGACGAAGGCCGGGGAGCGGTTCCGGTGAATAACGGGACAGGCAAAAACGGAACTGCGGATCGGGTTATTTTTCTGGGGTCCCGGCCCCGGATGAGTGGCGCAGGGGATGGCGTGGATCTGTGGTGGCGCTGGCAACTCATGGATCACGCATTAAAGATAAGAGATGATCCGGATACTAAATCAGAGAAGCTCATGAATTTACTGAAAGAAATTTCACACCATAACAGCTTTACTGCATCTGACCTCTATAAGGAACTCACCTCGACACTGGGAGCCGACAGCGTAAAAAAAGCATGGCGCACTTTACGGAAAGGGGGACTTGCAGTTTATTAATCAATATCAAAATTGCGTATAGCGTATGTTATGTGCTGTAATTTTTGCTTTTATGTTTCTCTATTTCAATATATTATATTTCCTAAGTTTATGTCAAA
>BNUT01000036.1 GCA_025997555.1 Spirochaetia bacterium
TGCACGGGATGCAAAGAAGCATGAGGCAAAGATGGTTGCCTATAAAAAACTGCTGAAAAGTCAAACACTTTTGCAAAAAAGTGCTTGACTTTTATCATAGACGGGCCACACGAACAAAAGAATGAAATTTTAAAATAAAAGTCCGTGAGAGTCAATGTGGTCGATTTTTCCACTCTTTGGGTGGAAAAGTGGTTAAATATTCTTCATCTTAATCGTGAAATTAAATCCTCCGCCCTTGCCTTATACTTTTCCGGTGCCGCCTCCGCTGCACGGTGCAGAAAATCTACCGCATCCTTACTGCGGCCTGCAGCAGCGGCGTTGATTCCAAGAGCGTAGGAAACAAGCGCTTCCTCCGCGCCGTATTCCCGGCTGGAAAGGTAGAGCTGTTCCGCCAAATCAAAGTTGTTGTTTTCGTAGGCGAGGAGCCCCAGGTAGTAGCGGGGCGCATAATGGCCGGGCTTTTGATCCAGTGCGCGGGAGAAGGCAAGTTCTGCCGCTGCGGGATCCTTGTCGGCATAAGCCCTTTGTCCTTCTTCCATAAATTCCGCAAAGGTTTTGCGGGATGCAAGCCAGGAAAGGAAATCCCGGTTCATGGTTTCAGCGCCACTCCACCGGAAAATTCGATTCGCCGTTTTTCCGGTGTTTTCCGCCGCCGTGGCGGTGTCGGAGAGGAGCATGAAACTTTCCTCCAGGGACCGGAGGTAATCCCCGTTGCCGCTGTCCATAAAAAAGGATGCCGCCGCCCAGGAGAGGGCTGAACGAAGATGCGGATCAACATCCGCTTCTTCACCGGATGGTCCCGTACCGCCGCCGTCTGCGCGGAGGATCGCCTCCAGGGGCGGGGCATTTGAACCCAGCGCTTTGACCGTCCCAAGCCAGGACAGATTTTCTTCATAGGACATTTCCCCTTCGGGGGAAAAATTCAGGGTGCTAAAGTAAATGGCAAAACCTTCCCGCATCCAGAGCGGCGGATTGGGAACAAAGGCCCGCAGGTACTGGATAAAAGCCTGATAGGGCAGGGCCTTGCTTTCATCCGAACTGCCCCGGTTGATCACCAGTTCCCGTTTTTCCTTTTGATTGTAATGGATGTAGACCGCCCCCGGCCTGGTTTCCCCCAGACGCGCGGAAACATATTCGTCGTAGGAATCGGTGTTCAAAAAAACCTGTACCTTGAGGGGGTTTTCCAGCAGGGCGCTTGAAAAACGGAAAAGTTTGTTGTACGCCTCAAAACGGCTTTCCATTTCACGGGCAATCAGTGTTCCTTCATTCCCGTTACCGTCTGCGATTATCACCTTGTAATGCTGGGCGGCGGCAGTTGCGGGGCCGTACCCAATCAGCATGATAAAAAAAAGTATTTTGAAAAAATTTCTCACCTTCAGATCCTCAATAATAGTATTACTGAATAATTTTATCGATAATGATATTCACTTCCTCGATCAGAATCCCTGTGTACCGTTCAATATTATCAATGGTGTACTGCTGCATTTCGTGGATATTTCCCCCCAACTGGATTCCGTAGGGCACATCAATGGTGATCACCAGCCGGTAACCCATTTCAGCATCCTTTACGATGATTTTCTTTATCCTGATTTCCGGGTTATACTCATCCACACAGTGAATGACCATTTGGCTCAAAGCGGCCTCGGAAATACTCACCTTCCCCCGTTTTGAATATTCAGGCCGCACCACCGACTTCTCGTGCATCTTGGGGGTAGGCCCGATGCCGACGGGTCCCTTCTTCCGTTTAAAGATACTGATGGCGTCATAAAAAATATTCGGGTAACTCCGCTTGACCTCGATTGAGGGCACGGGAATCACGTGCTTTCCCTCGATTTTGCGGGTACGGATGGCCTTTTCGATTTCTTCCTGGGAAGCGATATCCTCAATCTTGATAATTTTGTCCGGGTTGGGAAGCTGCAGCCGGGCGGCGATCTTGTTCACCATCTTTTCGGAGGTCCCCAAAATCAGCACCTTCCGAATTTTTTCACTCTGAAGTTTCCGGGCCACCTCGTCCCGTTGGGCCTTCTCATCAAAGAGGGCTACCTTCACCGCCGCCAGAAAGGTCTTCTCTTTCTTGGCCGAATGTCCCGCCAGAATCCGGTTGTCCTGGATCAAAAGCCCGTCATCAATAATGTCGTCGATCCCGTACTTCTGTGCCACCAGCTTTGCCCGGAAACTTTTCCCGGTACCGCTTTCACCCACGAGCGCGTAAACCTTTATCCTCCGCAGGGGCCACAAAAAGTCAAAGAACATGGTCCAAGTATAATATAGACGCTATCCCCATACAACCGTGGCGGCCCACCCTCCGTTGCTTTGCCATAAGGGAAGAGCTTTGTCTCTTTTTTACCTTATAAGTAACGAATATCACAAAAGAACACTCATATTTCCTTCCCGAAAATTTCCTTTACCCGTGCCTTGAACTTTTCCGGCAGCGGCGCTTCGATGCGCGGGGGTAAGCGGGGTTCGGCGGCCGCTAATTCCATCGGTATTTCCAGGAACGTGGCGTGGAGCAGGAGCTCCCCGTTTTGGCGGCTGCCGTATTTGCGATCCCCCGCAAGGGGGTGGCCGTGGGCGGCGGCCTGGGCGCGGATCTGGTGGGTGCGTCCAGTGTCCGGCTCCAGTTGTAAAAGGGTGTAGGGGGGCTTTACCATGAGGGGTTTGAACCGGGTCCGGGCATGTTTCGCATTTTCGCCCACTGCGGTAAAGGTTTTTTGCCGCTCGTGGTCCCGGACAAGGCAGTCCTCCCAACCCCCTTCTTTTTTAATTACCCCTTCAACCAGGGCAAGGTAGCCCTTGGTAAGACTGCGGGCCTGTAGTAACGCGCTGAAGCGCCGGGCCCCCGCAAGGCTTGCGGAAAAAACAATGATGCCGCCGGTGGGCTTGTCCAGCCGGTGAAGGGGACCGGGCCTGAACGACAGGGATGGCGGAATCTTCGGCGCAAGGTAGGTCTGTACCATGGTGTCCAGACTGTCATCGCCGTGGACCGCGAGACCTGCGGGTTTGTTCAGCACAAGGAAATCGGGGGATTCATAGAGAATGAGGGGGGCTAAGGGGGGAGGAATATTAACCACAAAGGACACAGCGGAAGCGGTTTTATTCGTATTCTTTTCAAGGGGGACCGTTATGTTTTGGCCGGAACGGATACGGAGGTCTGCGGCGGCGGGTTTGCCGTCTACCAAAATGCGGCCCTTCCGTAAAAGCCGGTGGATCAGGGAGAGGGGAGTGTCGGGCAAACTTTTCCGCAAAATGCGGTCCAGTCTGCGGTTGTCGTCATCGGAGGCAGCGGTTAAGGTCAGGGGCGCCTCTGCTTTTACCCTTCCCGGTAAAGCTGTAATGTTTTTTTCACCTCATTCTTATCCCAAAACTGATCAGTATTGTATATACAATATAATACATTCGTTTCACTTTAACAATGAGCCATGTGCCGTACAGGTCCGCCATGGTTACAGGAGCCCTGGCCGGGGTTTCGCACCGCCTTGACACCTGCCCCCTTCTTCGGTAATCATTAAACGATGTCCCTAGCTATGCCCCTGAGAGCGGAGCCGCTTAAGGCTTTTCTGGAAAACCCTATCTTTTTATCCTCTGTTTCCAGCTGGTTTTTTGCCCAATTAATAAAGGCGGTGATTCTGATACTCCGGTCCCGGCATAAAACCCTGCGGGACATAGTGGAGACCATGCTCTGGCGTACCGGGGGTATGCCGAGCAGCCATGTGGCGCTGGTATCTGCCATGGCTGCCTCCACGGCCATTGTGGAGGGGCCCGGTTCAAACATTTTTCAAATTTCCTTTTGGTTTGCCCTCATTATCATGCGGGATGCCATGGGGGTGCGCCGTTCTTCCGGGCTTCAGGCAAAGGCCCTGAATATTTTGGGACGGCAGGTGTCGGATCATATTCAAGGTGAGTACCATCCGATAAAGGAAGTTAACGGCCATGCCCCCCTCGAAGTGGTGATAGGTGCCCTGTTGGGGATTTTTATTGCCGCCGCCTTTGCGTACCTCTAGGTTCCTGCATCCATGCTCCGGAGAATCTTCCCGCCGAATTTAATGGCTGTCTCTTTTGGCTCTGTCTTTTTAGGCGCCGCCTCCCTGATCGCTTCCATCCTACTTTTGGTTCTGAGCCTTGTCTCTGGCTCTGCCCATACGCCCTCAGGAGATACCGGCAGGTCCGTTTCCGCATATACGGTGCTTACCCTGGATGAATCTGCGCCCGACAGGGAAGTTACCGCTTCTCTTAACCGGATCTTTAACGGACAGGTTTTGTCCGAGTCATCCCAATGGGTGTTTCTGGATGATTTTGGAGAGCTACAGCAAATTCCCCTGGATCAGTACGATGAGCGGCTTGAGTCCTTTGACCCGCGAAATGACGGTTATGCGGAGCGGGTCCGGTCCTTTTTTGTTCGGGACGGGAAGCGGTTCTTCTTTATCCCCCGGAAGGGGAATTTTGGGGAAAATGAAGACATTGAAAAGAACATAACAGCCGCTTTGGACGCCCTTCAGGTAAATTCCTGGACCATGGACTACGGGGATCAGAAGCGGAATGGGCCGGTATTGCAGCCCTTGAGGCTTTACCTTGTCCTCTTTGCCGCCTCGGCCATAACAGGATTCCTTTGGTTAAAGCCCCGGCGCCTTGGGTTGGCGCTTTTCCCGGTCCTGGGGGGTGTGTGCCTTTGGGGCGCCTCTGGTTTTGCCCTTGCGGCGATCCTGAGCCTCCTTGCCGGTCTTCTCCTGGAACCGGTTCGGGATTTCTGTTATTCCCGGCTCAGGCGGGGCGAATTCCGGGTCCGTCACTTTTTCCGCTGGCTTCTTTTTCCCCTCCTTTTGGCCCTTTATGGCCTTGCTGCGCTGGCCGGGCACATTCCCCCGGTCCTTGCGGCTCTTACCGTTCTTTTTTTTACGTTGATTTTTTTCTTTTTTTTTGTTGTGGAAGCAAATTTGGGCGGCATTATGGATCATAAGCGCTTCGTTCCGGTATTGATCTTGGAATCTTCCGTTAAAAAGCTCAGTTTTCCCCAATTTATGCTTCCCTTTGTACTTTCTTCCTGCCTTGCGCTTCTTTTCTCCGGGTTTTTTTCCGGTTTTGGTGATTTTGAAGAGGATGCCCCCGTTACGGACTATTTGCCTCCCATCAGCGCCGCCGAATACCGGGCCCATGCGGAATATCAACAGCATTTTTCCATTTTGCCTTTGGGGCAAAATGGGTTTGATGAAAATTCTTATTTTCATTATGATGTAGGTAAAGACGGGCTTATAGATGGGGCTTTGCAGGGAGTGTTTTTGCCTGATGCAGGCTTGCCTGCCCTGCCCCCTTTCCCACTGGAAACATTAATGGAATTTTTGGGAAAGCGGCCCGTGGGGCGCATAAGCCATGTTGAAGTGATTCCGGTTTTGTTGGCCCTGCTCCTGAGCATCCCCGCAATGAGCGGGGGCGGCCGGGGGAAGGGCAAAAAGAAGGGGCTTATCATTTATCACAATAAAAGTAGAAGGATTGCAGCGTGAAGGTTTATTCATTTCCCCGTGGGGGGCTTTCTTTTGAAGATTCATCGGTTCCCCGCCGGGATTCAAGCAAAGTTGCCTATCTTCCCACCCTTTCTGTTATTCCCCTGGTGCAGCATACCGGGGGGCGGGCCTATCCTGTGGTGTCCGTGGGGGATTCAGTCAAAGAGGGGATGCTCATTGGCCGGGGCCAGGGGGCGGGCTCTGCGAATATCCATGCCACGGTTCCCGGAAAGGTGGTTCGTAAGGTGTCCTGGAAAATGGCCGAAGGACAGACCAACGACGCCCTGGTTATCCGCATGGAAGGAAAATTTGAAAAGCTTGGCAGACCTGAGGAGATTTTTCCCTGGGCGGATCTTTCCCCCCTTGCGCTCCAGCGGCTTATTTCCGAATCCGGTATTGTAGAAATGGAAGGTACGGGACGACCTATACCGGATATTCTTTCCGACCTGCATTCCGCTCAAGAGCCCTATACCCTGGTGGTCCGCTGTGTTTTTGACGATCCCTGGCTTGCGGCTGATTATGTGCTTTGCCGGGAACGGCTCAAGGCGGTGGTGGAGGGGAGTGCCATTATAGCTCAGGCGGCCCAGGTCAGCCGTATTGTTCTTGCCTTTTCCCACGGGGAAAAGGATCTGGGGGCACTGTTTCTTGCGGAGATGGAAAACTATGACTTTCCGGTATCCCTGGTGCTGACCGGATCCCGGTATCCCCAGCGGAACCGCCGGGAGTTGGAATTGGTTTTGCGGAATTATGAGGAAAAAGAATCGGTGGAATTGGGTTCTCTTTTGATATTGGGCCCGGCGACCCTTGCGGCCGTCCACGATGCGGTTAAACTGAAAAAGCCCATCCTGGACCGCTATGTGGCGGTCGGCGGTTCTGCGGTCAAATATCCCCAGGTGATGAAGGTTAGGATTGGGACCCGTATCGGCGAGATTTTCGCCGAATGCGGGGGATTTATTGATAAACCCCGGCGCATAGCTACCGGTTCCCCTCTCCGGGGCAGGACCATAATGGACCTTGATGAGCCGGTAACAAAGTCCTGTTCTGCGGTTTTTGCTATGCTGGGGAGCCAGGTTGGAGGTTCGGCGCCCAGAAACTGCATTAGCTGCGGGGAATGTTGGATAGTCTGCCCCGTAGGGCTGGATCCGGGGGAATTGTTCAAAAGGATCGACGGGAAAAAATCCGACGAGACACGGTCTGTTCCCGCCGCAGGGGACATCCCGAATGAATGTCACGGCTGCGGCTGCTGCGAGGTGGTCTGTCCGTCCCGGCTGCCCCTTGCCTCTCTTATTATGGGCGCTGCGGCGAAGGGGCATTAAGATGCGGGAACCGGACTTAAAATTGGATCAAAAACCCCAGGTGAATCTTTCCCGTTCCACGGCGGTGCGAATGTGGCTGGTATGTATCTGCGCGGGTATCGCTGTCATTCAGTCTGCCTGGACTGACCGTTTTTCTTCCCTGGAAATCGCAACGGTTGCTATTGGGGCGGCCATTTTGGCGGAATTGCTGATGTTTTACCGGGCGTTGGTGCAGGGAAAAGTTCAGAATAGCAGCGCCGTTGACGGTAGAATTGCTAACGAGGGTATCGCCGACGGCAGCGCCGTTGCTTCGGCGCTTGTTCTTACCTTGCTCCTTCCAAATAACATCCATCCGGTATATGTTGGGGCAGGGGTGGTTTTTGCCATGGTGGTGATCAAGCACAGTTTCGGTGGTCTGGGCGCCAACTGGATGAATCCTGCCTTGGGGGGCTGGCTCTTTGTCCGTTTTTCCTGGCCCCTGGTTTTTGAACAAGCCCTTGAGGGGACGCCCTTATCCGGCAGTTTGAGCGTGGGTTTTTCTGCGTTTCAAAATTCTTCCCTGGATGCGATAGTAAGTTCCTCCCTTAATGATAAAATTTTTTCCTTTATGGGGGCCGAATTACCCGGCGGTTATATTGACCGCTTTTTTTCCGGTCCTCCGGGGATTATTGCGGATCGGGGACTCTGCGCCCTGCTCCTGGGGACCATTGTGATCACCGCCTCCCAGGCAAACCGCGCCTGGATATCGGCGGTCTTTCTGGGGGTTTATGCCCTGCTTATCCGGGTCTTTGGGGCCTTGCCCTCAGGGGGTGCAATAGGGGAGGGGGATATCCTCTTTGGGCTTTGTTCCGGAGGTACCATTGCGGCGGCCTTTCTCCTTGCGGCGGACCCCGCCACCGGCGCAAAGTCAGACATGGGGATGCTTGCGGCGGTGATCCTTGGGGCGGTTTTTTCCTTTATTTTCCGTTATTCCGGGGGCGAACCCTACGGCGCTTTCTTTGCCATAGCCCTGGTTAATGCCCTGATTCCTCTGATCCGGTCCATCGAAAGTCGGCAATTATATTCCCAGGCCGGTAATAACAGGCCAAAGAAGGACCCATGAATTTTTCCCGGCTCAAGGCCGCTGCCGCAAAGTTCCCCTGGCTCATGAATGCCGCCATACTATTTGGCTGGATGGCGGGGCTTTTCCTTATCGGATGGGGGCTCTGGACTTATACCGAGCCGGTACGGGGCCGCCTTCTCCAAAACGCGGTGAACCGGGTCATAGCAAATATGGATGAACCCTTACAGCTCAATGGCGTTCTGGAAAAGGAGCCCGTAAAAAGGATACCCTTGGGGAAATGGTATAGCATCAGCGGATCCCCTGACCGTATTCTGGTATTCCCCCTGATAAGCGGGGGGGCCGCCCTTCCCTGCGGGGCAGTGGTAAACCAGGGGGGAAAGGTTGAGCGGGTCATCCCCCTGGGTGTTCATGGGGAACAGCTCTTCAGAAACCTTCCCCAGGGTGTTTTGCGGGTCTATATACACCGTATTGAAGCGGAATTGGCCCTTTGGAGAGAGGAGAAACAATGAAACAGTCCTTCGATTCCCATCCCCTTTGGGGCACCCATTCTCCTCTTTCCACCCTGGTGGGGGGAGGGATTCTTATCCTGTCTTCAAGCCGTTTTTCCTTTGCACTGGTAAGCGCTGGTTCCCTGCTTTGGGTATACTGCCTGACGGCTCTTGTGATTTATGCGGCCCGGCCCATCTTCCCCAAAAATGGGAGACAGGGGCTCTACGTCTTCCTTTCGGCCATTATTGGGAGCCTCTACCTGCTGCTCCTCTGGTTTATAAGCCCCTTGCTGGTATTGGATACCTTTTTCTTCCTGATCCTTAGTCCCGTATGCCTTATTGCTTCGGGTCTTTTGGAACGTCTGGGACTTGAGAATAATTCAGAACCTCCGGAGATAGAGGCAGTTCTGGCTCGGTCCTTTTTCGAGGCTGCGGCTCTGGGGGTTTTGAGCCTCGCATTGGCCCTTATCCGGGAGCCGATAGGCTTTGCGGGCCTGTCTTTCCCCGGAGGAGCCCAGGGGATTGTGACCCTTTTCAGCCCCGAAGAGGAAGGCTTTTTTCCTGTCCGTATTGTGGCGGCTTCTGCGGGGGCGCTGATGCTTTTGGGTTATGGGATCGCCCTGTTCTGGCGTATCAGGGATTTCCATGAGGAGGGGCGCTGATGGGATTTCTTGCCGCCCTTGGGGTCTTTTCAAGCCTTTCCCTCAATCTGGTGCTCCAGTTTGGCTTGGGCATGAGGGATATCAGCGCTGGACGGAGGAAGGATCATCCGGTGCCTTTCCTTGAGGCAGGGGTGATCTTTCTTTCGGTTTTTATACTCTGGCTGTTTTTTACCTTTGTTTTGGCCCCCCTGCAATTGGGTTTTTTCATACTTTTCCTGCTCTTTCCCTTAAGCGCCCTTACCTGCATCGCTTCCGAACAGATCCTTACTTGGTTTGTCAGGCGGTATCCTGTTCCGGGACATGCAGCCGGAGACGAAGAGCTCGTTTCCCCTCCTGAATTTGCAGCCGAGGCGGTAAGCCGAGGTTCCCCTCCTGAATTTGCAGCCGAGGCGGTAAGCCGAGGTTCCCCTCCTGATGGGGAAAAAAGAAGACCCTGGCTGTTCCGGGGAATAAGCGCCTATGACGGCCTCGTCCCCCTGGCCCTCCTCCTGACGCTGAATGTGGGGGTTACCCTTATGGAAGCGGCGGTTCTTTCCCTTGGGTTTGCCCTGGGCATCCTCCTTACGGCGCTTATCCTCAGGGAAATCCGGCGGCGGTCCAGCCTGGAAGCGGTCCCCCCCTTGCTGAAGGGGGATCCCATTACCCTTATTTCCATGGGGCTTTTGTCCCTTATTTTTGCTTCCGTTGCGGTCATGTTTTTTAATGCTCTCAGGTTCTAGAATTTTATGTTTTTTTCGCTTTCAATGTACTTAAAGCTTTTCAGGATAAGGAAAGTAGGCTAGAATATCAGAACGGGTCATATAGGGATAAATAGAAAAAGTGAATCAATATATTCATCTGGTATTGGGTTCTCATGCTCATGTCCCTTACGGGGCGGGGGATGATGAATTTGAACAGACCTACAGCTTAAAATTAAAGCCCTTTATCTCCACCCTTTATAAATACCCCAAAATTCAGCTTAACCTTCATTATTCCGGGGTGCTCCTCCACTGGATAGAAAAGGTCCACCCCGAATTCCTTATGCTCATTGAAGACCTGGTTTCCCGAAAACAGGTGGAACTTCTGGGGGGCGGTTTCTACGAGCCAATGCTGCCGCTTATTTCCATACAGGATAAAATAGGTCAGGTTGAGCTCCTGACGACCTATCTGCGAAAGCAGTTCGGAAAGCGGCCCCAGGGCTGCTGGATACCCGGTCTCTGCTGGGAACAGAACCTGGTAAGCCCCCTCAGCGCCTGTGGCATGGCCTATACTTTTCTTGATGAGGGGCAGTTCGTTCAGGCAGGATTATCCGGGGAGGATCTCTATGCCCCCTGCATCAGTGAGGATCAGGGAAAGCTCATCACCGTATTTCCCATTTCAGGCAAGTTGAAGGCTGATATTGCCCAAAGTAGTCCCTATACTGCCCTGGAAAAGTTTGCCGCATCTCTGCCCCCTGATCAGGACCGGGTGGTTTCGGTGTTTCCTGAAGCCGCTGATGCCGACCCGGCCTCTGCGGAACTATTTTGGCATGAATTTTTTGAAGACCTTTCCCGCTGCGAATCTTTTCTGGAATTTACCGGCCCCGGCAAATACCTCAAAGGCCGCCGGGGTTTGAAAAAGGCCTATTTCCCGGATTTCCGGGGGCGGCAGTACCTGATCGAATACCCAGAGGCAAATGGTATTTATTCAAAGATGGTTTTTTCCCATACCCTCATCAACCAGCTACGGGGAGATAAGTCCCGCAAGCGCACCGCACGGGAGGAACTCTGGAAGGCCCAGGGAGTCGATGTTTTTTGCCCTATTGGCTCAGGCGGTATTTGCCGCAGCGGGATCCGTAAGGCCGCGTACCGCGCCCTTTTGGGGGCGGAAAAAATTACGCGGGAGACCGGCGCTTTTATCCCCTCCCTAATGAATTTTGATTTTGACCTTGATAATGACGGGGAATACCTTTTTCAGGGGGAACGGATCAACTGCTATATCCGCCCTGAAGGGGCAAGCATTTTTGAACTGGATTATCTTCCCAAAGCCTGGAATTATTTGGATGCCGTCAGGAGGCGGGGAGCCTTTTCCGACCGGCTGCTGCCTATCGGCGTTTCCCCGGATGACGTCATTAATGCAGCTCGCGGGGGCGATGGCACTTCCTCCGGGGTCCGGTTCTGCGGGGGGGAGCGCTTTGAGTTGGCGGAAATGGAAAAGGGCCATGGAAAGGTGAGCTTCACCCTTCCCGGAAAAAGGGATGCCCCCTTTGGGCAGATAGGGATTGAAAAAAGCTATCAGCTCCGCAAGGATACCCTGACGGCGGCCTATACCCTGACTAACCGGGGCGCGGAAACAACGGAATTTCAGTTTGCGCCGGTAATCGACCTTTCTTTTTCCGGGGAAGGGGAGGAGTTTGTGCGGGTCCTCAAGGGGAATACGGGGGTAAAGCCGGAACCTGACGGCAGACTTTTTCTGAAAGATGCAGAGGCACTGAAATTCCAGGATTTGAAAAACGAGGCGATCATTAACCTGGGTTCCGCAAAAGCCTTTGACGCCTGTATCTTCCCGGTACGCAGCCCCTGCGGCGCCGATGGGAGCGCTCCGGAATTCTACCAGTCAACCTGCATCATCCCCTTGCTGCGGATCACCCTGCAAAGCGGGGAAACCTGGGAAAATGAATTTACCCTCAAAATCTCCCATTAGTAACTCAAAGGATAGTCGGCAAGGGCCTTTCTTTAATTTAAAACCGTATAATCATAATATTTATTCAAAAACAGCATGGCTGCTCCTATGGCAAAACCTTCATCCTCAATCCGGCGGTAACTCAGGGAATAATGGAACCGGGATGATACGGTCCGGGCCATACCTTCGTTGAGAATAGGGATGAGTACCTCACCCTGGGGACCGAAATGGCCGCTTATCACGATGTTCTCAATATCACAGGAAAGAAGTAAACCGGCTATGGCCGGAATTAAATAGACCGCCTTTTCTTTTAACAATGATAGCGCACGGGGATTAGCGTCTGCGGCTTCAGAAAACAATTCTTCTATTAACCGGCGCTCCTCCTGTTCCTCTTGTCCGGATGATTGGGGAACCCCGGTGACTTCTGCCCAGGAGCGGGCAATCTCCCTTTGATTAAAGTAGGCTTCCACACAACCCCGCTTGCCGCAGCGGCACCGGGGGCCTTCGGGATCGATCGGCAGATGGCCCAACTCTCCCGCCTGGCCGGAGTATCCCCGGAACAGCTTTCCTCCCAGGGTTATGCCGGTACCTATCCCTTTTCGGATGACAAAAACCGCAAAGGAACCGCCGTTTCCGAATTGCTTCTGCAAATAGAGGGTATAGGCCCGAATATTGTTATCCGCCACTACCGGCAGAGAACAAGCCTGGGATAAGGCATCGGCCACCCTGTCGAAGGGGGGCCAGTCTGAAGGGATGAGCAGCCCCGGTACGCCGACCCCGATGCCTTCCACCCATAGATTCCGGTTTGCCAAATCCTTCCGGCACCGTTCCACCAGACCTGCCAGAAACGCAACGACCTCCTCCAGGGTGGGATTTTGGGGAGTGGCCGCTATCTCCGAATAATACAGGCGGTACTTGAGATTCTGGGCGGTAATGGTGGTATGCCCGTATTCAATATCAATGCCTATTGCCAGGGGCTGCAATTCGGCGATGTCATAAATAAGTGAGGTCTTTCCATTTTCGGTTTTTTGGGCGCCTTCCCCCAGACACCGGATCATACCCTGTGCCGACAGACGGTTAACCAGCTTGACCGCAGCGGCCCAGGAGATTCCGCAGGCTGCGGAAATCTCTTTTCTGGTGGAAGCCCCCCGGTGATTAAGAACCGTTATAATGCGCTTTTCATTTTCGTTCACAATTAAAGAGTATTATATTATAGGGAAACAAATTTTTGAAGATCCGCTGCTGTTCCCAGTTTATCCGCATGGATAAGCCGGAAATAAGCGCCATAGGCGGACCATCTTTCATCGGCTTCAAAAAATGCCAGCATTTCCTTCAGGATTTCCTCCCGCCCGGCGGCCTGTCCTGTTTGATTGGTTTCATCCCAGATACCGCCGGGGCCGCGCCGGTAATATTCATCGATGCTGTCCGCAAAGTTGACGGTGTATAGGGCGGTTTCTGCGGCTCCTTCCCGGATAAGGCATGCCGCAGGGTTTGGTACCACATGGGCAAAAACCTCGGCCAGGAGTTTCCTGTCCACGGGTCCTTCCTCCAGAAGGGCTTTACCGTCGAACCGGTCCTGGGCTTCTATGCCCGCACCGGCGAGTATGGTGGGAGCAATATCCATGAGTGAGCTAAGGCGATCAATCACCGTACCGGGGGGCGGGTTCCGGTGGATATTTTCCGGGTCGGCCTGGGGGAGCTTGAGGTACAGGGGAACCTGGAGGACACGGGGATTAAGATAGGCGCCCTTATCGACCAGTCCGCTCCGGCAGTTCATTTCCCCATGATCCGCCGTAAGGATAATCATGGTCCGATCATAGGCGCCGGAAATTTTGAGCTGTTCTATAATACGGCCTATCTGCTCATCCAGGATTTCGTATTGCAGCACATTGGCGACGAGATAATCTTCTGCGGTATTTTGGTCCTGTAATCCCCAGTAACGGCGATACCGCTCATAGACCAGGGGCAGGGGAGAAGCGGGACGTCCCTGCATGGCGGATTCCCAGGATTTGGGCAGCGCAAGAACCGAGCGGAGTTCCCGTTCCCGACTTTCATAGCCTGAAGGAATAAAAAAAGGCTGATGGGGCTCAAAAAAATCTATCTGAAAATAGAAGGGCCTTTGGTCGTTTCCATATATTTTCAATCCCGATATGGCCTTTCCACTTATATACGCAGGGTAGACCGCGTCTTTTGGGAAGGGCATTCCCTGATCGGTACAGACCCATCCTCCCAGAAAATTACCCTTGCCATTTCCGGCGGCGGCGTTCCCCCGGATTTCCCGGTTAAATTGAAAATCTCCGATACCCTTAGCCCGTAAAAACTCCCGGTACCCGTCATCATCGTGCCAGGGCGGGGACCAGCGATCCCAGGGTGAATCATTTTCCCCGAAGGCGGAAAGGAATTTTGCCGCCCCCACATGACACTTCCCGAAATGCCGGGTCCGGTACCCCGCGGCTTTAAGATATTCGGGGTAGATGGTATCCCCTTCCCGGATATGCTCCTCCTGCCCGTCATGGGACCGTTCCCCGTTGGCTATAATATAGGGATACCTCCCGGTAAACAGGCTGGCACGGGAGGGCGAACACAGGGGGGAAGTTGCATAGGCATTGGAAAAAAACAGCCCATCTTCCCTGAGCTTATCCAAATTCGGGGTCCGGGGAGCCATATCCCCTTCCTGGGGGAGGTAGAATTCCCGTGGAACCATATCAAAGCTTATCATAAGAATATTTGGCCTCCGGGTATTGAAGCTCCGGTAGGGACCACGGCCGGTTTTACCATCAACATAGTTTATCATTTTTTTTACCCTCACCTCTTGACAATAAAGAAAATCCATTATAATATCACACTATGATATATCACATAATGATATATCAATTTACTATAGATATACCATCAGGTCAAGGAGTTACTGTAATGAAAAAGACATTTTCCGTCCTGGCAGCGCTTATTTTAGCCGTAGTTTTTATTGGATGTAGTAAAAAGGCGTCAGATTCCGCAATCGGCAGCGTTTCTGCCGACGGTGCCGCGCCGGTTACGGTCAAATTTGCCAACTATGCCTTATTGGAGGCCGGTTATACCGAATTCTGGGAAGGGGTAAAAACGGGGTTTGAAAAAAAATATCCCCATATTACCATTGAATGGGTAACCGCTCCCTATGGGGAGATCGTAAATCAGGTGATTAATATGGCCGGTGGCGGCGACAAGGCGGATCTGCTCCTGGGCGAGATCAGCTGGGTTCCTACCTTGGAAGATGCCGGGCTTTCGGTTCCGGTGGATACCATCCTTTCGGATTCCTATCTTTCCGGTTTTTACAGTAATATTCTGGATGGTTTCAAAATCAACGGGAAGATATACGGAATACCGCTGTATGTTTCCCCCTTTGTATTGTACTACAACAGGGATATTTTTAAGAAAGCCGGTCTGGACCCGGATAAGCCCCCCGCAACTTATGATGAAATGCTGAAGATGGCCGAAAAGATCGCCCCCTTAACCAGCGATGACGGCAACAAGATCTACCCCTTTGGTCAAACCACGGCCTCGGTGGTGGTATCCGGCGCGGCTTTGACGGCCATGGTATACAACTTCGGCGGAGCATTGCTGACAGAAGAGGGCAAGCTTTCCGTTGACAGTAATGGTTTCCGCCAGACCTTCGATATGCTGCAACAGCTGCATAAAAAGGGCTATAACCCGGAGAATGCAAAACTCAAGGACCTGCGCAACCTCTTTGCCCTGGGGCAGCTTGCCATGTACTATGATCAATCCTGGGGCTTCAACGGCATCCAGAGCATCAACCCCAAGGCAGGTGATTTTACCGCCTCTGCTTCGCCCCTGACGGGGGGGAGCGGCACCGGGGACAGTATCCTGCAATCCCATTGCTTCCTGCTGATGGATAACGGACCGGACCGGCGGGAAGCGGTGCGCCTCCTGGTGGAATATATTATTACCGAGGAAGTCCTGGGAAATTATATGGCCGCTATGACCCCCGCCTATCCTGCAATAAAATCCATGAGCGGCATGACCGCTATTACGGCGAGTAATGTGCTTAAGGGGGCATCCGATTCCATCAATAAAGCAATGCCGGTACCCTTTGTCCCGGCTATGAATGATTTGAACCTTGAACTCTGTACCCTGGCGCAGGCGGTTACCGTCGGCGGAACCGAGGTGAATGCGGCTATCGCAAAATTTAAGGCCGCCGCAGCATCGCTGTTGCAGTAATACTATGCTGAAAAAAGCCACCGGAGACAAGTTATTTTCCCTGACCCTGCTCTGCCCGGCGGTTTTTCTGACCACCATTTTTATCCTGGTTCCGGTGGCGGATTCGGTGATAAAAAGTTTTATGGATTACCGGGTCCGGAACATCATCTCCGGTGTCCCGGGGAAATGGAATGATTTTGCCAATTACCTGAGGTTGTTCCAGAACAGCAAGCTCTTACCCGCCATCGGCGTTACCTTTGGATTTGTGCTGATGGTGGTTTTAATGCAGTTCTTCTTCGGGATGATCCTGGCGTTGATCCTCAATTCAAAAATACGTTATTCCCGGTTTCTGCGGAGCATCATGATGATCCCCTGGGTAGTACCGACTATTATATCGGCCCTGATCTGGATGTGGATATATCAACCCCAGTATGGACTTTTAAAATATCTGGCCGCAGTTTTCAGCGGCGGTCGCTTTACTGATCTGGCAATACTGAACCGCCCGAATCTTGCCCTGTTCGGGATTGCCCTTGCGGCGCTCTGGAAACAGATACCCCTTACCACCCTGCTGCTCCTGGCGGGCCTGCAGAATGTACCCGGAGATATGCTGGAAGCCGCCACCGTGGACGGCGCCAACATCGTCATTCGGTTTTTACGTATTGTGCTGCCTTATATGAAAAGCGTCATCAAGGTGACCCTTTCAATGGCGATGATCGAGAATTTCAAACAGTTTCCCCTGGTTTGGACCATGACCGGCGGCGGACCGAATAATGCCACCACAACCCTGGCGATCCTGAGTTACCGCGAAGCCTTTGTCTCCAACAACCTTGGCTCCGGCGCGGCGGTTACCACGGTGTGGATGCTGCTAATGATCATCGTGGTGTATGTATATAACCGTCTCATGCGCGTGGACGACATGGATTAACCGGGGAGGATGAATAGATGCGGCGGTTGTGGAATGTATGCGGAACCATTGTAAAATACTCAGGTCTTATATTGATTTTGCTGTTTCTATTATTCCCCATCTATTGGGTATTACTCACCAGCTTTAAGACCAATATGGAGGCATACCGGTTCCCTCCCAGCTTTATCCCAGCCTCGCCGACCCCTGATGCGTATATAAGTCTCGTTACCAAACACAATGATTTTTTTGTTTATTATAAAAATAATTTTATCGTATCCGGTCTTACGGCCTTCATTACTTCAATACTGGCTATCATGAGCGGTTATGCCCTTGCCCGGTTTCATTTTAAGTGGAACAAATGGATTACGGCGGCGCTCCTGGGCAGTCAAATGTTCCCGGTGATCAGCCGGATGATATCCCTTTATGACCTTATGGGGAAAGTACATTTGATCAATACCCATACTGGTTTGATCCTTGCCCTGACGGCGGCCATGCTTCCCTTTACCGCCATGCTGATGGCAAGTTTTTTTGAAGGGATACCCCGGGCCATTGAAGAGGCGGCCTACATCGACGGCGCCGGCCGTATCCAGATATTGATCCGCATGGTGGTCCCCTTGGTAAAGCCCGGCATGGTGGCGGTGGTCATCTATGCGTTCCTGATGGCCTGGGATGATTATCTCCACGCCGTTACCCTGATCCAGAACGACAGTCTGCGCACCCTGTCCGCCGGGGTGGCCCTGCGGTATC
>BNUT01000037.1 GCA_025997555.1 Spirochaetia bacterium
CCAATCATCCAGGGATGAAAACAGGGAATCTTGCCGGACAGGGTTTATCATCGCGGAAGCCTAGCGGTAATTATGGGCCGCATCCACTGCGGCGCGGATCTTCTCATGGCTGATGCCCTTGCCCTGAATGGTGCAGTCGGCGCCCACCATGAGTCCCTTTTCGCCGAAATCCCGGATAACCTGCCGCACCTCCCCAGCGATATCCGCATCGGAACCTGAGAGGATATGGCCCTTGTTGTTAAGCCCCCCAAGAATGGGCTTTTTAAAGATATCCCGGCCCGCGCTCAGGGAAAGCCCGGTGTCCTTGACAGACCAGTTGACGATAGCTGCGGGGTAATCGGTAAACCATTGGGGATTAGTTACAAACTGATACTCCGGTTCTCCGCAAATATGGAGGATATTCCTGCCCCCCTGCTTCTCCGCCGCATTCAGCACCGCAATATCCGCGCTTTTTACCAGCTTCTCCCATTCCGGTTTGGTAAAACGGCCCGGTTCACTGAACTGGGCCGCATAGTAGAGCCCCGTTGCCCCGGCCTCAACAAAGGCAACCGCCCATTCGGCAAGGGATTCGGCAATCCCCCCGATAGCCGCCGCCACTGCGGCGGGATCTTCCCGTGAGTGGGCCATGAGCAGCGCATCCCCCCAGGAAATTACCGCAGCCTTAAAAGGACCGTACATGGTTTGGAATACCAGGGCCTCCCCGCCCAAATTATCCAGAATCCTTTTGAGTACATCCGTGAGCTTCTGAAATTCCTGGGAAGAAGTACCGGGAAATTTGACCTTTTTCCAGTCCGAAGGAGTTTTGACTTGTGTATCCAGCTTAATGGTGTAATCCTGCATGACCTTCATAATATCCATGCCGGTCTCCCGGAAGGTCTTGATGTGGGCTTCCGCCATCGTCGGCGTATCCCATTCATGGTTATAATGAAACCAGAACCCGGCGGGAACTACATCCGCCTTTTCATTACGGAAAACCGCTTCTACCCGCTCAACCTTGTTCATCTTTACTCTAACCTCATTTTAAATCCTATTATACAAAACGGATTAATAAAGATCAAGGGCAGACCCCGCCCATAACGGCGGCAGGGCCTGATATTCAATCCCCCCGCTACCGCTGCACCCGTCCCGAAGCATCTCCGCCGGCGAGTTTCTTCACCTCGTCCGCGGAGACCTGGTTGAAGTCCCCTTCGATGCTGTGCTTAAGGCAGCTTGCCGCAGTGGCAAACTCGATGCTTTCCTGGGGGCCGAATTTGTTGAGTTGGGCATAGATGAGCCCCGCTCCAAAACTGTCCCCGCCGCCGACCCGGTCCACGATGTGGACGGCGTACTTTTTGGAGAAATAGGCCTGTCCGTTATCGTAGAGCATGGCCGCCCAGTTGTTGTCGTTGGCAGAAATGGACTCCCGCAGGGTGATGGCGCATTGCTTAAAGCCGAAGCGACCGGTCAAAGTTTTTGCCACTTCGATATAGCCCTCGTGGCTGATCTTGCCGGTATTGATATCCGTGTTACCCGCCTTGATGCCGAAAACATCGGAGGCGTCCTCTTCATTGGCGATACAGACATCAACGTATTTGACCAGTTCCCCCATCACCTGTCCCGCCTTTTCACGGGACCAGAGGTTTTTGCGGTAATTGAGATCGCAGGAGACGGTGATGTTTTTTGCCTTCGCCGCTTTGCAGGCCGCGATGCTGATCGCCGCCACATTGTCCCCAAGGGCAGGGGTGATCCCCGTAATGTGGAACCAGGAGACCCCTTGAAAAATAGCGTCCCAGTCAAAGTCCGCCTCGGTAGCGGTTGCAATCGAAGAACCCGCCCGGTCATAGATCACCTTGGATGCCCGCTGGGAAGCGCCCTTCTCCAAAAAGTAGATCCCCACCCGGCTGCCCCCCCGGACAATTTTACCGGTATCTACCCCGAACTGCCGCAGGTTATTCACCGCAGCCTGCCCGATATCGTGGGCCGGCAGCTTGGTCACAAACGCGGCATCAATGCCGAAATTTGCCAGGGAAACCGCCACATTGGCCTCCCCTCCCCCATAGGTTGCCCCAAAACTTGCGGCCTGCACGAAACGGTAATACCCCTCCGGGGCAAGACGAAGCATAATTTCACCAAAAGTAATTACCTTGGACATGATTCACAACCTCCTATTTCTTCTGAAGCAAATGCCAGGCAAATCCCAGTATTTCATCCCTGGCAAAAATAACTATCTTCTGC
This sequence comes from Spirochaetia bacterium, assembly GCA_025997555.1. Taxonomy (GTDB): domain Bacteria; phylum Spirochaetota; class Spirochaetia; order Treponematales; family Breznakiellaceae; genus BNUT01. The sequence continues at coordinate 2,215 of BNUT01000037.1, forward strand.
CCGTCGGGACCGGTTTTGACCGACGAGGGATCAAAGACAACCCCAAGCCCTTCAAGGTAGACTTGAGCGCGTTCAATGGAATTGGTCCCAATCGCAATGTGGCCGTTGGCGCCGGAAGCGGTGGGGAGCTTCATGATTTCGATGTAATCCCCGGCAAAGACCGAGGAATTCCCGTCCTTGAGGGGGAAGCCGAAAAGGGTATTGAACAGAACGGCGGCCTTTGCGGCAGCTTCATGGGATTTGGCGTTGAGCCCGAAGTGGGCCACCGAAAAACCGAAGATGTTGAGGATCGCCTCATGGGCAAGGGCGGTGATTTTGGCGAAGTCCCCGGCGTTGATCAGGTCTGCCCCTACCATCCAGGAACCGCCGCAGGCAAGTATCTTGTTGTAGGCGATATACTTGCTGATATTGGCGGCGTTGATCCCTCCGGTGGGGATGAACTTGAGACTCGGATAGGGTGCGGAAACCGCCTTGATATAATCAAGGCCGCCGGCCTGCTCTGCGGGGAAAAATTTTACCACATCAAGCCCAAGTTCCAGGGCCGCTTCAATGTCCGACGGGTTGGAGCAGCCGGGGGTAATGGGGATGCCCTTTTCAATACAGTAGGCCACCACTTTGGGGTTGAGGCCGGGGCTGACAATGTACTTTGCCCCCGCCCTGATCGCCCGGTCCACCTGATCCGTGGTGAGCACTGTCCCGGCGCCGACCAATATGCCGGGAACCTCCGCAGCCATGCGGCGGATAGCCTCTTCACCCTGGGCGGTCCGGAAAGTCACCTCCGCGCAGGGAATCCCCCCGGCGATAAGGGCCTTTGCCAGGGGAACCGCTTTCTCAGGATCATCGATCTTTATAACCGGAATAATACCGATTTTCCCTAAATCTTCCAAAACCTTATGCATTATCTACCTCTTTTTCTTTTTGATGGTTCATTATTATGCCATTTTATGAAGGGGATATGCAAGCTTCACCCCTGCGGAAAAATCGCAGGGGTGAAGTCCTCAAAAAGAGGGGGAACAGGTTTTTGCTATTTTTAAATGATTTTTAAATATCTGTTCCGCTATAAAGATGGTCCGGTTTAAGTCCCCGTTCAACGAGAATTTTTTAAATTATGGTAGTTTATTTGGGATATATGAATAAATTTCATTTTCATCCAAAATAAAAAAATGAAGTACCGCTGTGTTATTTTTGATCTTGACGGCACCCTGGTGGACACCATCGGGGATATCGCCGCCTCAATGAACCGTTCCCTGGCCCTGCACGGCTTTCCTGAGCGGGCCGTGGAGGAATATAAGAAGATCGTGGGCTGGGGGATCAAAAAACTGGCATTGGGGGCACTCCCGGCGGAAGTATCTACCGGCGCAGATGACAGGACCGCACTCGCCGAAGCAATCGCCGCAGACGCCGCAAAGTTTTACGCTGAAAAGCCCCTGGTCCACTCAAAACCCTATCCGGGCATACGGGAACTGCTTGCGGAGCTGGGCCGGAAAAAAATACCCGCCGCCGTGTTAAGTAACAAGCCCGATCCCGTGACCGCCCTTGTGGTGGAAGGGCTTTTCCCCGGCCGCTTCGCCTGCATCCGCGGGGATATACCGGGCGCTCCCCGCAAGCCCGACCCCACGGCGGCCTGGGAAATACTCGTGGAGCTTGGCTGCACCCCCGGAGAAACCATCCTTATGGGGGATTCTGAAATCGATATGGAAAGCGCCCATAACATCGGCTGCTTCCCCTTGGGGGTAAGCTGGGGTTACCGCCCCCGTGAAACCCTGGAAGCAGCAGGGGCCGCCCTGATCATCGACAGCCCGGAAGAGCTTTTGGATTTAATCCGGGATATCAAAATGTGAAAAAGGTGCTATATTGTACGCATGAAACTTGATGATCCCAGGGTAGCTGAAAACCTGGGCGAGCTTGCCCGGACCCTTGCGAAAACCAGGGACAGCGCCCTTATCGAATCCTTTTTACAATGCCTGCTGACCCCTGCGGAAACTGCGGACATCGCCGCCCGCTGGGCCCTGGTCAAAGCTCTGGACAACAAAGTCCCCCAACGGGAAATAGCGAAAAATCTGGGCATTTCCCTCTGCAAAATCACCAGGGGCTCACGGGAACTCAAGAAGCCGGACTCGGCGTTCCAGCGGATCCTGGGTATTTTACGGGAAGGGAAGTAAAAAGCGGATTATACGGATTAACACAGATTAAAAAAAATAATTCGTGTAATCCGTATTCCTTTCCGTGTAATCCGTGGACACTCTCCTATTTTTTCAAGCCGGGATTTTCCCCGGCATTATTCCGGTTAAAATTGATGAGGCTCCCCGCAAGAACTATCTCCTTTTCTGTGGGGTTGAGTTCCGGGACCTTCAGCGAAAAGGCGACGGCCTTGCCGTTAACTATGACATAAGCCCCCACCGCGTCTTTAGCATCCGCGGCTGCCTGCCTGATACGGGGGATGAACACATAATCGCCGTTTTTGAAGGGCGGCGTCCCCGCAAGGTTGAAGGGGAGGATGCCCCAGTTGATCAGGTTGCTGCGGTAACGTTTGGTGGCATATTCGTTGGCGAAGTTGGCCGCGCCCCCCAGCACCCGCTGGCAGCTTGCGGCCTGTTCGCGGGCGCTGCCGTCGCCGGGCTTGCGGGCGAACAGGGCGGAACCGAGCTGAATGTCTTTTGGGCTGGTTTCTTTAAAGCCGGGGATACTTCGTATCCCTTCAAAAATAGCGGCGAATTCCGGCAGAGTTTCATCAGGGGCCTTTCCCGCAAGCAGCGCTTCCGCGGCATCACGCACCGCCCTGGCCTTGCCCACATAAGCGGGGTCCTTGCGGGAAAGGGTGTATTCGGCGAGGCCCTGGGGGTTTGAGCGGAAGGACGAAGTTTCCCCGGAAGGGATGAGTTCATCGGTGGTGGTTACCGGGTCGGTAATAAAGGCAACAATTTTTAAGAGCAGATTTTCACCCAGAGCGGGCATTGACGGCCAGTCGGTGATGTTGGGGCCGTAGACCAGTTCCGCCACCTTTTCCGGCTTTCCCGCGCCGTTATAGACCCGTGTTCGGTAGGGGCCGTCATTATAATGGTAGGGCACGATTTTTTCTTCAAGGCCAAGGGATTCCGCCGAAGCGAGATAGCCGCCGTTTAGGGCGGTAGCGGCGATGCTCCGGGCGTCCATGAGGGCCACCGAGGCAATCTGGCCGTTCATGGGCTTGCTGCCCTCGCGGTTGGGGAAATTCCGGGTGGTGTGGCGGATGGAAAGGCCGTTATTGGCGGGCACGTCCCCCGCGCCGAAACAGGGGCCGCAGAAGGCGGTGCGGATCACGGTCCCGGCGGCGATGAGCTCCGCAAGGGCGCCGTTCTTTGCAAGTTCCAGCATCACCGGCTGGCTGCCGGGGTATACGGCCAGGGAAAACGCGCCGGGGGTATTGATTGCGCCGCCGGAAAGGTGCCTGGCACCATTTGCAAGGATGGCGTTTGCGGCCATGATGTTGTCGAAGGTTCCCCCGGCGCAGCCCGCGATGATCCCTTGATCGATGCGTATGCGGCGGGTGCCGCCTGAACCTTCAATCTTGTCCCGCAGTTTGAGGGGCACATTGGGGTTTTCAAGAACTTCGGCGGCGTCCTTTTCAACCTGGGCGAAAATGTCCTCCGGGTTTGCAAGGACAGCGTCGATTTCAAAGACATTGCTGGGGTGGAAAGGCAGGGCGATCATGGGCTTGATTGCGGAAAGGTCAAGCTCTATAAGGCCGTCGTAGTAGGCAGCGGCATCGGGATTGAGTTTTTGGTAATCCCCTGCCCTGCCGTGGATGGTGAGAAAATCCTTTACCGTGTCGTCGGTCTCCCATATCGAAGACCAGCAGGTGGTTTCCGTGGTCATCACGTCGATCCCGGCGCGGAAATCCATGGGGAGGGCGGCGATACCGCTGCCGGCGAATTCCAGGACGGCGTTTTTGGCGAAGCCGTCCTTAAAGACCGCACCGATGATCGCCAAAGCCACATCCTGTGGTCCCACCCCGTTGCGGGGTTTGCCGGTCATGTGCACCAGAATCACCTTTGGATAGGCGATGTCGTAGCTTTGCTGCAGGAGCTGCTTCACCAGTTCGCCGCCGCCCTCCCCCACTCCCATGGTTCCCAGTGCGCCGTAACGGGTATGACTGTCGCTGCCCAGGATCATCCTGCCGCAGCCCGCAGCCTTTTCCCGGATAAAGGAATGGATCACCGCCAGGTGCGGGGGCACATAGACGCCGCCGTATTTTTTTGCCGCCGAAAGGCCGAAGAGATGATCGTCTTCGTTGATGGTGCCGCCAACGGCGCAGAGGGAGTTGTGACAGTTGGTCAGATAATAGGGAATGGGAAACTGTTCCAGTCCGCTCACCTTGGCGGTCTGCACAATATTGACAAAGGTAATGTCATGGGAAGCCATGGCGTCAAAATGAAGGGACAGCGGCGCTCCCGCGCCGACATCACCTCCAGCCTTATTGTGGGCGGCAAGAATCTTATGGGCCATGGTCCCCCGCCGGTAGAGGGCTTGAGGATTTTGCGGCAGGTCCGAGTCCGGGGAGAGGAGTTTTTTCAGCGTCCCCTGATTTTCCGGGATATCCTCCACCAGAACCGAAGGTTCTGAAACTTGCCGGCCCTTAAAAAGATAGACCCCGTTTTTTGCAACCCGTACCATAAAGCCCCCGGAACCATAATAATTTATCCCATCATAAAAGGGATCAATGAAATCCTCAATAACCTCTTGGCCCCTTTCACTCTGTAAGTTATACTTTATCATGCACGGAGAACCTATCACAGAAATTGACATGATCATCCGCCTTGTCCTGGGAGCCCTCGCCGGGGCTATTATCGGTTTTGAACGGGCCAGTCGGCGCCAGGTGGCGGGGATGCGGACCCATGTCCTCATCTCTACCGGGGCAACCCTGCTGATGATCCTTTCGATCTGGCTGCCCCAGGAGTACATCGGCCTTAAAAACGGGGACCCCGGACGAATCGCCGCCCAGGTGGTTTCGGGGATCGGCTTTTTGGGCGCCGGGGCGATCATCCGGCTGGGAAACAATATCCGGGGGCTCACCACCGCCGCTTCCCTCTGGCTCATCGCCGCAGTGGGCATGGCCATCGGCGCGGGGATGTTCACAGCCGCCGCCGTCACCGAGGTAATCAGCCTTCTCACCCTGATCGTCCTTGATAAATTCGAAAAACAGGTCTTTCCTTCGGTGCGAAACAAGATACTGGAATTATTTTACAAAAACTCAAACCCCTCCGCCCAGGAAGCCACGGATGTCCTCCAGGGCTTCGGCATCCGCGCCCAGTCCATTGATGTGGTACAAAACAGCAAGGGAAAGGGCGCAAAACTGCGGCTCATGGTAAGCATCCCCGATGCCACGGATATTTCAAAACTCGCCAGATCCCTTAAAGCCGCAGGGAATGTGGCGCGGATCGAAATTAAAGAAAAATATTAGAGCGTCCGGGCATTTACCGACTCAGCAGTTTCAAAATTGGAATGTTGGGCTCCGAGAGTTCTATTGCGGCGGGAAAATCTTCTTTTTGCAGTAATACTGTTTCGCCGTCCATCTGGGCAAGGATGGGGTAATGGCCGGAGAACTCCACCCGGTTGGCGCTGAAGGGAATTGCCTCCGGTTTGTCGATATGGCTCCCGGTGCTAAAGAGGTCTTTTAAGGCCACCTTGCGGAACAGGGACATCTGTTTTAAGGCGCAGACGTTCCGATCATCGGGGAGGATCATTTTATGGGAGCCGTATGTCCGGTGACCGGAAGCCCCCACCGCGAGGAGGAGTACATCCTCGTGAAAGGCTTTTACCTCGTTTCCCTTTTCGTCCAATGCCCGCACATCCATGGGGCCCACTTTGTAGATCCGGTCATAGAGCAGGGAGGCAATATCCACCCAAAGTTTGTAGGAATCACCGGGGAGCCTGCCCTTCATCTTGTTGGTCATGTGGGTAACAAAGGCGTCCAGCCCCACGGAAAGGATATTGAAGGCGAGGAAGGGGCCTTTGCCCGCAGTGGCGGTGATCAGATGCAGGCTGCGCTGCCTTTCAATTTTTACCGGGCGGATCAAAAGTTCCAGGGCCGCGTCCAGTTCCGGCGCGTCTGCGCCGTCGTTGCCGGTTCCCATGGGGAGCCTGAGCACCGCAAAATTCGCCCTCGCTGCGGGATCGGCATTATGCAAAACCGAAAGCACCTCAAGGCTGGTGCCGTCCCCTCCGGCGGTGATCACCAGGTAAAAGGGCGCGCTGCCCGTGCCGGACCTTTCAGAGCCAGCCTCGTCGATCAGGGCCCGGGTAATTTTCATCCCGTCACCGGGTCCCCGTGTCAGGAGCATCCCATAGGCGCCTAAAAGGGCGCCGCCTTTACCATTGCTCTGATCAAGTTCACGGGCGGTATTAGAGGGACCGCTGTCGGCGCGCAGCGGATTGAGACCAAGGGCTTTCTGTTTGTAGTCCAGAAGAATGCGGTGATGTTTCTTCCACCGGGAGCGGATGGTAAAGCCTCCGGCAACAGGATTGGCGATGATGGTCCACTTGAGGGGACGGCCGGGGCTGACCAGGGAATGGGAACAAATATCAGCCATAAGAGCGGCAAATACCTTGATATCCATATTCCCAAGTTTACAGGAAATGCGGAATCACCGCAAGCTCAGGGAGAAAACGGTCCCGGCTCAATCGCCCATATCGTGTTTTATTATGTTTCATTCGTTTTTGTTTGATAGGTCTTGTATTTTATTGTGTTTTGTTATAATATTTTTATGCTGATGATTCTTAACAAATCTTATCTATAAGGAGAAAGAAAATGATGAAGAAAAACCGGGCTTGCCTGGTATTGGCGGCATTTATCCTGTTAGGGGGGCAGAACGCCCTTTTCGCGGGCGGTAAAAAAGATGCGGCGGCTCCCGCAAACACCCCGGTAACCATTCTGGTAGCGGCGGCGGCAAGTCTTAAAAATTCTTACGACAAAGAACTTATCCCCCTGTTTCAACAGAAATACCCCTGGATCACCGTGGAAGGGACCTACGACAGTTCCGGCAAGCTCCAGACCCAGATTGAACAGGGCCTGGCAGCGGATGTATTCATGTCCGCCGCCAATACCCAGATGAATAATCTCCTAAAGCAAAATCTCATCGCCGCTGAATCGGTAAAGCCCCTGCTGGAAAACAAGGTCGTGCTGATCAAACCAAAGGGAACGGCCACCGCCGTAACCGGATTTCAGAACATCACTGCGGCAAAGGTTATCGCTCTGGGGGACCCCGCCAGTGTGCCTGCAGGACAGTACGCCCAGGAGATCTTTACCAGCCTGGGGACCTGGAACGCGGTATCCGCGCCGGGAAAGGTAAGCCTGGGAACCAATGTCACCGAAGTACTTAACTGGGTTGGGGAAGGCAGCGCCGAGGTGGGGGTGGTCTATGCCACCGACGCCATTTCCAGCGGCAAGGTGGAAGTTATCGCCGAAGCCCCTGCGGGCAGTTTGAAGTCTCCGGTGATCTACCCCGTGGGAATCGTTGCGGCCAGCGCCCACAGCGCGGAAGCGAAACTCTTTGTAGACTTCCTCGCTTCCCCCGAAGGGCTGGCAATTTTCAAGTCCTACGGCTTCTCAGCCAATAACTAATGGACTTTTCGCCCATTCTGATTTCCATGAAGACCGCTTCGGCGGCCATCGTGGTAACTTTTTTTCTGGGCCTCCTGGCGGCAAAACTGGTTGCCGGGATGCGGCGCAAGGCATGGAAGATGATCCTGGACGGCATCCTTACCCTACCCCTGGTGCTGCCCCCAACGGTGGCCGGTTTTTTTCTGCTCTATATTTTCGGGGTCCGGGGGCCGGTGGGGAAATTCTTTTTGGATTTTTTCAGCCTCCGGATCGCCTTCTCCTGGGGGGCCACGGTACTTGCCGCCGTGGCTATCTCCTTTCCCCTGATGTACCGTTCAGCAAGGGGCGCCCTGGAACAGGTGGACCCCAACCTTGTCTATGCCGGGCGCACCCTGGGGATGAGCGAATGGCGGATCTTCCGGAAAGTGTGCCTTCCCACCGCCCTGCCGGGGATAGCCTCCGGCGGAGTTTTGGCCTTTGCCCGTGGCTTGGGGGAATTCGGAGCCACCGCCATGATAGCCGGTAACATCGCCGGTAAAACCCGTACCCTGCCCCTGGCGATCTATTCCTTTGTCGCTGCCGGTGATATGGATACCGCCTTCATTTATGTTCTTATTATCGTGATCTTCTCCTTTGTGGTGGTTGCCCTGATGAACTACTTTACCATACAGGAAAAGCGGGTAAAGTAGTGAGTCTCCGGGTCTCTATCCGTAAGCGGCTTTCAAAAAGTTTTTCCCTGGAAACGGAATTTGAAACCTCAGGCGATGGCTGTTTAGGCATACTGGGTGCATCGGGCTGCGGCAAGAGTATGACGTTAAAATGTATAGCGGGTATCGAAACCCCCGATGAAGGACACATTTCGGTAAACGGCCGCGTCCTCTTTGATTCGGCAAAAAAAATAAACCTTAAGCCCCAGGTGCGCCGGGTGGGTTACCTGTTCCAGAACTATGCCCTCTTCCCCCGGATGACGGTACTGGAAAACATCACCGCATCCCTGCCGGGAAAAGAGGGCCGCGTCCGGGCCCGTGAATGGATAGGGCAATTCGGCCTTGACGGTCTGGAGGATCGTTACCCTGCCCATCTTTCAGGCGGCCAGCAGCAGCGGGCGGCCCTGGCCCGTATGCTTATCCGGGAACCGGAGCTCATCCTTCTGGACGAGCCCTTTTCCGCCCTGGATACAAACTTGAGGGAACTGATGCAGCTTCAGTTTTTGGATCTGCTGAAATCCCGAAAGGATGTGATCCTGGTAACCCATAGCCGGGACGAAGCCTACCGGCTCTGCGGCGAAATCCTGGTGATGGATGCGGGCCGCGTATTGGGGAAGGGAAAAACCAAAACGCTGTTTGCCGATCCCGGCCTGGTGCGTATAGCCCGGCTTACGGGGTGCAAAAATATTTCTCCCGTCAGGCAAACCGGGGAGCGGGAAATCTTCGCCCTTGATTGGGGCATCCCACTGCACATCCTTAAGCCCCTTCCCGAAGGGATTACCCATGTGGGTATCCGCGCCCACGACTTTGTCCCCGTCCGTGAGGGCGGTATTAACCGGATACGCCCTGCGGTTACCCGCCGTTCCGAGGAGCCCTTTGAAAATGTGGTGCTCTTTACCAACGCCGACGCCCCAAAAGAAGGAGGCGAGCTGTGGTGGAAATACAGTAAATATACCGGTTACGACACCGTGCCCGAATGGCTCTACCTTCCGCCTGAATCTCTGCTCCTGCTGGGGTAAAAAATAAAATACGCCCTGTTATGGACAGTATCTTTATCCTTGACTATCCTTGGTAATGTTTGCAGGATATAGCTATGGCAGATAAGGGGTTTACCCATTTCGATTCACAGGGGAGCGCCATCATGGTGGATGTTTCCGCCAAGGACACCACTTCCCGCTCGGCAACGGCCAGGGGCTATATAAAAATGAGTGAAGAAACTTTCCGGGCGGTAAAAGGCGGAACCGCCAAAAAAGGGGATGTCCTGGGGGTGGCCCGGATTGCAGGGATTATGGCGGCCAAACGTACCGCAGAAATCATCCCCCTCTGCCATCCCCTCAATTTTGATCAGTGTACCATTGATTTTGAATTAAGCGATAAAAATAATAGTATCGAAGCAATATGTACGGTCAAGCTCTCCGGTAAGACAGGAGCAGAGATGGAAGCCCTTACCGGAGTTTCGGCAGCGCTTCTCACCATTTACGATATGTGCAAGGCCATTGATCGGGCCATGGTCATTGACAATATCCGGCTTATGGAAAAGTCCGGGGGTAAAAGCGGTTTATTTAAACGGGAAGAAACATCGGGGCCGCCCCCAAGTGATTGATCCTTTAATCGAACCTTTAATCGATCCCTTCGGCAGAACGCTGGATTATCTGCGGGTCTCCATTACCGACCGCTGCAATCTCCGCTGCGTTTACTGTATGCCCCCTGCCGGGGTGGAGTGGAAACCCCATGACTCAATGCTTAGGTTTGAGGAAATAATCCGTCTCTGCGGAATTATGGCGGCCATGGGTATCCGCAGGGTCAAGGTTACCGGAGGGGAACCACTGGTGCGGAAAGGAACAGCCCCTTTTATCCGCAGCCTTAAGGCGATCCGGGGAATAGAACAGGTTACCATTACCACCAACGGTCTGCTCCTCGACACCTTTCTCAACGAAGCCGGGGATGCGGCGCAGGGGGAATGGATTGCGGCGCAGCAAGCAGCGATCCCGGATGCCTTCAATATCAGCCTGGATTCCCTGAACCCTGAACGCTTTGCCCGAATAACCCGTTCCCCTCCGGAACTTTCCGCAGAATATATGCCGCAAAAAATTCTTTCTATCATTAATGATCTTCTGAAAAAAAATATCCCCCTTAAGATCAACTGTGTTCCTGTCCGGGGTTTTAATGAAGAAGATATGGTCCCCATTGCCGCCCTGGCAAAGGATAAAAAGATCGCGGTCCGCTTTATCGAACTCATGCCCATGGGTATTGCCTCCGCCCTCAAGCCAATCCCGAACAACGAAGTCGCTTCGATTTTGGAAAAACAATTCGGCCCCCTCACTCCCTTTGCAGGCAAACTTGGCAACGGCCCGGCGCGGTATTATACCCTCAAGGGCTTTTTGGGAAATATAGGATTTATCAGCCCCCTGAGTCATAACTTCTGCGAAAGCTGCAACCGCCTGCGCCTCAGTTCCGGGGGGATATTGCAGCCCTGTCTTTCTTCTGATATCGGGACGGACCTGCGGTTGCTCCTTCGCGGCAATGCTTCCGATGCGGAACTTGCCAATGCTATAATGGAGCTTGTGCTCCAAAAGCCCCGCTCTCATACATTTTTGGATCTTCCCGCTGCCGCCCCGGCGGGACTAAAAAACAGCATGTACCGGATTGGAGGATAAATCGTGGGAAAGGTGTTGGCGGTCTGTATCAGTCCTGAAAAAGGAACGGCAAAACAAAATGTGGGAACAGCGGAGTTCGTGGCTGACCACGGTATCAAAGACGATGCCCATGCCGGTAAATGGCACCGGCAGGTGAGCCTCCTTTCCCATCAGAAAATAGAAAATTTCCGCATGAAGGGTGCGGAAGTAGCGGACGGCGCTTTTGGAGAAAACCTGGTGGTGGAGAATATAGACTTCCGCTCTCTCCCGGTGGGAACCATTCTCACCTGCGGACCGGTGGTTCTGGAGATGACCCAAATCGGGAAGGAGTGTCACAGCCACTGCGCCATCTTTCAGATTATGGGGGACTGTATTATGCCCCGTGAAGGCGTTTTCGCCAGGGTGCTCCACGGAGGATTTATCAGCGTGGGAGACGAAATGTATGTTCAGTAATAGTGTATCTGCGACAAGGCCCTCGCGGAATTTATCCTCACCACAATCCCTGTTATGCCTTAACATTTCCAGGTAAGTGCTTATGGAATAGCGGCTGATATTTGAGAGATTGATGGTACCCACCACAAACATCTGCAAAGCCTCCGCCACCCTATCGGATTGGGAAAGGGCGTATACATCGGTTTTCATGATCGCGCTCAGATCGAGGGAGCCCGCGGGCGGGCTGCGATTGCTTTTGCATACCCTCCAATCCGTACTGCCAATACCAAGCCGATGAGCGCGAATACAGCGGTCAAGATACCGGCCGCTAAAAATCCCGCGCTCCCTGCCTCGTTCATTGAAGCGCCTGAAACTGCATAGCTTGTCATCACTTTGAAATACACCCCTGTAAAAAGGGAAGCGCCGAAGCATCCTGCAATCTGAAAGCCGGTGCTCAGGATCGTAACCCCATGGGGGTTTTGTTCGGGGGCGAGATGGGAAAGGGCAAGGCTCTGTACCGGGCCGATGATCAGCGCGGAGCCGCCAATGACCGGTATGTAGAGTACGGCCAAAAGCCACACCGAGCCGCTACCGATGAACAGCGACAGGGCCACAGCGAAAATGGCAATCAGGACGAAGCCCAAGGGTAACAGGATTCGTGCGCCGTGTTTGTCGTATATGCGGCCCGCAAGGGGTGAAAGGATGCAGCACAGGGCAATCGCCGGGAACAAGGTGAGGGATGCTGAGAACGATGATACCCCCAGCACACTTTGCATGAAAATCGGAATGATGATGTTCATGGCAAACATGGTGACAAGGGAAGCCATATTGATAATAACGCCGAGCTTGAAGGGTTTTACCGCAAGGGGTTTGAGATCAATCAGCGGAGCTCTGAGTTTGTTTTGCCTTTTTACAAACAGAACCAGAAACAGGATTCCTATAACAATACCGGCGACAGCAAAGATAATATTTTCCGTGAACACCGTGGATACGCCATACAGAATGCCGACGAGGGCAAGGCCGACCAATGCGACCGAAAACGCGTCAAGCTTTGGATGGGTTAATTTCGCGATATTGGGAAGGAACAGGACGCCGAACAGGAAACAGGCCAGCGAGAGTCCCGCAAAGGTCCATTGCAATACCGGCCAATGCCAGAATGAGAGCAGCAATCCTGCGATGATGACGCTGGATGAAGGGCCAAGGGTTGTCATGGACCCCATGATGCCCATATAAGTACCGAGCTTCTCACGGGGAGCCGCCTCAAGGGTGATATTCATACCCACCGGTATCAGCATACCCGTTCCCAATCCCTGTACGATACGCCCGATGAGCAAAAGGGTAAACGTAGGCGACAGGGCGCCGATGATACTGCCGATGAGGAGCAGCCCCGTGGTAAGAAGAAACAGCGGTTTAGTCGGGATGCTGCGGTACGCAAAGGCCGACACCGGAACCATCACTGCCGCAGCCAGCATATATGCGGTTGCCAGCCATTGAACCGTGGCGGCGTCTATATTGAGGGCTGTCATGATTGGCGAAAAACCAACATTCATGAAGGTCTCGTTGAATGTTGCGATGAACGCCGCAAAGGCGGCTACCGCTACGACCAATTTCGGATTTTTGATGGGACTATTCCCTTGAACGGTTTCCATTTTGGACTCCTTATGAGAAAAATAAAAATGTGTGGAGTCTTTTACGCAGTGTGATGCGTGGAAAGTTACCTGAAAACCGTCTGTCTTGCTGACCGACCATAACAGTATAGGGAAAGGCGAAATTTTTGTCAAGGGACGCTGTTTCAACACCAGGGCGAGCGCATATAAAATCAAACCATGATCAGAAAAAAGACAAAAAAAGACTAAAGGGGCTTGACTTTTGAATTCCTTCCCTATAAATTAAATTAAAATGGTTAGCAAAGATGCGGAAATAGCTCAGTGGTAGAGCGCGACCTTGCCAAGGTCGATGTCGCGGGTCCGACTCCCGTTTTCCGCTCTTTAAAAGCCGGGGAATTCAACATTCCCCGGCTTTTTTATTCGTATTGAAGGGTCTCATACCCCGCCTTTTAGGGCGGTTAAAAGGTATTAGACCCCCGAATATAACCACCTTTAGAGAACAACATACCCCGCTGCTTGCGGTGGGGTTGTTGATTGAAATGATCGATGCTTGATTAAATCTACAAAACCTGCTAACTTATTCTGGATTTAGGGGATTATCCTTCTCAAAGGCCCGGAAGCCAGCGCGAGAGTGGTGAAATTGGTAGACACGCTAGCCTTAGGAGCTAGTGCCTTTGGCATAAGGGTTCGAGTCCCTTCTCTCGCAGTATAAAAATGATTTTCTGTCCCGGTAATGCCGGATTTACTTAAATTTTGAGGGGAACATAGTGGCCGTATCCAAAGAAATTACCCGCCTTGAACATTCAAGCGTAAAACTCACCCTTACCGTGGGAAAGGACGATGTCCGCTCCCAGTACGATGAACTTCTGCGGGATTACAGCAAAAACCTTCAGCTTCCGGGCTTCCGCAAGGGAAAGGTGCCTCAGGAAGTGCTGATCCGGAAATTCGGGGAAGCCCTGAAAGGAGAGGCCCTGGGGACCATCATCGAAAAATCGGTGTCCGAGGTGTTTCAGGACGAGAGCATGAGCCGTGAAGACCGGCCCCTCCCCTACTCCCAGCCCCAGATCCAGGACGAGCCACCCAAGCTTGATTTCGATACGGACCTGTGTTTTTCGGTGGTCTACGACGTGCTGCCCAAGGTGACCGTGGGGAAATGGAAGGGCCTTGAAGCGGAAGCCCCGGAAGCCGTTGTCTCCGATGAGGACATCAGCCGGGAACTGGAGACCATTCGGGACCGGAACGCCATCGTCCTTGACCGGGACGACAGCGCGGCTGCGGCAAAGGACGATGTGGTCACCGTCAATTACAGCGAAATCGGCCCTGACGGGGCGGTCCTTCCCAATTCGGAACGCCAAGACTTCGTTTTTACCCTGGGCACGGGCTACAACATCTATAAATTTGACGATGAAATCACGGGGATGAAAAAGGGCGAGACCCGCGACATCGACAAAACATACCCGTCAGACTTTGAGGATACCACCTTGGCGGGGCAGACAAAAAAAATCCGGGTCACCCTTACGGCCCTTAAAGAACGGAAACTCCCCGACCTTGATGACGATCTTGCCCAGGATGTGGATGAAAAATTCAAAACCCTGGATGACCTTAAAAACAATATCAGGGAACGGCTGACCCGGACCCTGGACCGCAGGCTACGGGACATCAAGATCAACAATCTATTGGAAAAAATCGTCGCCGACACCCCCCTGGAGATCCCCGAGTCCATGGTCCGCATAGAGCTTGATTCCCGGTGGCGGAATCTGGCCCGGCGCTTTGGGACCACGGTGGAGGAAATCGGCAAAATGATGGGCGGGACCGGCAAGACCGCCGAAGAGATTCAGGACGAATGGCGGCCGGATGCGACAAAGGCCCTCCACTCCCGGCTTATCGTGGAAACTTTAATGGAAGAACTCAAGCTTGAAGCCTCCGATGAGGAAGTGGAAAAGCAGATTGAAACCCTGGCTCAGGAAGAAAACGCCCCCCTTGAGGATGTCAAAAAGTACT
>BNUT01000038.1 GCA_025997555.1 Spirochaetia bacterium
TCCCGAATGGAAGAAAGGGTGGGCTTCTCCCGCTCCGCTTCCCGTGTAAGCTGACAGAGCACCACGATAGGAATGTCCAGTTCACGGGCAAGGCTTTTAAGGGAACGGGATATTTCTGAAATCTGCTCATACCGGGGTATAAAATTATTTTCCGAGCTGATAAGCCCCAGATAATCAATAAAAATGATTTCAACCTTTTGCTGTGCCCGTATCCGCCGGGCCTGGGCGCGGAGGTCCAGTATCTTCATGTTGGGCATGTCTACGATATACAGGGGTGCCTCATAAATACTCTCCGCAGCATGGAGAAGATCCTGATAATCACTTGATTTGAGAAAACCATTCCGCAGATTATTGGATTCGATCCGCCCTTCCATGGCAATAAGCCGCTGCATTAAGGCCATTTCGGACATTTCCAGGGTGAAGAAGGCGGCGGGTATCCGTTTCTTGATGGAGATGTGGCTTGTCATGGTGAGGGCCAGTGCGGTTTTCCCGATGGACGGACGTGCGCCGATGATAATAAATTCCGAAGGATGAAAACCGGAGGTGTATTTTTCAAGCTCATCAAACCCCGAAGGAACACCGGTATATTCCTGTTTGGAATGATAGGCATCTTCGATGATCTTGAGTGCGCCGGGGACGATCTCCTTGGCGCTTTTGTAGCTCAGAACCTGCCGGTTATCGCTTAAATCGAAGATCCGCTGCTGGGTCTCTTCCAGAATCATCCGGGATTCCATGGACTCGTTAAAAATCTTGGCGCTTATTTCCCCGGAAACCCGCAGCAGGGCCCGGCGCAGGGAGTAACCCTGCACGGTCTTGGCGTAGTATTCGATGTTGGCGCTGGATGGCACCACGCTAGTAAGGGAGGACACATAGGCGGCGCCCCCGGCCTCATCCAGTTTCCCGTTCTGCCTGAGTTCCCCGGTTACGGTGAGGATGTCCGCTTTGACGCTCTTGTCGTAAACACCCAGGATCGCTTCAAATACCAGGTTATTGGCGTTTGAATAAAAATCCCCCTTGTGGAGGTACTGCATGGCCGCGCCGATGGCATCGGCGTCCATAAGCATGGCCCCCAAGGCTGCCCGTTCCGCCTCATCGTCATGGGGGGGGATTTTATCTTTTAGTACCGGGGCCGCCATGTGTCACTTCGCTCCACTTTCGTACAAGAAGAATTGACACGCCGCTCATGCGGCGGGCCTCATTGGTCAGTCATTATTCCTGAGCAGCCGGTTCAGAAGCCGCCGACTCTTGAGCCGCAGGTTCCCCGGCGGGAACATCGGCAGGGGCCGCTTCGGTGTTTGCCGCTTCAGCGGGGGCCACGCCTTCCGCCGCAGGAACAGCCTCTTCATCGCGCCTGCGCCGGGAAGGCCGACTGGGGGCGGAGGGGGTTTTGGCCTCTTCAACCTGGCCCTGGACGGTGACCGTTATTTCCGCGGCGGCGCTTTCGTAGAGCTTAACCGTGACCTTGTATTTGCCCACGCTCTTGAAGCTGGTTCCCGCAAGCTCAATCCGCTTCCGTTCAATATGATGGCCCTGTTTGGCGAATTCATCCGCTATGGTCTGGCTGGTTACGGCACCGTAGAGTTTGCCGTTGGCCCCGGCGGGCATGGTGAGGGTAAGTTCCAGGGCCTCAAGTTTTTCCTTAAGCCCCGATGCGTCCTTCCGTTTTTCCGCCTTGCGGGCCTCAATTTCTTCCTTTCGGGATTCAAAAAGTTTTACCGTACTGTCCGTATAGGGCAGGGCAATCCCCCGGGGAAACAGGAAGTTGCGGGCATAACCTCTGGCTACGTCCTTTACGTCCCCCTCTTCCCCAAGGGTTGCAAGATCCTTGTTTAAAATTACCTTCATACTCAAGCTCCTTTGTTAAAATGCTTCGCATTTTAACTTGGGAGAAAAATCGCTTCGCAATTTTTCTCCACACATTGAAATAGGGTCTTCAAAAAAGAAGACCGGTTAACAGCAACGGGCGAAGAACTTGACAGCGCCAGGTTCACGCCGCCGGAGTAGACGGCGGCCCGTTTAGTTTCGGCGTCCGTAAGGGCACCCAATTTTCAGCGATGCCCAGGAGGATCACAGCCCCCAGGGCAAGCGCGTTAATTCCCGGACTAAGGATCAACAAAATGATCAGCACATTAAACATCAGCCGCATAAAGGGCGAAAAATTCTGGCGGGCAAGAAAATACTGAATTATCCCGCCGCCCTGAGCCAGATACACCATAGCACAAAGAACCAGCATGTTCCATGCGGCAATCCCCAGGATGCTGCTCTTTAGTACCTGGGCAAGAAGAACCCCCAGGATCGAAAAGGACAGGACCCAGATAAGCTGAACCGGGGCATGGAAATCCCGGAGCCCCGGCTTTGGCGGTATATGGCGGATCAACACCGCAAAGGAACAGGCCAGCCGCCGGTTGATGTAGAACATCACCATGCTGGAAACCAGCGCGCCCCCCCGGAGGGCTATAAAATTCATGACCGCCATGATTTTATCCGGGGTCATCTGCCGCTCCAGAAAGGATTGCTGTACCGCATCGGTCCCTGCAGAAGCAATATAAAAGGAACTCAGCATTTCCGCCTGGGAGCGCAGAATAGCCGTAAACCCCGAATTGTTCCGCTCCGACACATAGGCAATACCCAGAAACATTAAAGCCCCTGCCGCCGACGCAAGGACAAAACGGTAAACGGTCCGTATCCTCAAAAAAGCAGGTCCAAAAACCGGAGGGGACAATATCCAGACAAAGGCCGTAATCATCAGGGTGAAGTAAAAAATACCCAGGACAAATGCCCCGAAATCAAACCCGACTATAACAGAAAGACCCAATGAAATGAGTACATTGATCCCCACGGCGGCCAAGACCGTAGCCCAAGCGGTTCGCCTGTTATAAGAAGCCGCCACAACACCCAGGGGGATCAGAAAGAAAAAAGCCAAAGGGCCGCTCCGTATCAGGGCAACGCTTACTGCCGCCCCCGTCAGGCAGGGCAGAACAGAAATGCCGTACTGCTCTGCGGAGAGGTCCTCAGGAACAAAATCCGCCAATCAGTCGGCCACAAAGGGAAGAATCGCGATGGAGCGGGCCCGCTTGATATTCAGCGCAAGGGCGCGCTGATGTTTCGCACAGGTGCCGGTAATACGGCGGGGCAGTATCTTTCCCCGTTCCGTAATAAAACGGCGCAGCGCATCCGCATCCTTGTAGTCAATCTTGAGTTTCTGAACGCAGAATTTGCAGACCTTCTTCTTGAAGAAGACCTTGCCCTTTCCGCGGCCGCCCCGGTCATCACCGTCCCGGCCGTCCATCAGCCCATCCATTCCCCTATCCTGCCGGGGGGGGCGCTCGCGTTCTTCCATATATTTTTCGTCAGACATTATTGTAACTCCTAAAAAATCTTTGTATTCCTAAAAAGGAATATCGTCGGCAAAACCGTCATCGGAACCTCCGGCCGGACCTTCCTGGGAAGGCGGAGCCTCCTGTGACCCGTTCCTTGCGGAACCTAAGCCCTGATTAAAGGACCCGCCGCCGGAACCGCTCCCGCCATAGGAACTGCCTGAACCGGAGCCGCCGGCTACGCCGCCCCCGCCGAGAAGCTGAATGTTAGTGGCGACGATTTCAACCTTGGAACGGTTCTGACCGTCCTGCTCCCAGCGATCCTGGCGAAGCTCCCCGTCAACCCCCACCATTTTGCCCTTAAGCAGATACTGGTTAAGGGATTCTCCCTGACGGCCCCAGAGGGTGATGTCGAAAAAATTCGCCTCGTCCACCCACTGGTCGCCGTTTTTCCGGCGGCGGTTCACCGCGATGGAGAATTTACAGACAGCCTGCCCGTTGGCGGTGTATTTAAGTTCCGCATCACGGGTGAGCCTTCCAATCAGTACAACATGGTTTAAATCAACAGCCATGGTATCCCTACTCCTCCAGCTTTACAAAGAGGTATTTAAGGATATTGGTGTTGAGCTTGAAGACCCGGTCCAGCACCGTTACCTTTGCCGGATCAACCTTAAGGGTAAACAGCACATACTTACCCCGTTTCCTTTTTTTAATCTCATAGGTGAGATCCCGATCCCCGGTTTCATCGGTTTTCTCGATCTCAACTCCGTTTGTTGCCAGGTCAGCCAAAAGCTGTTCCCGGCCCGCCTTGTGTTGGTCCTCTTCCAATGGAAAGATAACCGTCAGTTCGTACCGACGCATGGACCCTCCTTACGGACAAAATATCTTCCGCCCTTAAGGGCGAAAATCTGGTCCATCCCAAAAAATGAACGGAATGGACAAAGAGGTTTTTATACCTTATCCAATCAGAGGCTTTAAGTCAATGGTTTTCAATGCCGATAATGAAATAAAGGACAAAATATGAATAAGCGTATCAACTTTGAAGACAACATTTTCATCCTCAACGCCCGGACCCGGGTGATTCGGGATTTACTCATCCTTGATACGGACCCTGAGCTGTTTCTTGAGAAAACCATAGAAGATATTGATTTTATTGACCATACCCTGGAGATCATTCTAAAAAACCTGGTTGAAAATGAACGGCTCCTGGAACGAAACGAAGCCTTTGACAGTATCTTCGACCTGGAATGGAAATTTTCCCAGGCCCTGTCGGACTTTTTTAACAACGAGGGGAATATTTCCGCAGCCCAGTCTCCCGTATTCCAGGAGAAGATACAGTTGCTGCAAAACCGCAGCCTTGAACGGCGTAAAACCATCGATGGGACACGGGGTCCCGTGGAAGCCGCGGCCATGGGAAACGCGGTAAGCTCCGATGAATTGAACGAATTATTGAAGGGTTTTTAGAGCTTGCGGATTACCGGGGGGAGCCTCTCCGGGCGGCGGATTGAGGTGCCGGAAGGGGTTATACGGCCCAGCATGGACCGGATGCGGGAATCCGTATTCGGCGCATTGGGGGACCTTTCCGGCTGTTCTTTCCTGGATGTGTTTACCGGTACGGGTATTATCGCCCTGGAAGCTGCGTCCCGGGGTGCGGACTATATTGAGGCGGTGGAAATGGACCCGATAAAACGAAAGACCCTTCTTAAAAATGTCGCCCTGTCCCCGGTGAGGATCAACTGCCATTTTATGGCGGCGGAACTCTACGTCAGGCGGGCAAAACGGGCCTTCGACATCATTTTTTGCGATCCTCCTTTCCCCTACCGGTTTAAGTGGGAATTGATTACCGCCATTGCGGCCTCTCCCCTGGTTAAGGATGGGACCCAAATCCTGCTGCACCGGCCCCGGCAGGACTACCATGATGAGCCTATCCCTTTCATTCAAAAGGAAAACATGCGTGAATACGGACGTTCCATCGTGGATTTTTTCAGGATTACGGGAAAAACAGAGATTTATGGGTAAAAATCCGGCTTTTGGGCCGTTTTTTTGACAATGTTTCTAAAAAACGTTATGATAAAGGTATAATCAGGCCAGTGATGGACTATAAAAAGTGTTTTGAGAAATTCGAAGACCAAAATGTGTTTGTAAAGACCACAAAAATTTCCGCAATAGACGGAGGGCTGAAGGTTGCGCTGAACCGTAAAGGCAATGTCCTTTACAATTCAGGCGACATTGAGGGCGCTAAACGAATTTTTTTAACCACCGGATATTCCGACGGTCTTTCCAGGATCGGGGATCATTATAAATCGGAAGGCCGGTTTCTGGATGCCCTGCGCATGTACTGGATTGCGCCGGATCACACCAAATCGGAGCCGATTATCGTGCAGCTTGCGGATTTAGTTAAGGATCTTATACACGAAGAAGAGGATTATCCCGATGAGTGAATTTAAAGAAGTGGAGAATATGGATGGTGATCAGGAGATCAGCGAAATTTCGGATCTGTCAAAAAAGGGCTACCAGCTTCTTAAGGAAAATAAAACAAGTGAAGCGGCGGAGTGTTTTACCCGGATACTGGCGGTTGATGAAAATAACAACTATGCTCTGGTGGGCATGGGGGACGCCTCCCGGAAACGGGGAGGTTTTCGGGAAGCGGTGGCCTATTACCAGCGCTGTCTGGAATTTCATCCGGGGAACAATTACGCCCTCTTCGGCCTTGCGGACTGTTACAAGGCCCTGAACCAGTTTCACAAGGCCATCGAAATATGGGAACAGTACCTGCTCCATGATGATAAAAACATCACGGTGCTGACCCGCATCGCCGACGCCTACCGGAAGGTCCGGGATTTCAAACATTCCAAAACGGTGTACCTCCGGGTGCTGGAGATGGAAGAGAAAAACCCATACGCCATTATCGGCCTGGGGCACCTTCATTACGATTTCAAGGAATACCGGGATGCTCTTTTCTACTGGGAAAAGATGCTCCAGGAGAACAAGAAAAGCGTGGATATCCGGGTGCTTACCTCCATCGGGAACTACCACCGGAAGCTCAAAACCTTTGCGGACGGGGTTATCTATTTTGAGATGGCCCTGCAGCGGGAGCCCTATAACTTCTATGCCCTCTTCGGCCTTGCGGATTGTTACCGGGGGATGAACCAGCAGAACAATTCCCTGGAATACTGGAACCGCATCCTGGAACAGGACCCCCGGAACAAGGTGATCCTGACCCGCGCGGGGGACGCCTACCGGCATCTGGGGGATTACGAAAAGGCGGTGGAATACTACGAACGGGCTCTGAACATCGAATTCGATACCTATGCGGTTTTGGGGCTGGCGGTGGTTGCCAAGGCCCAGGGTCATTTCAAAGAATCCAACGAATCTCTGCGAAGGTTGATCCAGCAGGATCTTAAAAACTACCGGCTCTACATGGAACTGGCGGACTGTTATCTGCGGATGAATGAGCGCCGTCTTGCCATAGAAACCCTGGAGGAATTCCAGAAAATTGGAATCCGTAACAACAGCGTCGTGGAAATGCTTGAAAAAATCAGAGCCTGAAAAAAAAGTTTTATCAGGGCTGCCCCTGAATGAATTAATTGATGAGCTGAAAAGCCTTCCTGCTCCCCTCCCCCCTTTCCGCGCAAAACAGATCTTCAAGTGGATAAGCCGCGGAATTACTTCTTTTGAAGAGATGACCGATCTGGACAAGTCCTTGCGGGAAAACCTGGACAGCCGCTTTTCGGTGCGGTCAAGCGAGGTAAGCGCCCGGCTGGAAGACCCCGACGGTACGGTGAAGCTCCAAATCAGTCTATTAGACGAGTCCAAAATTGAGGCGGTACTCCTCTCCGATGCCGAAGATCGCAAAACCGCCTGCATTTCCACCCAGGCGGGCTGCCCGGTTGGCTGCGTGTTCTGCAAAACCGGCTCCCTGGGGTTCAGCCGCAACCTGAATTCCGCAGAAATTGTGGAACAATTTTTGCATCTCAAGGCCCTGTCCACGGGAACCAATATCTCCAACATCGTGATCATGGGCATGGGGGAACCCCTCCTTAACCTCGCGGAGCTCCGCCGGGCATTGGCGGTCCTCTCTGATGCCGAAGGGCTGGGGATTTCCCGGCGGCGGGTCACCGTGTCAACCAGCGGTGTCATCAGCGGCATCCGGGACCTGACGGACAATGGCCCCCACATACGTCTTGCCTGCTCCCTCACCAGCGCCCGGCAGGATTTGCGGAACCGCTTGATGCCCATAGGCGAGACAAATCCCCTCCCCCTTTTAAAAAAGGCCCTTACCGCTTACCAGCAAAAAAGCGGCCAGCGGATCACCCTGGAAGCGGTTCTTTTGGGGGGCGTCAATACCACCCCGGCAGACGCCGCCGCCATGATTGATTTTGCCAGGAGCCTCGACGCTGTGATAAACCTGATCCCCTGGAACCCGGTTGAGGGCATGATTTTTGAGGGCAAACCATTACGGGAACCTTCCCGTGCCGAAGCGGAAACCTTTGCATCGCTTCTGGAAAAAGGGGGCCTCAAAGTAACCCGCCGCTACCGCAAGGGGCGGGGTGTTGCGGGGGCATGCGGGCAGTTGGGGGTGGTGCCGTAATCCGCATTTTATCTTTCTTCCAAATTAATATTCCATTCAAAATTATTCCAATAACCGTTTTCTTCGGTTAGTTTTTTGTATATCCTGTCCGATTACCAGTCTCTATCCTGGTATTTAATAATCATTTCCAGGCCGAGGGATTCCAGTATTTCCTCATCGGATTGTGAAAAATTAATGATAAAAGAAAATCCCGTTACCTGCATAAAATAGCCGTCTTGTTTAACGGTCATACCCAGCATTTGCGGTCCCAGAAGTTCTTCACTAAGCGCGATACAAAATATTTTCATATAAAGGGGCAGTTGTTTTCGTTCATCACTGCTTATCTTATATTCATCGCCATTGGGATAGTATTGGCTGATAGCATAATGCAAACTGCCATTAATATCCATTTCATAGTTTATTTTATACCATCCCCCATATTCCCGTATGTCATTAACACGGTGCTGTCCGTATGTGTGTGATACCGCCATAGCAAAAATAAGGATGATAAAAAATCCGCCTTTTTTCATTTCTGTTTCTCCTTAAGGTTTTATCTGAGCGCCCACCCCAGCAGCGCCTGAAACATCCCAATCCCGAAGCCCAAAATAGCCCCGAAAATGTCAATCCACTTTAGCTGATTGGCCATCACGTCAAGGACTATCCCTTCCACCTTGAGCATGTCCAGGGAATCGATCCGTTCGGAAACCAGGGTCCGCACATTGATGCCCGCAAGGGCCGCGCCGATCTGTTCATCGGCCAAGCCGAGAATTTTGCCGGTAATAATAGTGTCAAGGGCGTCCTTTTTTTCGGGGCCGATGGAAAAGAATTCCCCCGCGCCGACCTGCCGCAGTTCCGGGGGCAGCGCCTCTGCGGCAGCGGCAAGCAGTCCTGTGCCGGGAAATGGCGTTCCATTCACGACCGCATCCGCAGTCAGCGCGGCGCCCGGCGCAAAGCTTTTTCGTATTGCAAGGAGCAGGTTCCGGCCCTTTTCCGCCAAATCCCCGGCGCCGAATTTTTGCAGCACCTCCCCCAAAGGCATGTCCGCATAACCCACGATGAGGGTACTGATAAAGCGGGCAAGGGCGGCGGAGTTTTCGGCGGAGGCGGCGTTTTTAACTGCGCCGATTCCTGCCGCGACAATCTGGTCCCGGATGGCGTCATCCTTAAAAAGCTCATCAAGCTGATGAATAAGATCGTCGATGATTTCCGGCATCCGCTCCTGAAGGGTCCTGTCGTATTGCCCGGCGGAAATAAAGAAACGCTGAAACACATTGAGCTTAAGTATGGCGTTGCTTAAAAAAACCCGGCCCTGAATTTCCAGCTCATTGTGGATATCGCTGCGGCTCAAAAAACGGATAAAATAAGCCGCCGCCTGGGGGTAGATTTTTTTTACCGGCCCCGTGAGTTCATCCGCAATATGCGTTGTTTCAAGCTGGTTCAGGATAAAAGTTTCCAGCTTTACCCGCAGGGCTTCCTTATCACCCCCGCCAAAAATTTCGGCAGGGCTCCGGTCAAGCAATTTTTTGGCGCCGGGGCTTTCCAGCAGGGAACGCAGCAGACTGTCAAAAAGCCGGTCGAAATTCTCCGAATAAAAAAAATCCCGGATAAATGAAAGGATGAGGCCGGACACACCACTGCCGCCGCCGGTCTGGGGATGCAATATTTTTTCCAGGGGAGCTGCAAGCAGGCCGCCGGTATACAAGGCTATTTGGGCCTTCAGTTTTTCCTGAACATCTTCCCGGCCAAGGCGCTCCCGGATTATTTCCGGGGTGAGGAGTTCCCGCTCCACCATGCGGCCGATGCTTTCCGCAAGCTGATGGCGCTGCCGGGGGAGGATGCCGGGGGTAAAGGGGAGTCTGACGCCGCATACCCGGATGGCCTTCAGGGGCCGGAAAAGCATCCTGATTGCCACCACATTGGTAATATATCCAATAATTGCCCCCGCCAGAGGGGGGATGATCCAGAGCAGCCAGGGTTTCATCGGGTCATGGACTCCGCAGCGGTTCTGGCCCGGCTCTCGTTATCGTAGATATCCATCACCGATTCGGTCAGCCATCCCTGAAAACCTCCGTCCGCCAATACCCAGGACTCTGCGGCGCCCCCGGCGGAGCTGGGGTTCCCCTGATTGATAAAGGGCCGCCGTTCAATGATCTTCACAATGGAACCCCGCCTGAGGTATCCCAGGGAGGGGGAAGCGGGGTCCGGTTCCTCTACCACATGGGTATAGGAAACATTGATAACCCCATACCCGATATACGGCCGGGAGAGAGGCGGGGTTACCGGGGGAATGATGGGAATATCTTCATTTTTCCGGTTACAGGAATTTAGGGCAAGAACCATCAACAGAATGAGCACTTGACCATAGTAATGATGAACCCCTATTCTCATATTAATGAGAAATATACCTGTTTTTCCCGGTTTAGTCACCATTATTCTCATTTTTTTTATGATTCACCCCCTTTGGGCTGAGGATGAACCCAAAAAAGCGGGCTTCCCCTATACCTTTTCCGTAACTCCCATTGCAGGCTTCCTCTATGGGCAGGGGGAAGAAATTGTCTATTTAAATGAGACTAATGAGACCTACCTAAGCCAGCTTTTATGGGATATGAAGCCCCTGGTCTATTTTGGGACCGCTCTGGATTTTTCCAGGAAGAAGCCCCTGGAGAAGTGGGGGGTTTTTGCTACCCTGTCCATGAAATTCGGTCTCCCCATGAAAACGGGAATCATGGAGGACCGGGATTGGGACCCAGGTTTGGACCCGTCCGGCGGCCTGACCAACTATTCAGTCAGTGACGCCTCTATTGACGGGGCTTTCTTGCTTGATTTTCTGTCCGGCGCATCCCTGCCCATCCGCTCTGTAGTGCTGGGCAAGGCTTATCTTGGGTTGTCCTATATGCGCCTCAAATGGTCCGGCAATGACGGGTATTATCAGTATCCCTATTCTGGTAGATCAGAAGGTTCATTTACCGGCCCGATCATAACCTATTCGCAGGACTGGCTGCTGCTTTTTGGGGGCCTGTCGGCTTCGGTTTATGTAATTCCAAAATTGGCGCTCTCCCTGTCCTTTCAGGGAGGCCCGATGCTCAAGTATACCGGTGAGGATAATCATCCTGTAAAAAACATGCAATATATCGACCGGATTATTGGCGGGTTCTATCTGGAACCGGGGGCCTGCATTGTCTTCTCCCCCACTGAAAGGCTTTCTTTGGGGTTAAATGTTTCATGGCGTTATATCAAGGGGAAACCCCACGGCGCGGATTACGGCAGGCAAACCGGAAGAGACAAGAACGGTAAATATGCCCTGATTGGAAATAATGCCGGTGCAGGCTATCAGGCCCTGGACTCAAGCCTCTCCGCAACCATACGCTTTTAAGATCGGCAGCAGCTTGCCGTCTGAGGGGACAAAATCCAGTTTTTCTATTTCTTCGATACTTGCCCAGCGCCATTCGGTATGCTCGGTGAGCTTAAAATCTGTTTTTAAAAAATAAATCCGGTAGGCGTTGAGGGTATGACCCAGTCCGCGATGTTCAAAGGAGGCGCTTCCCAAAAAGGACCCCACCTGCACCGGGACGGAAAATTCCTCATCGTATTCCCGGATCATGGCGTCCTGATCGCTCTCCCCTTCTTCGGCCTTGCCGCCGGGGAATTCCCACTTGCCCCCCAAATCGCCCCCGGCCGTCCGCCGGGCGATGAAGAATTTATCCCCCTCTATGGCGATTCCCGCAACGGAAATCATAAGCTAGAGGAGCAGGGCCTGGGGAAAGAGAAAGTGGAGCGCCGCAACAGCCATGGCCGCAAAGCCAATCCATTTGCGGTTCTTGCTTACGATCTCCCCAAGGCGGGTATTTTTATCATCTTCAATGACAGAACGGCCCCGATAATAACCGAAAAGAAGGATGAACCCGGCGGCAAATCCCGTTATCGCAGGAACGAAATCCCCAATGACCGGAATATCCCCCGGAGTTGAAGAGAGGAGCTTTAAGAGGCCGGTAACCACGGTAAGAATACCCAAAACCAGGCGGAATGTCTCGTTTTTGAGGGAAAATTTCAGGGACGACTCTATGGAGCTTTCAACATCGTTCCCCTCGTTGATAAGGACAAAACCCGCCCCGGCATTGAATAAAATGGATAAAAAATAAAATTGTATCATTACATAAAACTACTGTGTTTTCAATTTAAATTCAAGGCTGTCCCCTCCCCCCTGAATATAAAGCAGCAGTTCTTCGTCTTCAAAGGGAAGGGCGAAGCGGTACTCCTCCTCTTCCTTTTGGGTAAAAGAAATCCGGTAGGGCTCAACGGGAAGGGAATCCGGGGCTTCGCCTTTTTTCAGAATCGGCGAAACCGCGATGTCCACTGTCCCCGTATAGGGGGAATTTTTGTCCTGAACCTTTTTTTTCAATACAATAACGGTGGTCCCTTCGTACCTTAGGGCGGCGGCCGAAACCGTGTTCCCCCCAAGGCTGCCGCCCGCGCTGTCCCCCGCATGGTACCAGATGGATGTGATGATGCTTATGACTGAGATTACCAAAATGAAAACAAACATGCGGGCCTTGGGCTTGGTGGAGATCAGGGGCCGCAAAAGGCTGAACTTTACCGGCGGCGTTTCTTTATAGAGATCCCGTACTGCCTGGGGTGCCTTTGCAAGCCGACGCTCACGGGAATAATAAAAGACCATTTCCTCTTCGGAATTGTTGTTTTCGGTTAAGGGGCGCCCGGCATTGGGCCGCTTTATTTCGTCGCTCATATTGTCAATCCTTTGGATTTCGCGGGCAGCCATGCTTCCCCCGCTAAATCCGCCGCCCTGTCAGCCAGTTCCAGAGGGTCCAGAAACCGGGAGGCCAATGCCGGAGTTTTGGCGCTTTCAATTAAAAGGGCTGCCGCCGCAACGGCGCATGAATACAGATCAAAATCCCCGCCGTTCTTTGTAGTGCCGGCCCGGCATCTCGCTGCGATGGCGGCACAAAAACCCGCAAGAAGATCGCCGCTGCCCCCCATACCCAGAACCGGCATCATACCGTCGATGATGCCGAGACGTCCGGCCGGGGAAACAACATACATTACGTGGCTCTTGAAAAGGAACACCGCATTTTTTTCCTCTGCAAGGGCGAGCAGGAGGGGCGCAGGATCTGTAAGAATCTCATCTTTGGGGATACCGGTATAGGCGGCCAATTCGCCGGGATGAGGGGTGAGCAGGGCATTACCGTGGAAAACCCGATCCCCGGCAAGCAATATGGCATCGGCGTCGAGGATCAGGGGGATGCCCGCCACCTCTTTTTCCAGGGCTTGGCACAGCATGGATTCCCGATCAGGGGTTTTACCCCAGCCGGGGCCAAGGAGTATCGCATCAGGGCTGAAACGTGAAGCTCCGGCCTCATCATTCGCGGGTATGGAAGCGGCCATGATGCCCCCGGCGTTTGCGGCCAGGATCGGGTGAATGGCCGGATCTACCACCAGCCGGACAAGACCGGCCCCGGCGGCCTGTGCGCCACGGGCGGCAATACGGGCGGCACCGGGAGCGTCCGGGGAACCGGCCCGAATCTCCGCCACCCCCCGCTCATGTTTATAGGCAATTTTGCTTACCGGCGGGATACGGCTGCGGGCATGATCCCAGTCAATAAGCTCTGCAGCCGGAGGATCAACCGCAAAGGACACGAAGGAAAGAGAATCCCTCCCCTCCGTATTTTTTGTGTCCTTCGTGGTTAAATTTCTTCCCCCGCAGAATTGGGCTATGAGCTGCGGCGGAAAAACCTCCCCTACCGGCAAAATATTTCCGCCGTAGGGACGGGCTGCGGGCCGGAACAGGCAGAGTTTGAGGGGCTCAATGGCCAAGGCTGCATCGGCCTCTACAATGGGCATCTCCGGTTTCCAAAAATCGGAATTGCCCGAAGGGACATCAATACTGACAATAAGCAATGGAGAGGAATTTTGTGCGCTATACCGTGCTTTTTTTAATTTATTGAGGGCGATTACCATTTCGGCTACCGTGCCCCGCAGGGGCCCCTCAATGCCCGTACCGGCTATGCCGTCGATGATAAGGTCCGCCGGTTCAAGGCGGCTCTGCAAGACATCTGCCCGCACCACATCTCCCCAGACCAGAACCGGGACACCCATCTTTTGCAGGGAACGGAAGGCTTCGGAACGGGGAGTATGTTCGCCATCGGCGGGGACTTTGTTTATCACCAGCGCGGAAGGTTCCGCAGCGGCGTGACCGGACAGGAGCAGGGACCGGAGAAGGACCATGGCGTCGGCGGCATTGTTACCGGAACCGGCTAGGGTTACTATATGCGGCGCCTGCGCTCCGGCTTTTTGCCGTGAAACACTGGCGGAAAAAAGATGCGGGAAGGCGGCGGTCAGGACCCGGGCGCAGCGGCGGCCGGCGGCTTCCACCAGGGCAAAGGGATCGAGGCCCCATGAAGCGGCGGCCTCCGCATCCAGGGCACGGGCGTTGGCGGCGGTAAAAAGCATCAAGGGGGAAACCTGCGCTGCTCCGCAGCCTGGTTGAGTGATCATGGCGTTATGGCCCCCAGAATTTTATCGGTACGCCACCAGACCAGTTTTGCTTCATAGCTACTTACCAGCAGGGCTGAGAGGATTCCTTCGGCGCTCAGGTCAAAGGTATTGAGCTGGAGTTCATCCCGGTCCACCCGGATGGTTCCCTGCCGGTGGTCTCCGCCTGCGTCGGCATCGGAGTTCAATATCAGGATGGAATAACCGGATTCCACCGGAAAGCTTAAGTAAACCCAGCCGTCACGGATGGCCCCCAGCATGGAATAGAGAACCCGGGCGTTTACCCTGCGGCCGTTTTCATTAAAGGTATATTCCAGAAAGGGCACTTCCACACGGCCCGTATAAGAACCGGTTTCCACATCCATGATCCAGATGATGGAGCTGTCAAGTTCATTGCCCGAACGGGTGTTGGTGGATTCGTCAAAGGTATCCCGGTCATAATCAACCTTGAAGTAGAGGGTCCGGCTGTCCGGTGCGGCCATGATGGTGTCCATTGAGGAGGACACCTTGGGCCAGTCCGGGGGGACCGGGACGGCGTTGTTCTTGAGCTGCACCAGATACAGGAGCGTCCCCGCCGCATCAAACCAGTAAATATTCCACCCCGTGGGAATACGGCATACCACCGCGATTTCATCCCGTATGGAAGTATAAATTCCTGAAATCAGGGGGAAGGGACTGCCGCCGATTCCCTCCTGACCCAGGTATTCCACAAAGCGGCCGTCCTGGTCAAAGTGGAGAACGATGCTGTTCAACAGTGCCCTGCTTTCGGGATCAACGCTGTAGCGGTCATCGGGGAGCCGGTCCTCCGCATAGATATGTTTGCGGGAATCCACCGCCAGATGACCCGGTTCCCGCAGGGGCCAAGAAAAGGCCCACCGGGTAACCACGACGCTGTCATCAATATTGGTCCTGAGGGTCAGGGGCTCAGGGTTTGTCTCTTCGTTGTAGATCATGAAAAGAATATCCCCGTAGGAAGTGTATTGTACAATCTTTTGCCCCTTCCCGTCTGAAATATAAAAAAGCCCGTCCCGCATTGCGATATTGACCGCCGTGCTCCCCTCCAGGTTGTAGAGGGCCAGCTGATCCTCCAGCCGTCCGATATCCAGGGTAAAGAGGTCTTCCCGTGCAATGGACACCGCCTGATCCCGTGAACAGACGGAAAAAAACAGGGGAAGGAACGCAAAAAGGATAAACGGGAATTTCATAGATTAACCTTAGACAGGACCAAAAGCATAGTCAAGTCCGGCATGGAATACCCCGGAGAAGAAATGCTGGGTATAGAAATCTTCAACGAGATATTTCCTTCGGTATGCAGTGAACTTGATCCGGGACGTTATTATCACCGCTCATCCCCGGATGGCGGGGCCTATGCCAATGATCCCCTGACGGTACTGCTCAGCTTTGATGTGGGTAATTTTATCAATCTCTGGATGGTCAACGACACTCCCAGGACTCTTTCCGGGAACGGCATATCCGGTTTCCTGGGGACAGCAAAATATTCCTTCTTAAGGATGATCCGCGATGAGCTTGCCCCGCTGACCCGTCAGTTCCAGGTAGGCTGTTTCCGCGAGGCCGAAGTTTGCGTTTTTGGTAAAGTCCTTGGTATATTCGTCGTAGAGCATATCTTCGTACATCTTTCCCGCAAAACCCTCGTCAATCAGCCCGGTCTTCTGTACCGTGTTCCGCATTCCCGTGATCAAATTTTTTACCAGAAATGTTTCCAGGGCCTCGCACTGTTCGTAGAGTTTATCGGTTTTGTCGATCTTGATTTTTTTTAAAACCCCCGCAGGTGTTTCAACTTCGTTATCCTGTGCTTTTTTCAAATTATCAGCAAAGCTGCCGCCGGTAACAGAACTATTCCCCGCAGCATTTCTGCGTACAATGCCTAATGACTCCGCAGAAAATCTGGTCTGATCAAGGTACTGGGCGCCAAGGCTTCCTACATCCATTTTAATTCCTCACTATCTCTTTAAAGCGGTTGCGGTGCCCAGCATGTTGTCGCTGGTCTGTATGGTCTTGGAATTGAACTCGTAGGCGCGCTGGGCCACGATAAGATCCACCATGGCCTTTACCACCGACACGTTGGACATTTCCAAAAACTTGTGTTCAAGCTGGCCCATGCCCTCGTAGCCGGGACGGCCCGCGATGGCTTCCCCGGAGGCGCCGCTTACCTTGAAAAGATTTTCTCCCACGGCGGTAAGGCCCACGGGGTTGGGAAAACGGTACAGTTCTATCTGGCCCACATCAACGGGATTATTCGCATCAATTTGCGGAACCTTGACGCTTACCCTGCCGTCCTTTGCAATCGTAATAGTCTCAGGGAGGAAGCCTTCAGGCATGACGATGTCAGGAAGCAGCCAGTAACCCTGGCTCGTCACCATGCGGCCGGTTTCATCAACCTTGAAGGAGCCGTTCCGGGTATAGGCTAAACTGCCGTCATATGTCTGGATGCGGAAGAAGCCTTCCCCCACAATGGCCGCATCGGTGGGCACATCCGTGGACTGGGGCGCGCCCTGGCTGAATATCCGCTGGGTGTCCGCAAGTTTGACGCCGTGGCCCATCTGGATACCCACGGGGACAACGGTGTCCTCGGTGGCGGGGG
>BNUT01000039.1 GCA_025997555.1 Spirochaetia bacterium
GAGGCATCAAATGGCAAAAATAACTAAAGGTCAATTTCAAACTATGCTGATATTTTTGATCCCCCAGGTAGTTAAAATCATTGCCGAAAAGTATAAAAAAGATCAGAAAACGGCAACACGTTTATTTTATAATTCGGAACTTTATAAAATGCTCGAAAGAGAATCAACAAAAATTTGGCATTTTAGCCCGCTAACACTATTTACCATGTTTGACGAAGAAACAAAAACGGGCAATTTTAATATACCGGAGGAATGTTAGTATGTGTAAAAACGAAATTGACTTTTTAATTTACTGTATCGAAATTTATAAATCGCAAAAAAAACTATCCGGCAAAGAAGTGCTGGACTTATTTGATGCGTATGAGGTTACAGAATATATTGTAGATTGCTATGAAATATTACACATTGAAGGCAGTCAGGCTACCATATCCCGTATTGATGAATTTCTTGCCATTCAAAAACAAAAGGAAAGCGCATGACCGATTCCAGCCTGAAAGAAAAGCAATTCGAATCCGATATTGAGGCATCTCTCCTCTCAATTGGCGGCTATACCAAGGGCAATCCCAAACAATTTGACCGTAAGCGCGCTCTCGACACGTCAACCTTTATTTCCTTTATCCAAACCACCCAGCCAAAACAGTGGCAAAAGTACGCCGCCATATACGGCAATGATTCCGCCGAATCTCTCATAAACCGTTTCTGCAAAGAGGTAAAACAGATCGGGCTTCTCAAAGTACTCCGTACCGGCCTCCGTGACCGGGGCATCAAATTCAATTTTGTCTACTGGAAACCTGAAACGGGCATAAATGAAACGACAGCCGCCCTCTATAACAGCAATATATTCCATTGTACCCGGCAGCTCCACTATTCAGTACAGAACGAAAACAGCATAGATATAGTGCTTTTTCTCAACGGTATCCCCGTGGTGAGCATGGAATTGAAGGATCAGTTTACCGGGCAAAATGCGGATAACGCCATCAGGCAGTACAAGTTTGACCGCGCTTCAAAGGATGCAATCTTTGAATTCAAGTGCCGAACCCTGGTTCATTTTGCGGTTGACCTTTCGGAAGTGTATATGACCACCCGTCTGCTGGGAGAGAAAACCTATTTCATGCCCTTCAATCAGGGTTCCAATGGTGCGGGTAATGTCGGCGGCAAGGGCAATCCGCCAAATCCTAACGGGTATCAAACCAGCTATCTATGGGAACAAGCGCTGCAAAAAGACAGCCTCCTTGAAATTTTACATAAGTATATGCACCTGCAAATAGAGGAGCGGATAGACTTTAAAACCAAGGCAAGGGATATTAAAGAAACCATGATATTCCCCCGTTACCATCAGCTTGATGCGGTTACTAAGTTACTGAAAGAAGTAAAAGCCGATGGCCCCGGTCACAACTATCTTATTCAGCATAGCGCCGGGAGTGGCAAATCCAATTCCATAGCGTGGTTGGCCCACCGCTTGTCCGGCCTGCATGACGCACAGGATGACAAAATCTTTAATTCCGTAATTGTTGTCACCGACCGCAGAGTTCTGGACAGCCAGCTACAGGACACGGTATACCAATTCGACCATGTCGAAGGGGTAGTAAAAAAAATAGACAAAGATTCCGCCCAACTCCGGGATGCGATCAATGCCAATACCCCAATCATCATATCTACGCTGCAAAAATTCCCGGTTATCTTTAACACAGTAAATGGAAATAATAAATCATTTGCGGTCATTGTTGATGAGGCCCATTCTTCCCAGCATGGCAGTGCGGCAAAAAAACTGAAGGAAGCATTGGCGGATACCGAAGAGATTTTAGCCGAGTATGCCAAAATGGAAAATGAAGCGGAAAACGCTGTCCCCGATGAGGATGAAAAGATAGTCAATGAACTTGCAACCCAGGGCCAGCAGAAGAACCTTTCGTTTTTTGCCTTTACCGCAACGCCAAAGGAAAAAACCCTGCAAATGTTCGGCACAAAAGGAGTTGACGGTAAATACCGGGCTTTTCATATTTATTCCATGCGTCAGGCTATAGAAGAAAAATTCATCCTTGATGTGCTTCAAAATTACATGACCTACAATATGTATTACAAAATAATTAAAAATATCCCCGACGATCCAACCCTGGATACCGATAGAGGCATTAAGGCGATAAAAAAATATCAGACCCTTCACCCTCATAACATTGCGCAAAAAACAGAAATAATGATTGAACATTTCCGGGCTAACACCATGCGCCAAATTGGCGGCATCGAACCAAAGGTTCGCGCCAAGGCTATGGTAGTAACCGCGTCCCGCCTCCATGCGGTGCGCTATTGCCTTGAATTCCGCAAACAAATTATCAGGAAAGGCTATACCGATATGTCCGCCCTGGTAGCGTTCTCCGATGAAATAAAAGACGGCAAAGAAACATACACCGAGGAAAGTCTCAATAAAACCTCAAAGGGCGAGACTATAAAGCAGGATCAATTACGCAGTTATTTTCATACCGATGATTACAATGTCCTCATCGTTGCCGAGAAGTATCAGACCGGCTTTGATGAACCCTATCTGCATACCATGTTTGTTGATAAGAATCTTTCCGGGGTTAAGGCCGTTCAAACCCTGTCCCGTCTTAACCGTACCATACAGGGCAAAACCAACACCTTCATCCTCGACTTTGTTAATACCGCAGAAGATATGAAAAAATCCTTTGAACCCTATTACGAAGCCGCTATCCTGGAAGAAGAAACCGATCCCAATGTTCTGTATCAGTTAAAAAATACCCTTGATGGTTACCGGGTCTACAGTAATAATGAGGTACAGCGCTTTGCGGATCTATACTATACCCCGGATGAAAAAAACGCCCAAGGCATACTGGCCCAAGTTTTGAATCCCGCCATTGACCGTTACAAAGCATTGGATAAGGACACCAAGGATATTTTCAGCAAAACCCTGTCCCGCTTTGTCCGTATCTATTCCTTTGTAACCCAAGTCTACCGTATGTTCGATAAGGATCTGCATAAATTCAGCCAGTATGCAAAATTTCTCCTTAAATTTTTGCCAACTAAGGATGTTGACCGTGTTTCCGTTGATGATAAAATCCTTATGGAATATTATCGCCTTGAAAAGAGCTTTGATGGATCCATCGCCTTAAAAAGTACCGAAACCGGGTTTTCGCCGATCAAAGGAGAAGCGGGAGCGAAAAAGGAAAAGAAAGAAACGCTGTCAAAAATCATTGATGACGTAAACAAACGGTTTGGAACCAATTTTACCGAGCAGGATAAAATCCTTGAACAAATGCAGAATGACTTTGTAAAAGACCCCAAATGGTCGGGCTTTGCCGCCTCCAATGATTATTCCACATTTAGACTTTTAGCAAAAAAAGGATTTAAAGATATTGCCGCCCAACGCTATGTGGAAAATGACAGCTTTTTCATGCGTATTTTTGATGATGCGGAGTTTGGGGAATATATCATGGATCGGTTTATTGAAAGGCTATATGGAAAACTAAAAGAAGGTTATACTGAAATGCCCGGTGGCCTTGGCGCCGGTATGGCTGCCGAACAGGATTAGAGTAAGAAGGATATAGCACAATGAATATACAGGGCATTAAAAAATTACTATCCCAGAGCGAAGGTCTCACCGTTGAATTCAAAGCCGCAAAAGACACTTTGAGTAACAGCGTATTTGAAACAGTATGCTCCTTTTCAAACCGTTACGGTGGATACCTTTTCCTTGGCGTGAGTGATTCCGGTAAAGTACTGGGGGTAAACCACAAAGCGATCCCCACCTTAAAGAGAAATTTCGGCAATATGCTCAATAATCCGGAAAAAGTCTCATCGGTCTTGTATCTTAACCTTGAAGAAATAACCATAGATGGCAAAACAATTCTCTATGTATATATTCCGATTAGTTCCCATGTAGAACTTTGTTCCGGTAAAATATTTGACCGTACGGAAGATGCGGATATTGATATAACAAAGTCGGTTGATTTAGTTGCTAGTCTCTTTAATCGAAAATCCATGGCTTTTACTGAGTGCAAACTTTTTCCCTATGTGACTAAAAAAGAACTTCGTCCCGAAATAATCAAACGCGCCCGTCTAATGGCGCTAAATAAGACCACCGGCCATCCATGGGAACACCTATCCGATATGAAGTTATTTAAGAGCGCAGGTCTTTATGAAGAAAATTGGGTAACTTCCCCAGCGTAGCTGGGGCACGAAAAAGGCTTTAACCTGGCCGCGATTCTTCTTTTTGGCCGGGATGAGGTTATCCGTTCCTGTGTTCCCGGTTATATTACCGATGCAATTTTACGGAAAGAAAACCTGGACCGTTACGACGACCGGCTTATGGTAGAAACCAACCTTATAGACAGTTTTCAGATACTTATGGAATTTGTTGCAAAACATACACTGGACAGGTTTTTTCTTGTGGATGATAAAAACGTCAGTGTACGGAACTGGCTCCTCAACCGAGCTGCGTAGCAGCGAAGGTTCCCCTCTTGATCGCACGGGAAATAATAAGTAATAGCCTGGTACATCGGGAATATGCGAGTGTTTTCCCCGCAAAAATTGTTATAGAAAAAAATCGCCTATATGCTGAAAACTGGAACAAATCCCTTAAACCGGGACGCATTACCCCGGAGGATTTTACTCCCTATCCGAAGAACCGGATCTTAGCCCGATTTTTCGTAAACATTGGTTTAGCCGACCAATTAGGCTCCGGGGTACGGAATCTCTACAAGTACACCAAAATCTATTCCGGCAGTGAACCGGAACTACTGGAAGGGGACATTTTCAAGACCACTGTTTTGTTGACCGCAGAAGGCAAACCTAGCGATAAATTGTCCCCGGCAGAAGAAAATTTCATGGAATCCATACTTCCTTATCTCAGTGAAAAGACACATAGATGCAAAAACAGCCGGTGAATTAACCGGAAAATCGGCGGCACGAATAAAGCAAATATTTACAAGATTAACCGAAGCAGGTATCCTGGAAAAACTTGGCGCCAATAAAAACAGGACCTATCAACTGGTGAAAAAATAATTCTCTTTATGGGAGGCAGGAAAATGGTCAGGAGTAAAGAAGACATAGACAATTTTGTGGTTGAGATTTCAGAACTTTCCCGGAAATATGGCATTGCTGTGCACGGGTTTGACGGAGGGGCATTCTTGACTGATAGTGAAAACATGGCTCATGAGATATGCCGGGATGGTGATTTTTGCTGGAACGAGAAAGAACAAAAGTATGAAATCAAAAATATCAAATTGACAAATCTCAATAGAGGGATATGATAGGCCCGGTATACGTCCCTGCGGGCCGTTTGCCGATAGGAATGATTTATTGCGCAAGAACTCGCCTATCGGCGAGGGAGCTTCGGCGTTGCACGTCATCAGCAATAACAATCATGAGATCCAAGGCGATGAGCTATTTTGCGGTTTCTTCACCATGGGGCAGCTTATCCTTTGCCGATTGAGGAAGTTCTATAGTTAACTGGTAGGTGTCGGACATACACGGCTCCTTCTTTGCTCTAAATATATACCCAAATGAAGTTTTCGACAATTCTTTTCAGCATCGCCTGTGGCCCTCCATTTGCACCTGGTCCTTTGCATACCGGGTCCATTATCTTCCTTACCGCCGTCACCGTTCCGTTATCCGGCGCCCTGCCGGTCGTCGGCAATGACCGTAGGACAAAGCGCCATAGGCCGCTCCATTCGCTTGTAAACTCGCTCATTCTACGGCCCATGGCGCTTACCCGATTAACCAATGGGGATAAAGGCGGGGGCAACGTTACCAAAAAATAAGTCCGATGAAAGCAATCGTTCAAAGCAACCCCCGCCTTCCCCCTTGAACCCTCATACCACCCCTGCCATCCAATACCCGGCTAACACCCTGCCGCATACCTAACGGCAAGCGGTGCAATGGAGGGCCGCCTAAAGTCTCTGTCTGGCCGATGGACCCTCCGGCGCTGCGCTTCTCCGGGTACCATCGGCCCCCGGCTTTTCCGCCTGATCCTTCTGCAAACCGGGACCGTTATCTACAAAATTGCCGCCGTATAACCCAGTGATCACCTGATCGCCGATACTGCCAAATTCAGGACAGAGCAGTCCGGTAAGCCCTCAGCATAGAAAAAACATACGGCAAGCCAAACTTGATGTTCCAGTCCTGTATTAATGGGGGGTACGAGGGTAAAATCAGGGAATTTTAAGGGGGGCAGGGTAGCAGTTTTGTGCCATTTAAGGTCTACTTCGAAACCACCCAGAAAGCATGAAAGCGGCACGTACTTTGCCCGCCCAAGGCCGCGCAACCTTCAAGCCTATCTTGCTACGGTGGCGGTCTTAACTTCGACCGGCAAAGCCAGCCGTTCCGCCTTCCGCCGCATGGCCCCTTTGATAAGCCCAGTTCAGAATCCCTGATGATTCAGCAATAAGCTTGTCAGATAAATTGATATCCCGCTTTTCTTCGTCAATCGTGGTGTTAAAGGGAATTATCCTTTTAAAGAAGTTGCTGTCATAATATCAAGGGCCATATCCTGTGGTCAGTCCCGCTGATCGTGGGTTTGTGATTCGTAAGGATGCTGCTCCCGCTTGGTCGCAGCAATCAGAAAATGAATATTTTGAAAGTCGGCAAGAAGGAAAAATATTCCCCGTACAGGAAACGGGCGGTCATTCGGTCATTGCCGGTGATTTGTTTTATCAGGGATTCCGACAATTTACGTCCCTGTTCCGCTTCGGTGGTAGTGACAAAGTGCATTCCCCGCAGCCTGGCAATATCATTACTGATCCCGTCATTTGAACGGCGGTCTGTAAGAAAGTAACCAGTTCGCTGTTATAACCCATAATTAAAGTTGGTAAACCCCCGGCTTTGCCGGGGAGACAATAAGGGTTTGACCTTTCCGGGAGTATCAATGATGCTCTCCTATCAGTGAACCGCTCAAAGTTCAAAAGATAGGAGGCATGAATGAAAGACTATAAGAGTCTATCCCATAGCGTATGGGACTGCAAGTACCACATAGTGTGGATACCGAAGTTTCGGAAGAAGAAGCATTATGGGGAAGTGGCAACATATTTGGGGGAAATATTCCACGAATTGGCACGGCAGCGGGAGAGCAAGATAGTGGAGGGGCATATATGCCCGGATCACATCCACATGCTGATAGAAATCCCGCCGAAACACGCGGTTGCGGAAGTGGTGGGATATATCAAAGGTAAAAGCGCCATAGCGATAGCCCGAACATATTTGGGCAAGCGGCAAAATTTTACCGGGCAGAACTTCCGGGCAAGAGGATACTTTGTATCGACAGTAGGATTGGACGAAGAAGTTATCGAGCAATATATCCGGGAACAGGAAGCATCGAACCAAAGGTTCGCGGACAAACGGCTGGACCAACTGGACATGTTCAAAGATAACTGACAACAAAAACCGCCTTGAGGCGGTTCTTAAACCAACCGCTTTGAGCGGTTCACAAAAACAAGCCCCCGGCTTTGCCGGGGGTGTTTGACTGGGTCACGGAAGCGGACATAGAATAATCCGCCCCACCGATAAAACAAAAACTAAGGCGCCGAACAGAATCGAACTGTTGCATAAAGGTTTTGCAGACCTCTCCCTTACCGCTTGGGTACGGCGCCATTTATATTAAACATAGCAAAAACCTGAGAAAATGTCCAGATCAACTTTTCAAAAACTCAACTTTTCCCCTTGTCGTAGGGCTGGCCGGAAGCGCGGGGGGCGTAGTCCTTGCCGCTGAAGATCACCAGGGTTACCAGGGTGATGAAGTAGGGGAGGGCGTTGAAAAATTCCGAGGGGAGGAACCGGAGTCCTTCAATATTGATGATATTTACCGCCAGGGCGGAGGATGCCCCGAAGAGGAAGGATGCCCCCAGGATACCCAGGGGGAGCCAGCGCCCAAAAGAGACCGCCGCCAGGGCGATAAAGCCCTTTCCGTTGATCGTGAGTACCGTAAACTGGATGTCCTGGGTCAGCACGATGCAGCCCCCGGCGAGTCCCGCCAGGGCCCCGGAAATAAGCACCGCGATATACCGGATTTGCAGCACTTTTACCCCCGCAGAGGCCAGGGCCTGGGGATGCTCCCCGCAGGCCCGCAGCCGCAGGCCCCAGGGCCGCTTGTACAGCACAAACCAGCTTACGGCCAAAATGATCAGGGCGATCCAGACCGTGGGGTAGATGCCGCCGGGGCCGGGCATCATCCCCATCCGGGGGTTCATGGTCCGGTCCATACGGAAGAGGAGCTGGCAGAAGAAGACCGTGATGCCGTTGGCAAGGAGGTTGATCCCCGTACCGGAGATCACCTGGTCCGCCCGCAGGGTGATGGACGCAAAGGCGTGGATCAGGGAAAAAAGGCAGCCCATTAGGGCGGAAAGAAAGAGCGCCAGGGGTATGGAAAAGCCGATGCGGGTTTCCAGCAGCACGTGGGCCGTGGCGGCGGTCATGGCGCCGATGGACATCAGCCCCTCAAGGGCGATGTTCACCACCCCGGAACGTTCGCTGATCATACCCCCGGTAGCGGCAATCAGGATGGGGGCCACGATCATCAGGGTTGAGGGGAGCATGTTCCATAAAATCTGAAGGATTTCCATCATTCTGCGGGCCTCCCGGTAACCTGATTGCCCTCATTCTGGGCCTTGCGGGCCTTTTCCTTCATCTGCCATTCGATGAGTATCTTCACCCCCGATCGCAGGGAGATAAAGACCACCACCAGGCCCATAATAATCGAGGTGATCTCTTTGGGTATCTGCCGGGACTGCATCAGGGGCTGGGCAGACTTGAGCATCCCGAAGAGGAGACCCGAAAGGGCGGTTCCCCAGGCGGTGCTGTTTCCCACCAGGGCCACGGCGATGCCGTCAAAGCCGTAGCCGTCCTGGACCGAAAGAACCCGCCCCGCCGGAAAGACCCCCAGGGTAACCACCGCCCCGGCGAGTCCGGCAAAGGCCCCGGCAATAGCCATGGCGGTGGTTATGCTGGTGTTCACGCTGATCCCCCCGTAGCGGGCCGCTTCCTTATTAAGCCCCGTTGCCCGCAAACTATAGCCCAGCCGGGTCTTGCCCATGACTATCCAATAGAAGAAAATCGCTGCCAGGGTAAGCCAAAGGCCGTAGTTCAGCCGGGAGCCGTTGGTGATGGATTCCAGGAAGGGGCTGGAAAGCCGGGCAGTGGGGGGGAAGTTGACGGTTTTGTAGGTGTTTGAGCCGGGGAGCCCGATGGTAAGCCAGCGGGAGGCATAAAAGGCGATATAGTTCATCATGATGGTGGCTACTACTTCGGAAACGCTGAACCGGGCCTTGAGGAAGCCCACGATGCCCCCCCAGACCGCCCCGGCCAAAACCGCAGCGGCCACCGCCAGGACCCAGTGGATCACCGGGATGGGCGGGCCGTAGATCGCCACGATCTGGGCTGCGGTCAGCCCCACGATGTACTGCCCCTCGGCGCCGATGTTGAAAAGCCCGGTCCGGGCGGCAAAGCCCATGGAAAAGCCGCAGAGGATCAGGGGCAGGGAACTGACGAACCATTCCCCCACGTAGTACATGTTTTGGGTGCCCCGGCGCAGGTCCCAGCCTGAAATCACCTGGACTATGGCGGAATACATGCCCGCTGGGTTCCGGCCCACGGCAAAGATCAGCAGGGTAGCCACCAGAAAACCCAGGATCACCACCGCCACCGAAACGAGGCCGTCTGAGCCGGTAAAGACTTCCAGGATGCGGTCTTTAAAAGAGGCTCCTTCCCCGGCAGGTTTCACCGAATCTTTCTGCTGTTCAGCCATGGACACCTCCATTGGAAGCGCCGTCACGGGCGATTCCCCCCATCATGGCCCCGATGAGCCGCTCATTTGCCTCTGCTGCGGGGAGCACTCCCACCACCTGGCCCTTGGAAACCGCGGCTATCGAATCGCAGAGCCCCAGGATTTCGTCCAGCTCAAAGGACACCAGCAGCACCGCCCGCCCCTTGTCACGTTCTTCCATAATACGCTGGTGTATGTATTCGATGGCCCCCACGTCGAGGCCACGGGTGGGCTGAGAAACGATGAGGAGTTCCGGGGAGAGGTCTATCTCACGGGCGATAACCACCTTCTGCTGGTTCCCCCCGGACATGGAACCGGCGGTTGTAGCCGCGCCATTCCCCGCCCGGATGTCGAATTCGGCGATAAGGGAATCGGCGTGTTTGGCGATGATGGGAAACTGGAGGAAACCCACCCGGTTGGAATAGGGCTTTTTGCGGAAACTTTTAAGGATGAGGTTTTCATCCAGGCGGAAGTCCAGGATCAGGCCGTGTTTGTGCCGGTCCTCAGGGACCAGGCCGATACCGCCTTCGTTCCGGGCCTTAATGCTTTCATGTGAAATCTCTTGATCCTTTAAAAGAATACGCCCCGATTTAACTGGCAGGAGCCCCGCAATGGCGGCCACCAGCTCGGACTGGCCGTTGCCGTCCACCCCGGCGACCCCCACCACTTCCCCGGCGCGGACCTCCAGGGAAAGACCGTTCACGGCAGAGGTCCCCCGGCCGCCAATCACCGTCAGGTCCTCGATTTTAAGGACCACTTCCCCAAACCGGGCGGGCCCCCGCTCAACCTGGAAATTTACCGCCCGGCCCACCATTTTTTCCGCAAGTTCCTGTTCGTCTGCGTCCGCCACATTCACGGTGTCGATGTATTTCCCCCGGCGCAGCACCGTACAGCGGTCTGCAGCGGCCTTTATCTCCTTGAGCTTGTGGGTGATAAAGACGATGGTCTTGCCTTCGGCCTTGAGACGGCGGAAGATCGCCAAAAGTTCATCGATTTCCTGGGGGGTTAGCACCGCAGTGGGTTCGTCAAAGATAAGGATGTCCGCGTCCCGGTAGAGGATTTTGAGGATCTCCACCCGCTGCTGCATCCCCACGGTGATGTTCTCGATCCGGGCTTTGGGGTCCACCGCAAGGCCGTAGGCCGCTGAAAGCTCCGCAACCCGCTTTTCCGCTGTCTGCAAATCCAGATTCCCCGCGGAATTCCGGGGCTCAAGGCCCAAAACGATGTTTTCGGTGACCGTAAAGTTATGAACCAGCTTGAAATGCTGGTGGACCATGCCGATTTTAAGGGCCGTGGCGTCATTGGGGCTG
Organism: Spirochaetia bacterium; assembly: GCA_025997555.1. Taxonomy (GTDB): domain Bacteria; phylum Spirochaetota; class Spirochaetia; order Treponematales; family Breznakiellaceae; genus BNUT01. The sequence goes on from BNUT01000039.1 coordinate 11,074, forward strand.
CGGATCTGCACTTCCTGCCCCCGGATTTTGATAATCCCTCCGTCGCTTTCGTAAAGCCCGAAGAGGATGGACATGAGGGTGGACTTTCCCGCCCCGTTTTCCCCCAAAAGGGCGTGGATTTCACCCTGCTCAACCGTGAAGCTGACCCGGTCATTAGCCACGACCCCGGGAAAAATCTTGGTGATATCCAGCATTTCGATGGCAGGGGCAGACATAGCTTTAGAATACTTTCTAAATTCCCGGCTGTCAATAAAACAGAAAAATTTGACAGGAGGGGTATTGTTGATATGTTATAAATATGCATAATTTATGCATAATCGATCTTTCATGAGGAGAAAAATATGAAAAAAACACAGATTGTTTTATCTGTCCTGGCGCTGGCCGCGCTGGCGTCCTGCGGCGGCGCCAAGACCGCAGGCGGCGGCTCAAGTTCCGGCGGACCCCAGGTGGTCAAGGACGGCGTCTACCGCGACGCCTATGCAGGGGAGTTTACCACCCTGGATTACAACAACAACCCCACCAACACCTACGGCTGGCATGGAAACCTGACGGTTTGTACCCTGCTGGAACACGACGAGTACACCATCATCCGGCCGAATCTCGCCAAAGATTGGACTATTTCCCCGGACGGTACGGTTTACACCTTCAATCTCCGCAATGATGTGGACTGGTATACCAACAAGGGTACGGTCTATGGACCCGCCACGGCCCACGATTTTGTGGAGACCGCCGAATGGATGCTGATAAAAGAAAACGCCAACCAGATCAACAACAGCATCATTGCCACCATCAAGAACGCCAAAGAGTTCAATGAGGGGACAATCACCGACTTTAACCAGGTGGGCATCCATGCCCTGGACGACTATACCCTGGAGTACACCCTTATCCGCCCGACCCCGTACTTCCTTTCGGCCCTGACCTATGCCAGTTTTTTCCCCAGTCCGGGGAAATTCCGCGCCGAGATGGGCCAGAATTACGGCACTTCCAACGACACGGTGCTGTATTCGGGTCCCTATATCCTGACGACCTTTGATCCCGAAAACAAGCGCGTCTACGAGCGTAATGACAAATACTGGAATGCCCAGCGGTATACCATCAAGACCATTGAGCAGATATACAACAAAGAAGCGGGTACCATCGGGCCGGAACTTTTCCAGCGCAATGAGATCGACGAGACCCTGATCCCTGTGGCCATTCAGGATGAATGGTTTAACGATCCCGAACGGAGCAAGATCCTCTACCAGGAACCTTCGTCAAAGTATACCTACTTTTTGTCCTTCAACTTTGATCCCCGTTACGGTAAAGAATACGGCCCGGATAACTGGAAGAAGGCGGTTAACAACCTTAACTTCCGCAAGTCCATCTACCACGGCGTGAACAAGACCCTCATGGCAACCACCCTGGATCCGAAAAATCCGGAGCAGCGCAAGCTCAACACCTTTGTTCTGCCCGACAAGTACTCAGCCGGCGGTTCAGACTACACCCAGCTTCCGCCCCTCAAGGATATAACGAACGGCGTTACCTATGATGTGAAGCTGGCCCAGGACTACAAGGCCAAGGCTCTGGCGGAACTTCAGGGTAAGGTTGAATTCCCCGTCAAGGTGATGATGCCCTATGCAACCACCGCCGCCGCCCTGACCAACCGGGTCCAGCTCCTGGAACAGCAGTTGGAGCGCGACCTTGGGACCGATTATATCGATGTCATACTGATGCCGTTTCCGGGTACCGGCTATAATACCAACACCCGGGATGCCGGGGTGTTTTCTATCATTGAAGCCAACTGGGGGCCTGATTACGCTGATCCCATGAGCGTGCTCGATCCTTTTAACGGTGATATTGATGTGGGCAAGCGCTACGGCCGGGTTTACCTTGCCGAAGACGGCTTTGGTCCTGACGGCAAGCCCGTTTTCCAGTCCATGCTTAACAAGGCCAACGAGGAAGTGCTGGACCTCGCCAAGCGTTACACCCTGTTTGCCGAGGCGGAGAAATACCTCCTCGACAATGCCTACGCGCTGCCCTATTACCTTGCGGGCTTTAACTACTACGTCAGCCGTCTGGACCCCTTCTCAGGGCATTCTACCCAGGACGGACGGGTGCGGCTGAAGTTATCAGGACGGGCTATTTTTGACCGGCCATACACCACCGAGGAGTACAAGGCTGCGGAAGCCCGGTTTAACGAGGCCCGCGAAGCCGCGCTGAAGGCGGCTCAATAGAGTTTGCGGCAGCCGGTATCGGCTGCCCTTATCCTTGCGAAAAGGAGCGGAGGCGTATGTTTCGTTTTGCCATTACGCGCCTGGGACGATCCCTGCTGACACTGCTCGTTGTGGTGTCGGCGGTTTTTATCCTCCTGCACCAGATGCCCATAGAGGGCTACTTTTCCGAAACCTTCGACAAGATGACCGATGCACAGATTGAGGCGTCTCTCCGCGAAATGGGTCTTTTGGACCCCCTGCCGGTGCAGATGGGGCATTTTTTTGCCAACACCCTGCGCGGCGATCTGGGGAGGTCCATCATCCTCCGCAAGAACGCCCCGGTCACCCAGGTGATCGCGCCGAAAATCCCCTATTCCCTGGGTTTCGGTCTGGCTTCTATTGTCATTTCCCTGGCCCTGGGCATCCCCCTGGGAATGCTGATGGTGCGCTATAAGGGCAAATTCTGGGACAACATCGGTTCCGGCTATGTGGTGATCATCAAGGCCGTCCCGGCGGCGGTCTACTTCCTCTTCCTTCAGATTTATGTTACCTCCCTGCTGCGGATTCCCATGCTCTTTAACGAACGTAACCCCGTAAGCTGGATTCTCCCGGCGATCTGCATGTCCCTAAGCGGGATCGGCACCTATGCCATGTGGGTGCGGCGTTACATGGTGGATGAAATGACCAAGGATTACATCAAGCTGGCCCGTGCCAAGGGCCTGAGCAATGTTGAGATTTTGAAGTCCCACGTGATCCGCAATGCCTTTGTCCCCCTGGCGCAGATGCTCCCGGCAAATATCCTTTTAACTATTTCGGGTTCCATCTATGTTGAAGCCCTTTTCTCCATCCCCGGTATGGGGAACCTCCTGATTTCCGCCATCCAGCGCCAGGACAATACCATTGTGCAGGCCCTGGTGCTGATTTATTCCTCGGTGGGTATCCTCGGACTTTTCCTGGGGGATCTCCTCATGGCCCTCTTTGATCCCCGGATCAAACTGGTACGAAAGGCAGGCGCCCGGTGACCATTAATAAGCGTATCGAAAAAACCATTGACGGCTTGGATGATCTTTTCAAGATAGCGGAAAACAGGCTGGGCTCCGCCGAGCAAACCGGTTATTCCAACTATTCCTACTGGAATTCCACCCTGCGGATGTTCCGGCGCAACAAGGGGGCCATGCTCTGGCTGTACCTGCTGGTCATACTGGCGGGTTTTACCTTTATCCAGCCCCTTCTTCCCTATCAAAAGGACCCGACCTACTGTTACATCAACGAAGAAACGGGTCGGCAGGAACGGAACCTTAAGCCCAGCGGGGAATTTTGGTTCGGCACCAACAGCATCGGACAGGACCTTTGGTCCCGGATCTGGAGCGGCGCCCGGACTTCCCTTTTTATCGGGCTGACCGTGGGCCTTGTTGATGTTATTGTGGGGCTTACCATCGGCTCCCTCTGGGGCTATGTGCGGTTCCTGGACGGCTTTATCACGGAATTCTACAATGTCCTCCACAATATCCCCAGTTCCATCGTGCTGATCCTGGTTTCCTATATTCTGCGGCCCAGTATCCCCACCATCATCGCCGCCATGTGCGTCACGAGCTGGCTTCCCATGGCCCGGTTTATCAGGAACCAGATCGTCATCATCCGGGACCGGGAGTTCAATCTGGCCTCCCGCTGTCTGGGCACCCCGACGGGGCGGATCATCACCAAAAATCTCCTGCCCCAGCTTGTTTCGGTCATCGTGATGCGGGTGGCCCTTTCCATCCCCCAGGCAATCGGGAACGAGGTTTTCCTTACCTATATCGGGTTGGGGCTCCCTATCAGCCAGCCGTCCCTGGGAAATTTAGTGAACGAGGGCCGCATGGTGATGATGAGCCCGGCCCTGCGCTACCAGCTGATCTTCCCCTCGATTGTGCTTTCCCTGGTAACCATAGCTTTTTATGTCATGGGTAACGCCTTTGCCGATGCGGCGGACCCCCGGACCCACACCTAAGGAGGGCGCTTTGGATTACGACAACCGGGAAACAGTGTTAAGCGTCAAGGATCTGGTGGTAAAGTTCACCCTCCGGGGACAGGAGCTGACCGCCATCCGGGGAGTGTCCCTGGACCTCTACAAAGGCGAAAGCCTTGCCATCGTGGGCGAATCGGGCTCGGGGAAATCGGTTTTTACCAAATCCTTCATAGGCCTTTTGGATGCCAACGGCAGGGTGGACTCGGGGGAGATTCTTTATAAAGGAAAAAATATCGCCGCCTATAAAAGTGAAAAGGACTGGCTTACCATCCGGGGCAGGGAAATTGCCATGGTTTTTCAGGACCCCATGACGAGCCTTAGCCCCCTTAAAACCATCGGCAAGCAGATACTGGAAGCGGTAACCCTGCACCGCGGCCTTAAGGGCAAGGAAGCCAAAGACTGTGTGATCGACATCCTTAATGACGTGGGCATTTCCAACCCGGAACAGCGCTATTCCCAATACCCCCACGAATTTTCCGGGGGTATGCGGCAGCGGGTGGTTATTGCTATTTCTATTGCCTGCAATCCGAATATACTCATCTGCGATGAGCCCACCACCGCCCTGGATGTTACCATTCAGGCCCAGATACTGGACCTGCTCAAGAAACTTCAGGCCAAGTACCGGCTCACCATCATCTATATCACCCATGATCTGGGGGTGGTGGCCAATGTGGCGGACCGCATCGCCGTGATGTATTCGGGGGATATTGTGGAGGTTGGCCTCTGCGATGAGGTGTTCTACAATCCCCAGCATCCCTATACCTGGGCGCTGCTTTCTTCCCTGCCCCAGCTCGGCGTTAAGGGCGAACCCCTTTACTCCATCAAGGGCACGCCGCCGAATCTTTTTATGGAAATAAAGGGCGATGCCTTCGCGGTGCGGAACCCCACGCCCTTGGAAATCGATTTTGTGGAGCGGCCGCCCTATTTTCCGGTATCCCCCACCCATATTGCCCGGACTTGGCTCCTGGACCCCCGCGCCCCCCAGGTGGAGAAGCCGCCGCTGATCCAAACCATTAGTCAACGCCGGGGAAAGGGGGCGGACTATGCGTGAAAAGCTCCTTGAAGTAAAGGACCTTTCGGTAACCTTCGGCACAGGACGCAAAGTCTTTACCGCCGTAAACAAGGTGAATTTCAACATCTACAAGGGCGAAACCTTCGGCCTTGTGGGGGAGTCGGGTTCCGGCAAAACCACCATAGGCCGGGCCATTATCCGCATTAACGAAGCATCAGGGGGCGAGGTACTCTTTCACGGCAGGAAGATCAACGGCGTCATAGACAAGGCCCTGGACCGGGAGGTTATCCGGGGGATTCAGATGATCTTTCAGGACCCTATGGCATCCCTCAACGAGCGGGCCAAGGTGGACTACATCGTTTCCGAGGGGCTCTACAATCTGAAGAATTTTGCCGATGAAAAGGACCGTTTAGCCAAGGTTGAAAAGGCCCTTATGGAAGTGGGGCTCCTGCCGGAGTTTGCCTCCCGTTTTCCCCATGAATTTTCCGGGGGCCAGCGCCAACGCATCGGGATCGCACGGGTTCTGGTGATGGAGCCGGAACTGGTCATTGCCGATGAACCCATTTCCGCACTGGATGTTTCGATCCGCGCCCAGGTGCTTAATCTTTTAAGCGATCTGCAAAAGAAGAAG
>BNUT01000040.1 GCA_025997555.1 Spirochaetia bacterium
GTCATGGACGAAAGCTTTTTAAGCATGTTGAATAATCCCATCCTTATAGACAAACTCTATTAGAATAATACACGAAAGGCAGCGATCTTTCAAACAATATGGAGATGATTATGGAAAAACTGCGGCGCCTCTGGGAAAAGAAAAAACTTTTAGGGTTGGGGCTCATGAGCGGCACCTCTTTGGACGGCATGGACGCCGCACTGGTAGAGATCGAAGGATGCGGAAAAGATACCAAGGTGAAGCTCCGGGAGTTTTATACCCAGCCCTACAGCAAGGAACTGCGCGCCCTGCTTCTGGAGGCGGTCATGGGTGAAACCGGGGGAAGCCGGACTGTATGCTGCCTTAATACCCTTATGGGGAAGATTGCCCTGGACGCCGCCCTTAGGGTATGCGAAAAGGCCGGGGTCTCCCCGGCGGATGTGGACTTCGCGGGGAGCCACGGCCAGACCATCTACCACCAGAGCCGTGAGATACCCTTTGGCGGGACCGGCGTCCGGGGCACCCTGCAAATCGGGGAGGCTTCGATCATTGCCGAAGGGCTGGGCTGCGTGGTGGTGAGCGATTTCCGGGTGCGGGATATGGCGGCGGGCGGGCAGGGTGCGCCCCTGGTGCCCTATACGGAATACCTCCTCTACAGCCGGGAGGATGAAACAACGGCCCTGCAAAATATCGGCGGCATCGGCAATATCACGATCCTCCCTGCGGGATCTTCCCTGGACCAGGTGATGGCCTTTGATACCGGGCCGGGGAATATGATTATCGACGCGGTGATCTCCGCCATTTCCGGGGGAATACAAACCTACGATGCCGCAGGGGCCATGGCGGGGCGGGGTAAGGTCAGCGGAGGGCTTTTGGACTATATGCGGGAAAAGGACGGAGATTATCTGCAAATGCCCCCGCCTAAAAGTACGGGCCGGGAAAGCTATAACGCGGATTATATCAGGCTTCTATTGGAAAAGGCGGGGACACTGGGCTTGTCGGCGGAGGATACCCTGGCAAGCGTCACCTGTTATACCGCAGACACTATCCGCATTGCCCTGGAACGCTTCTGCCCGGTTTTGCCCCGGCGGCTCATCATAGGCGGCGGGGGCGCTCGCAACGAAACCCTGCTGGGGTATATCAAGCGGCAGCTTGCGGACCATGGGTTAGGCGGCTGCGCCGTGGTAAGCGCCGGTGAAATGGGCATCAACGCCGATGCCAAGGAAGCGGTGGCCTTTGCGGTTTTAGCCAACGAGACGCTCCACGGTATCTGCAATAACGCACCTTCAGCCACAGGGGCTGCTCATCCGGTGATTATGGGGAAGATAAGTTTCTAGCAGTTTGTTGCACTTCGTGCATTTCAATCTCCAAAAGTGCAACAGGCTCCTAGCCCTTTACCGATCCCACCGTAAGGCCCGCGATGAAGAAGCGCTGCAGCATGGGATAGAGGATGATGATGGGCAGGGTGGACACGATGATAACCGCAGCCTTAATGGAAATGCCGATGGTAGTACGGTCGGCGGCGCCGGAGCCTTCCCCAACGGTCATGGTGCCGTTCACAATATTGCGGAGGAAAAGCATTACCGGGTATTGGGAACTTTTAAGGTATATCAGGGCGTTGAACCAGTCGTTCCAGAAAAACACCGCGTAGTAAAGGCCGATGGTGGCCAGCGCCGCAGTGGACAGGGGCAGGACAATCCGGGTAAGTATCCCGTAATATCCCAGACCGTCAATCAGGGCGGCCTCCTCAATCTCCCGTGGAACCCCTTTAAAAAAACTGATCAGGATGATGAGATTGAAGGGGCTGATAGCAAATGGCAGCAGCATTGCCAGGGGCGTATTGGTGATCCTTAAGGCATTGATGAGCAGATAGGTGGGAATTAATCCGCCTGAGAAAAACATGGAGAACACCACCAGCTTCATAAAGAACCGGTTGCCCCGTAAAAAAGATTTGGAAAGGGGATAACCGAAGAGGATCGTCATTGCCAATGCGATAAAAGTTCCGCCTGATGTATACAGGAGGGTATTCCGGTAGGCCTGGAAAAAATTGGGATAGGTGAAAATCTGTTTATACGCCGCAGTATTAAAGCCTCGGGGCCAGAGGCTGACCCGGTTATTCATAATATCCTGGACACTGGAAAAAGAAAGGGCATACATATACAGGAACGGAATAATACAAACCAGCAGGGAAAGGGTCATGATACCGTATATGACCACATCAAAAAAGGTGATACGGCGGAGCTTCGATTTATGTGCTAATGTAATTCCCATTGTCTCTTCCTGCCTAATAAATTGATTCGCCGGTAGTTTTATTGCTGATAAAATTCGCGGAGCTGACCAGGACCAGCCCAATGACGCCGCTGAACAACCCGATGGCGGTGGCGTAGGAATAATTCGGCATCCCCCCCGCAAGACCGGTACGGTACACCAACGTGTCAAGAATATCGCTGACCATGGAATTGGCGGGGGTATACAGAAGCAATACCTTTTCAAATCCCAGGGTGAGCATACGTCCGATCTGCAGAATAAGCATCACCATGACGGTGGGCATTATGGAAGGGATGGTCACCGACCATATTTTTCTGATGCGCCCCGCGCCGTCAATCTCGGCAGCCTCAAAAAGATCGCTTGATATGTTGGTAATTGCCGCGAGGTATATAATGGCGGTCCAGCCGGTAAACTGCCAGCTGTCGGTGAGCACATAGATAATGCGGAACCATTCGGGGAGATTCATAAAGTAAATCGGTTCCATGCCGAATCCGGCCAGCAGGCGGTTTAAGATCCCGCTTGAGGGGGACAGGATTTCTCCCAAAATGGCGATAACTACTACGGTAGAGATAAAGCGGGGCATGTAGGAAATGGTCTGCACGATTTTTTTATATCTTTTGGACCGGGCCTCGTTAAGCACCACCGCGAAAATAATTGGCAGGGGAAAATTGACCAGAATATTCCAGAGGGACGTTATCAGGGTATTCCTGAAGGCGCGCCAGAAAGAAGGATCGTTGATGAAACGCTCGAAATACTGGAGCCCCACCCATTCGGTTCCCCAGGAGCCCATGCCGGGACGGTAACGCCTGAAGGCGAGTATGTTCCCGAACATGGGCATGTATTTAAAGATGATAAAATAGGCCAAGGGCAAAACAAACATGGTATAGAGCGCAAAATACTTACGGATATGGGGAATGAGTTTTTCCTGCTTCCCCAGAGGGATGATTTTTTCTGCGGCTTTACTCCGCGCCTGTTTTGCCATGGCCCTGCGTTTCCCTTATCGCCTAGAGATTGCTGTTGTACAGCGCAAGATAGTCATTGATACCCTTCTGTGTCATTTCCGCCACATAGGCGGCCCAGTCCCTATCAATATTCTTGGTGCCGGTAATAAAGGCGTTATCCCACACATTGAAGGCGTCGAACAGGGGGCCCATCAGGGAGGTTGCCTTCTCGGCGGCAAGATCATCAAACTTGGGTGTCGGCGGAATGGCCTGGATGACACCGCCCATGGCGGACACCTGCTGGTTGATTTTGGCATAGTTCTCGTCGTACTTGGTCATTTCCCGCGCATTCACCCAAACCGTTTGGGTAACGTCGGAACCGGCGCCGTACTGGAGCTGCATATGCTTGTAGATACCGTCAGGGGATTTCAGAATGCTGTCCGCATATTTGATGGTGTTACCGCTCATGGTGTAAGTCTGGCCCTCAACCCCGATGCACCACAGCAGCGCCGCTTCCTTGCTGAAGAACATGGCATCCACGGTGCGGACGATGCGTTCAAAGTCGGCCCGTTTGGAGGTGGTGATGGGGAAAATGATCCCCGATCCGGTCTTGGCCTTCTGCTGGTGGTGAGCCCCGGCGGGACCCGCAAGGGCGGGATACATATTAAGCTTGAACCCCGGAATTTCGGCGGCGGCTTCGACGCCCCCTATCTGATCGTAATAGGCATAGGTGGCAATTGACTTGCCGGTGGCCATCTTGGTGGCCCAGGCATCGCCCACCGGTTCCAGCTCGGGGTCAAGCAGACCTTCGGCGTAGAGTTTGTGCCAGAACCGGAGGTATGTCCGGTACTCTTCGCTTATGGCCCCCGCAAAGAAGGTGTTCTTGCTGTAATCCCAGCTTAATACCCGGCTGCCCCCGGCGCCGTTAAGATGCAGGCTGATACCCCAGGCAGGCTGGGTCATGCGGTAGAGCACACGGGGACCTACCAGGACGGTCAGGGGGTAGCTGGCGGGATTATCCGCCTTGTAGGCCTTCAAAACCGCGTAGAGATCGTCATAGGTCTTGGGGGCGGGGAGCTTGTACTTCGCCAGCACATCCTCCCGCAGTATGAGCCCGCCGTCATAGAAGGGCACATCCGTAAGGGAAGGCAGGCTGTACCGCTTGCCGTCCTTCAGTTTGAGGGCGTCCACATCGGCCTGAATGCCGAATTCCTGGACCCGTGCATTCCATTCCGGGGTCCACTGGGGATAATCGCTGATGGGAACGATGGCCCCGTTCATTGCCAAGGAAGCGTTTTCCCCGGCAATGGATTGGTAGAGGATCACATCCGGCCCGTTACCGCTGTTCAGGGCAAGGGAGACTTTGGTGGAATAATCCGCAATGGGGATAATTTCCCAGTTGATCTTTACGTTATACCGTTTCTGGGCCTCCTGCACCGTCAGCCAGTCGTTGTGAAACGGCAGGGTTGCGTTGTCGGAATAGTACATGGTGATTGCCAGGGGTTTGTCGCTCCCGGCACTGCCTTGCTTACCGCCGGCGAATAGCATCGAGGCGGCGCAGACAAGACTGAACAACACCAGAACGATTCTTTTCATAGTCATAATTTCCTCCATAAAATCGAAATTCATTCTTGTAATTTTATTATATCCCCAAATTAATTATCCTGTCAAGAAATTTTTTTCTTGACAAGGGGGTTTTATCATTATATATTTCATTTTGATGAAAAAATTTTTCATTTCCGGGAGATATTGCAATGGATGATACTTCGGCGCCGATCAATGCCCTTACCTCGAAAGCCCTTTCGGAGCTGACCACAGAAAAGCGGAATGAGTCATCCAATGACATAGATTCCAAAAATTCTTTTGAGATCCTTGCCATCATCAATAATGAGGACAAGAAGGTCCCCCCGGCAATAGAAAAAATACTGCCGGAGATCGCCGCCCTGGTGGACGATATTGTGGCGGCCTTTAAGAAGGGGGGCCGCCTGGTTTACATCGGCGCGGGAACTTCGGGCCGGCTGGGGGTTCTGGACGCCTCCGAATGCCCCCCCACCTATGGGGTCAGTCCTGATATGGTCCAGGGCTTGATTGCCGGGGGCAGGGACGCCCTGACCAAATCCATTGAGTCCGCCGAGGACCGCCGGGAAGAGGGCATTGAAGAACTCAAGGGCATCGGCTTTTGCGCTGATGATGTCCTCGTGGGGATCACCGCATCGGGCCAGGCCCCCTATGTGCTGGGCGCTTTGGAGTATGCCCGGAACCTGGGGGCTGTAACCGGGGCCATCAGTTGCAACGCCAACTCAAAAACCTTTGATCTGGCCAAACACCGGCTCTTTGTGGATGTAGGCCCTGAGGTGGTTACCGGTTCCACCCGGATGAAGTCAGGCACCGCCCAGAAGCTGGTCCTCAATATGCTTTCCACTGCCGCCATGATCCGCATCGGAAAGGTCTACAAAAACCTGATGGTGGACTTAAAGCCCGTCAACCATAAACTGATCCTCCGGTCCATCCGCCTTATCCGGGAAGTTACCGGCTGCTCAGAGGAACAGGCCAGGGAAAGTTTTGAAAAATCCGGGAAAACCCCCAAGACCGCCATTGTGATGGTCCTTTTGAAGGTAGACCGGCAACGGGCACAGGAATTGCTTGAGGAAGCGGAAGGACATATCAGCGTTCTACTAAAACAGGGCAAGGCTTAAGCCCCATGGAAAGCGCCCTCTTTGCCATTCGCCAGTACCTTTCGATTTTTCCGGCGGCCGAGCGGAAAGTTGCGGAGTATGTGCTCAACGAACCCCGGCTGGTGCTTCACTACAACATTACCGAGCTGGCCCGCCAGTGCGGGGTAAGCCAGGCCGCTATCGTACGTTTCTGCCGCCGCATCGGAACAGAGGGCTTTTCCGATTTCAAACTCCGGCTTTCCCACGATGTGTTCCGCACCTCCGACGACCGCTTTCTCCCTGACCTGGAACTTGAGTCCGACATGGACCCCGCCCTGGTTGTCAAAGGGGTTTTCGGCAGCATCCAGCGGAGCATGGCCCGGCTTGAATCCCTGAACGACATAACGCTCCTCAGCCGGTCCGTGGAACTCATCCGCGCCGCGCGGACTACCTATATATTCGGCCTTGGGGCATCGGGGCTGGTTGCCCAGGACCTGTACCAGAAGCTTATCCGCATCGGTATGCCCTGCTGGTATTCCCCGGACGTGGACCTCCAGATTACCGCCGCCTGTAACCTGCTCCCGGAGGACGCGGTCTGTATCATTTCCTACTCCGGGGAGACCCCCGCAATGGTGACCGCTGCGGAATGGACTGGCAAAAAGGGCGCCCCAATTATCACCCTGACCATGGAGACCGAAAATACCCTGCGGAAATCCGCAGACATTGCCCTGCTGGTCCCCTCCCTGGAACGGATTTACCGCTCCGGCGCTACGGTTTCCCGGCTGAACCAACTTGCGGTGATCGATATAATCTATTCCCTGCTCATATCGAAAAATCTGAATGCCGCCATTACTGCCCTGGAACAGACCATGGCGGCCACCCATTACCGGCTCACTTATTAATCACCGCGTATGCGGCGGCGCCCTGATCGATTATCTGCTGGAAACCTCTGGTCTTGAGGCCCTGATACTGCCGGGTGAATTCATCCACCGTTATCTGACCGGCGATACAGCGGTCACGGAGTACACAGACACCGCCGGTGATAACATCCGCCCGGTAGCGGTTATAGGCTTCCGTTTTCAGGGTATCGGGAACGTCAAAGAAATAATCATTGTTGATGGTAAACAGGCCGTCATAGAAGGACTTAACCTGATCCGCAAGCTGGTTATAGGGCACACCCCTGGTCAGGCACTGCATATAGGCGTCTTCCGCCCAGATTCCGTTAAAGGGGGCGTATTGCAGGCCCGCAGTCCGGTAGGAAACAAAACTCTCCGCGAGCAGTTCCGGCCGGAGCACCGGTTTGCCGTTCACGTAGTCAAAGGTCTGTCCCTCCACGCCATAACTGTAGAGCTCAATGCCCTTGTCGCTGAACCAGTAATCATAAAACCGGACGATGGCTTCCGCCTTGCCCGCCTTTTCCGCCGCAGTGGTGATACTCACCCCCGCCTGCTTCCAGTCACGGGCCTGGATGTTCTGATCCCCAAATGGCCCCTTGGGAGGCGCAATGGTCCGCCAGAACGCTTGGGGACTGCCGCCCTGGCGGTTGGTAGTCGTAGAAATACTGGCCCGCTCCGCCCAGGTCATGGTAGAACCGCAGAGCCCTGAGTCCATGAGGGTAAAGAGCTCCGCCTGGCTCCGGGTTGAGAATTCCCTGTCCAGAATGCCTTCTTTATACAGACCCGCAACTGCCTTGAGGAAGTCGGGATACCGGGGATGCTCATAGACCGGAATATACCTGTTGTTGTATACGCAGAACTGGGTGTCCACAGAGGACCGGATGCCGAATGCCCAGAGCAAGGCTGCCAGTGAACGCTCTCCGTCTTTATCCAGGGCCACCGGGATTTCGTTGCTCTTGTCCCCGTCACCGTTCATGTCGTTGTCCCGGAAGGCCCGCCATACCGTGACCCATTCATCCCAGGTGGCCGGTTCCTTGAGGTTCACCTTGTCCAGCCAGTCCTTGCGGATCATCCAGCTATAGGAACCGGGGATATCCACGATCCCGGCGATGGTATAGATATGGCCGTCCGCTTCCCGCCAATGGGCCATTCTATCGGGGCCTACCGCCTTGAGGATGTTCTGTCCGTATTTCTGCAGCAGATCATCCAGGGCAATTATCGCGCCCTCGTCTTTAAGGGGTATGGTCCCGTAGGTACCCGGATTGAGCAGGTCGGGCAGCTTGCCCCCCGCCAGGGTGGTGGCTATCTGGGTGTTATAGTCCGTTGCCTGCCGCCAGTCAAATTTGAATTTGATCCCCTGGTTTTTTTCAATGGCTTTGAAGATCACGCTGTCTTCCGCAGGCAGTGGATAGGGCGCCCAATGGGTTGCCATTATGCTGATCTCCTGACCCGATCCTGCGGCCGTTGACTGCCGGCCCCCTGTTGCCCACGACGCTGTCACCGCGATGGACAGCAGCACAAGGACTGAAATCATTTTCTTCATTTTTTTCTCCTCCATAAAAATTTTAAGCCCCAACATCTAAAGCGTCATTGTACGGCCTGTCCGCTGCGGCGTCCTCCAACTTTGAAGGGGTGGCGGACCTCGGTCCCCAGGTACGGAACGCCTCGCTGGTGGTATCCATGATCCCCATGATCATCTTCTACCCTTTTGTGCAGCGCTACTTTGTATCAGGGATCATGCTGGGATCGGTCAAGGGTTGATTTGTGTATTTGTCCTGACGCTTTAGATGTTGGGGCTTAAAATTTTTATGGAGGAGAAAAAAATGAAGAAAATGATTTCAGTCCTTGTGCTGCTGTCCATCGCGGTGACAGCGTCGTGGGCAACAGGGGGCCGGCAGTCAACGGCCGCAGGATCGGGTCAGGAGATCAGCATAATGGCAACCCATTGGGCGCCCTATCCACTGCCTGCGGAAGACAGCGTGATCTTCAAAGCCATTGAAAAAAACCAGGGGATCAAATTCAAATTTGACTGGCGGCAGGCAACGGACTATAACACCCAGATAGCCACCACCCTGGCGGGGGGCAAGCTGCCCGACCTGCTCAATCCGGGTACCTACGGGACCATACCCCTTAAAGACGAGGGCGCGATAATTGCCCTGGATGATCTGCTGCAGAAATACGGACAGAACATCCTCAAGGCGGTAGGCCCCGATAGAATGGCCCATTGGCGGGAAGCGGACGGCCATATCTATACCATCGCCGGGATCGTGGATATCCCCGGTTCCTATAGCTGGATGATCCGCAAGGACTGGCTGGACAAGGTGAACCTCAAGGAACCGGCCACCTGGGATGAATGGGTCACGGTATGGCGGGCCTTCCGGGACAACGACATGAACGGTGACGGGGACAAGAGCAACGAAATCCCGGTGGCCCTGGATAAAGACGGAGAGCGTTCACTGGCAGCCTTGCTCTGGGCATTCGGCATCCGGTCCTCTGTGGACACCCAGTTCTGCGTATACAACAACAGGTATATTCCGGTCTATGAGCATCCCCGGTATCCCGACTTCCTCAAGGCAGTTGCGGGTCTGTATAAAGAAGGCATTCTGGACAGGGAATTCTCAACCCGGAGCCAGGCGGAGCTCTTTACCCTCATGGACTCAGGGCTCTGCGGTTCTACCATGACCTGGGCGGAGCGGGCCAGTATTTCTACGACTACCAACCGCCAGGGCGGCAGTCCCCAAGCGTTCTGGCGGACCATTGCGCCTCCCAAGGGGCCATTTGGGGATCAGAACATCCAGGCCCGTGACTGGAAGCAGGCGGGGGTGAGTATCACCACTGCGGCGGAAAAGGCGGGCAAGGCGGAAGCCATCGTCCGGTTTTATGATTACTGGTTCAGCGACAAGGGCATTGAGCTCTACAGTTATGGCGTGGAGGGACAGACCTTTGACTACGTGAACGGCAAACCGGTGCTCCGGCCGGAACTGCTCGCGGAGAGTTTTGTTTCCTACCGGACTGCGGGCCTGCAATACGCCCCCTTTAACGGAATCTGGGCGGAAGACGCCTATATGCAGTGCCTGACCAGGGGTGTGCCCTATAACCAGCTTGCGGATCAGGTTAAGTCCTTCTATGACGGCCTGTTTACCATCAACAATGATTATTTCTTTGACGTTCCCGATACCCTGAAAACGGAAGCCTATAACCGCTACCGGGCGGATGTTATCACCGGCGGTGTCTGTGTACTCCGTGACCGCTGTATCGCCGGTCAGATAACGGTGGATGAATTCACCCGGCAGTATCAGGGCCTCAAGACCAGAGGTTTCCAGCAGATAATCGATCAGGGCGCCGCCGCATACGCGGTGATTAATAAGTGAGCCGGTAATGGGTGGCCGCCATGGTCTGTTCCAGGGCAGTAATGGCGGCATTCAGATTTTTCGATATGAGCAGGGAATAGATTATATCGATCACCGCAAGTTGGTTCAGCCGGGAAACCGTAGCGCCGGAGCGGTAAATCCGTTCCAGGGAGGGGACCAGCAGGGCAATGTCTGCGGATTTCCGCAGGGTATTTTCGGTCTCCATGGTCAGGGTGATAATTGGGGCGCCCTTTTTGCCAGTCCATTCCGCAGCGGTCACCATTGCGGGGGTCTCCCCGGAGTAGGAAATGATACAGACCGCGTCCTCCGGGAGCAGGTTACAGGCGGCGGTAATCTGGAGGTCCACGTCCGGGGAATACCAGCAGGGCATACCGATGCGGATAAGCTTCTGGTACAGGTCCTGGGCAACCAGCCCCGATGCCCCAAGGCCGAATATATAGGTAGTCCGCGCGGCGCGGATGAGTTCCACGGACCGGCTGAGGAGCGTTATGTCGTTCAGGGATTCAAGCCGGGCCATGCTCCGCTGGATGCTGCCGAAAACCCCTTTGACAACCAGGGCGGGGTCCATGTCGGACTCAAGTTCCAGGTCAGGGAGAAAGCGGTCGTCGGAGGTGCGGAACACATCGTGGGAAAGCCGGAGTTTGAAATCGGAAAAGCCCTCTGTTCCGATGCGGCGGCAGAAACGTACGATAGCGGCCTGGCTTACCCCGCACTGGCGGGCCAGCTCGGTAATGTTGTAGTGAAGCACCAGCCGGGGTTCGTTGAGCACATACTCCGCAACTTTCCGCTCGGCCGCCGGAAAAATCGAAAGGTACTGGCGAATGGCAAAGAGGGCGCTTTCCATGGGGCTTAAGCCTTGCCCTGTTTTAGTAGAACGCTGATATGTCCTTCCGCTTCCTCAAGCAATTCCTGTGCCCGTTGCCGGTCTACCTTCAAAAGGACCATCACAATGGCGGTCTTGGGGGTTTTCCCGGATTTTTCAAAACTTTCCCTGGCCTGTTCCTCTGAGCAGCCGGTAACTTCCCGGATAAGGCGGATGGACCGGAGGATCAGTTTATGGTTGACGGGCTTTAAGTCCACCATCAGGTTTTTGTAGACCTTTCCGATGCGGATCATGGCGGCAGTGGAAAGCATATTGAGGACCAGCTTCTGGGCGGTGCCTGACTTCATCCGGGTGGAACCGGTAACCACCTCAGGGCCTACATCCACAAAGAGCCGGTGTTTGGCCAGATCAAAGGTTTTTGAGTTGGCGTTGCAACTGATGGCCCCGGTTACAGCCCCCAGGTTCCGGGCATACTCCAAAGCGCCCAGCACATAGGGGGCCTGGCCCGATGCGGTGATCCCCACGAGGACATCATCAGCGCAAAAGCCGATGCCCTTGAGTTCTTCAATGCCCTCTTCCCGGCGGTCCTCGGCGGACTCAATGGATTTGGTCAGGGCGTCCCTGCCCCCGGCAATCAAGCCCTGGACCATATCAGGACTGACCCCATAGGTGGGGGGGCATTCGGAGGCGTCCAGAACCCCCAGCCGGCCCGAAGTTCCCGCGCCGATGTAAACCAGGCGGCCCCCCTTCTTAAAGGCCGCCACAATATCGTCCACCAGGGCGGCGATCTCCGGCAGTATTTTTTCTATTGCCGGGGGGACCTTCTTGTCCTCATTATTGATGATGGCAAGGATCTCAAAAGAATTTTTGGAATCTATGTCATTGGATGACTCATTCCGCTTTTCTGTGGTCAGCTCCGAAAGGGCTTTCGAGGTAAGGGCATTGATCGGCGCCGAAGTATCATCCATTGCAATATCTCCCGGAAATGAAAAATTTTTTCATCAAAATGAAATATATAATGATAAAACCCCCTTGTCAAGAAAAAAATTTCTTGACAGGATAATTAATTTGGGGATATAATAAAATTACAAGAATGAATTTCGATTTTATGGAGGAAATTATGACTATGAAAAGAATCGTTCTGGTGTTGTTCAGTCTTGTCTGCGCCGCCTCGATGCTATTCGCCGGCGGTAAGCAAGGCAGTGCCGGGAGCGACAAACCCCTGGCAATCACCATGTACTATTCCGACAACGCAACCCTGCCGTTTCACAACGACTGGCTGACGGTGCAGGAGGCCCAGAAACGGTATAACGTAAAGATCAACTGGGAAATTATCCCCATTGCGGATTATTCCACCAAAGTCTCCCTTGCCCTGAACAGCGGTAACGGGCCGGATGTGATCCTCTACCAATCCATTGCCGGGGAAAACGCTTCCTTGGCAATGAACGGGGCCATCGTTCCCATCAGCGATTATCCCCAGTGGACCCCGGAATGGAATGCACGGGTCCAGGAATTCGGCATTCAGGCCGATGTGGACGCCCTCAAACTGAAGGACGGCAAGCGGTACAGCCTGCCTTCCCTTACGGATGTGCCCTTCTATGACGGCGGGCTCATACTGCGGGAGGATGTGCTGGCGAAGTACAAGCTCCCCGCCCCCAAGACCTATGACGATCTCTACGCGGTTTTGAAGGCCTACAAGGCGGATAATCCCGCCAGCTACCCCCTGACCGTCCTGGTAGGTCCCCGTGTGCTCTACCGCATGACCCAGCCTGCCTGGGGTATCAGCCTGCATCTTAACGGCGCCGGGGGCAGCCGGGTATTAAGCTGGGATTACAGCAAGAACACCTTCTTTGCGGGGGCCATAAGCGAAGAGTACCGGACATACCTCCGGTTCTGGCACAAACTCTACGCCGAAGGTCTGCTTGACCCCGAGCTGGAACCGGTGGGCGATGCCTGGGCCACCAAGATGGCCACCGGCAAGTCAATTGCCACCTATGCCTATTACGATCAGATAGGGGGCGTCGAAGCCGCCGCCGAAATTCCGGGGTTCAAGCTTAATATGTATCCCGCCCTTGCGGGTCCCGCCGGGGCTCACCACCAGCAGAAGGCCAAGACCGGATCGGGGATCATTTTCCCCATCACCACCTCCAAACGGGCCGACTTTGAACGCATCGTCCGCACCGTGGATGCCATGTTCTTCAGCAAGGAAGCGGCGCTGCTGTGGTGCATCGGGGTTGAGGGCCAGACTTACACCATGAGCGGTAACACCATCAAATATGCGGACAGCATTCTGAAATCCCCTGACGGTATCTACAAGCATATGCAGCTCCAGTACGGCGCCGGTTCCGACGTTACCCAAACGGTTTGGGTGAATGCGCGGGAAATGACCAAGTACGACGAGAACTATGCCAAAATCAACCAGCAGGTGTCCGCCATGGGCGGTGTCATCCAGGCCATTCCGCCGACACCCAAGTTTGATGATCTTGCCGCCGAGAAGGCAACCTCCCTGATGGGCCCCCTGTTCGACGCCTTCAATGTGTGGGATAACGCCTTTATTACCGGCACCAAGAATATTGATAGGGACTGGGCCGCCTATGTGGCGGAAATGACACAGAAGGGTATCAATGACTATCTTGCGCTGTACAACAGCAATCTCTAGGCGATAAGGGAAACGCAGGGCCATGGCAAAACAGGCGCGGAGTAAAGCCGCAGAAAAAATCATCCCTCTGGGGAAGCAGGAAAAACTCATTCCCCATATCCGTAAGTATTTTGCGCTCTATACCATGTTTGTTTTGCCCTTGGCCTATTTTATCATCTTTAAATACATGCCCATGTTCGGGAACATACTCGCCTTCAGGCGTTACCGTCCCGGCATGGGCTCCTGGGGAACCGAATGGGTGGGGCTCCAGTATTTCGAGCGTTTCATCAACGATCCTTCTTTCTGGCGCGCCTTCAGGAATACCCTGATAACGTCCCTCTGGAATATTCTGGTCAATTTTCCCCTGCCAATTATTTTCGCGGTGGTGCTTAACGAGGCCCGGTCCAAAAGATATAAAAAAATCGTGCAGACCATTTCCTACATGCCCCGCTTTATCTCTACCGTAGTAGTTATCGCCATTTTGGGAGAAATCCTGTCCCCCTCAAGCGGGATCTTAAACCGCCTGCTGGCCGGATTCGGCATGGAACCGATTTACTTTATGAATCTCCCCGAATGGTTCCGCATTATCTATGTGCTCACCGACAGCTGGCAGTTTACCGGCTGGACCGCCATTATATACCTCGCGGCAATTACCAACATATCAAGCGATCTTTTTGAGGCTGCCGAGATTGACGGCGCGGGGCGCATCAGAAAAATATGGTCGGTGACCATCCCTTCCATAATGCCCACCGTCATGGTGATGCTTATTCTGCAGATCGGACGTATGCTCACCCTGGGATTTGAAAAGGTATTGCTTCTGTATACCCCCGCCAATTCCATGGTCAGCGATATTCTTGACACGTTGGTGTACCGTACCGGTCTTGCGGGGGGGATGCCGAATTATTCCTACGCCACCGCCATCGGGTTGTTCAGCGGCGTCATTGGGCTGGTCCTGGTCAGCTCCGCGAATTTTATCAGCAATAAAACTACCGGCGAATCAATTTATTAGGCAGGAAGAGACAATGGGAATTACATTAGCACATAAATCGAAGCTCCGCCGTATCACCTTTTTTGATGTGGTCATATACGGTATCATGACCCTTTCCCTGCTGGTTTGTATTATTCCGTTCCTGTATATGTATGCCCTTTCTTTTTCCAGTGTCCAGGATATTATGAATAACCGGGTCAGCCTCTGGCCCCGAGGCTTTAATACTGCGGCGTATAAACAGATTTTCACCTATCCCAATTTTTTCCAGGCCTACCGGAATACCCTCCTGTATACATCAGGCGGAACTTTTATCGCATTGGCAATGACGATCCTCTTCGGTTATCCCCTTTCCAAATCTTTTTTACGGGGCAACCGGTTCTTTATGAAGCTGGTGGTGTTCTCCATGTTTTTCTCAGGCGGATTAATTCCCACCTATCTGCTCATCAATGCCTTAAGGATCACCAATACGCCCCTGGCAATGCTGCTGCCATTTGCTATCAGCCCCTTCAATCTCATCATCCTGATCAGTTTTTTTAAAGGGGTTCCACGGGAGATTGAGGAGGCCGCCCTGATTGACGGTCTGGGATATTACGGGATACTTACCCGGATTGTCCTGCCCCTGTCCACTGCGGCGCTGGCCACCATCGGCCTTTACTACGCGGTGTTTTTCTGGAACGACTGGTTCAACGCCCTGATATACCTTAAAAGTTCCCAATACCCGGTAATGCTTTTCCTCCGCAATATTGTGAACGGCACCATGACCGTTGGGGAAGGCTCCGGCGCCGCCGACCGTACTACCATCGGCATTTCCATTAAGGCTGCGGTTATCATCGTGTCCACCCTGCCCATCATCATCCTCTATCCCATGCTGCAGCGCTTCTTCATCGCGGGCCTTACGGTGGGATCGGTAAAGGGCTAGGAGCCTGTTGCACTTTTGGAGATTGAAATGCACGAAGTGCAACAAACTGCTAGAAACTTATCTTCCCCATAATCACCGGATGAGCAGCCCCTGTGGCTGAAGGTGCGTTATTGCAGATACCGTGGAGCGTCTCGTTGGCTAAAACCGCAAAGGCCACCGCTTCCTTGGCATCGGCGTTGATGCCCATTTCACCGGCGCTTACCACGGCGCAGCCGCCTAACCCATGGTCCGCAAGCTGCCGCTTGATATACCCCAGCAGGGTTTCGTTGCGAGCGCCCCCGCCGCCTATGATGAGCCGCCGGGGCAAAACCGGGCAGAAGCGTTCCAGGGCAATGCGGATAGTGTCTGCGGTATAACAGGTGACGCTTGCCAGGGTATCCTCCGCCGACAAGCCCAGTGTCCCCGCCTTTTCCAATAGAAGCCTGATATAATCCGCGTTATAGCTTTCCCGGCCCGTACTTTTAGGCGGGGGCATTTGCAGATAATCTCCGTCCTTTTCCCGCATATAGTCCAAAAGCCCTCCGCTGACCTTACCCCGCCCCGCCATGGCCCCTGCGGCATCGTAGGTTTGTATTCCCCCGGAAATGGCGGAGATCACCGCGTCGATAATCATATTCCCCGGCCCGGTATCAAAGGCCATCACCTGGTCCAGGGAAGATCCCGCAGGGAGGATCGTGATATTGCCGATGCCGCCGATATTTTGCAGGGCCGTTGTTTCATCCTCCCGGCTGTAGAGGAGGTATTCCGTATAGGGCACCAGGGGCGCACCCTGCCCGCCCGCCGCCATATCCCGCACCCGGAAATCGCTCACCACCACGCAGCCCAGCCCTTCGGCAATGATCGAAGCCTCCCCGATTTGCAGGGTGCCCCGGACGCCGGTCCCGCCAAAGGGTATCTCACGGCTCTGGTGGTAGATGGTCTGGCCGTGGCTCCCCGCGAAGTCCACATCCGCCGGGGAGACCCCGGCCTTTTCGCATACCCTAAGGGCGGCGTCCAGGGCAATCTTCCCCATAAGGGTATTAAGGCAGCATACAGTCCGGCTTCCCCCGGTTTCACCCATGACCGCCTCCAGAAGCAGGGCGCGCAGTTCCTTGCTGTAGGGCTGGGTATAAAACTCCCGGAGCTTCACCTTGGTATCTTTTCCGCATCCTTCGATCTCTACCAGTGCGGCGTCCATGCCGTCCAAAGAGGTGCCGCTCATGAGCCCCAACCCTAAAAGTTTTTTCTTTTCCCAGAGGCGCCGCAGTTTTTCCATAATCATCTCCATATTGTTTGAAAGATCGCTGCCTTTCGTGTATTATTCTAATAGAGTTTGTCTATAAGGATGGGATTATTCAACATGCTTAAAAAGCTTTCGTCCATGAC
>BNUT01000041.1 GCA_025997555.1 Spirochaetia bacterium
AGCCCGCAGCCACTGTGCCGGTTCGGCTTCATGCTGCACTCCGTCACTCAGGGCAATAGACAATGGCAGCGCTGCGGATTTTTTACAAATACCATCCGCAGTAAAGAGCGCAGCTTTAAAGGCTGATGTTCCAATGTCGATGGCCAGTATCAATGCTGTTCTCCGTTATTTTCATTTTAATCCATTAGGAGAAAAATAACCAGATACTGAAATATGGAAGGGCGGAAAATTATATATGGCTTAATGATGCCTTTTCCGGTATAGTGAAGTCATGTCATACCTCTACGAAACCCATTTACACACCAGTCAGATCAGCGCCTGCGGAGAGAGCCGGGGGGGATATCTCTGGGGTTGAAGCATTGGCGATTAGCGGGAACGGGCCCAGCCTTGTACCGGTGATCGGGGAACCGGCGTTTGATGAACAGGGGCCCAGTGAGCCCCGGCTTGCGCTGCCTGCTGCTGCGGCGTTGCTCTGGCTTGACCGGCGCGCACAGGCGGAATCTGTAAGGGTGTCCGCAATTATGGGCGCACCGGTGGATCCCGGTTTTTTTTTGCCGAAAATTCTTTGGATAAAAAACAACGATACTGCACTTTATGAAAAGACAAAATATTTTCTTTCCTGCCCGGAGTATCTGGTATATGCATTGACCGGAGAAGCGCGGACAGTATTTCCTTCACAGGGTTTTGATCGCTGGTATTGGAACGACGCTGCACTGGACAAGGCGGGATTGGATCATGCAAAGTTTCCGCCATTTATTTCACCCGGTGAAACTATTGGAAATTTACTTCCCGCAGTTGTGCGGCGTTTTGGTTTCTCCGGTGAAGTGCCGGTGATTGCCGGGGGGCCGGATTTTTTTGCGTCGATCCTGGGCGCAGGGGCGGTACATCCCGGTGAAGCCTGCGACCGATCGGGGACCAGCGAGGGGATCAATGTTTGTACCGCTGAACGGATCATGGATACACGGCTTATGTCTTACGGCCATCCGGTAAAGCCCTACTGGAATTTATCGGGGATCATTTCTACTACGGGGAAGGCAATAGTTTGGGCGCGGGAACTGTTGACTATTAATGCAGAGCCCTTTGAAAATTTTTTTTGCCTTGCGGCATCGGCGGATCGCGCCGGAGTGCCGGTGTTTCTTCCCTATCTTGCGGGGGAACGGGCCCCCATTTGGGATCCCCATGCACGGGGTGTTTTTTGGGGCTTAAGCCTTTCATCAGGGCGGGCAGAACTGGCCCGGTCTGTTGCCGAAGGGATCTGTTTTGCCATTCGGGATGTGATCACCGTAATGGAAGAATGCGGCGCAGAGGTACGGGAACTGCGGGTTTCGGGGCATCCCGGGGAAAGCGACTTCCTGAATCAGCTCAAGGCGGACATTACCGGCAGGGATGTGTTGGTCCCGGTTGTCGGGGATGCGGAACTGGTGGGACTTGCCGCGCTGGGAGCGGCGGCCCGGGGGCATTATGGGTCCGCCGGGGAAGCCGCCGCCGCCATGGTGAAGATACGCCGGGTGTACCATGGGGATGAAAAGAAGGCCCATCTCTACGAAGGGCTTTTTGCGGAATACCGGGGCCTGTACCGGGCGCTGAAACAGGGTTTCGCTTAAGCGGAGGATATGCGTATGGTCTACGATACAGAAGGGTTGGAACATAAGTACAAAATTTTAAGTGATATTCCCTGTCCCCAGCTTGATTTCGCAATAGGCGAACTTAACCGGGCCTTTGAAAAAACCACTAAAAAGGGGCATAAAATCCCCGAAAGGGTGGATTTATATACAAAAAGCAGCCCCAAGTGGACAACCAATGCCAAGGCACAGGGCTATACCCTGTATATTGACGGCGATTCCGTCATTGTTGCGGGGGCAGATGCACCGGGCGCCATGTATGGCGCTCTTGATATAGCCCAGCATTTCGGGGGCGGAGGCTTAATTGATACCCTGAAGACCGGTGTAGTTAATCCATACCTGGAAAAACGGGGTATCAAATTTAATATACCCCTGGATGCCCGTACCCCCAGTTATACCGACGGCGGTGACAGTGCACAGGAAAACATTGCCGATATGTGGGATATGGATTTTTGGAAAGGTTTTCTGGATCGCCTTGCCCGCAATAAATTCAATGTCCTTTCCTTATGGAGCCTTTCTCCCTTCCCCTCCCTGGTAAAAATTCCCAAATACCCTGAAGTTGCCCTTGATGATGTAAAACGCGCTGTTTATATACCAAATGCGACGACCAGGGGTATGAATTATTTTACGGATATGCAGGAAAAAAGCCTGGTTACCATTAAAAAAATAACCATTGCGGAAAAAATCAGGTTCTGGCAGGAAGTCATGCAGTACGCAGCGGATCGTTTTATCTCTGTGTATCTGTTCACCTGGAATGTGTTTGTATACGGAACCCAG
The DNA here is from genome assembly GCA_025997555.1 of Spirochaetia bacterium. Classification (GTDB taxonomy): domain Bacteria; phylum Spirochaetota; class Spirochaetia; order Treponematales; family Breznakiellaceae; genus BNUT01. The sequence continues at coordinate 2,400 of BNUT01000041.1, forward strand.
TATGCCGGTTACGGGATAACCGACAGTGCGGATAACCCGGTTACCAGGGATTATTTACGCTGTGCGGTGGAAGAACTGGTGCGTACCTATCCCCTTCTTCGCGGCATTGGGGTTACGGCGGGTGAAAATATGCGGATGGAGTGGCGGGTAGATGTCCGGGAGGATGTGGAATATATGCGCGCCACCTACGGTCAGGGAATAATCGATGCCTTAAAGGATCAGCCGGACCGTAAATTTGCCCTTATTCATCGATCCCACATGACAACGGTGGAACAGATGGAAGATGTGTTTTCCGATTTTCCCCATGAATTTGAACTCAGCCATAAATATTCCATGGCCCATATGTATTCAGCGGTTAAACCCCATTTTGGCGATAAATTTTTTGCACAGATTAAAAACGGGCGCAAAGCCTGGCTTACCGTACGGGATGATGATTTTTATCTGCTCCGATGGGGGGACGTAGATTATGCACGGGACTACCTGCGTAATATGCCAATTGATGTGCTCAAGGGCTTTTACATGGGGCCTGATGGTATCATTTGGGGGCGGGATTATGCCCCCCGGGACGCTGAGCAGCGGGGCGGATACTTTTTGGACAGGCATTGGTTCAGCTTTGCCCTCTGGGGCCGACTTTCCTATAACATAGATCAGCCGGATGCCCATTTCCGCGCCCTTTGGTCCGATAGTTTTGGTGATGAAGGCGGAACGGTATACGAAGCCTTAAAACACGCTTCTCTGGCTATACCCCTGCAGCAGCGGGTGTTCTGGCGGGATTACGATATGCAGTGGTATCCTGAATCCTCCATAAGTTACTTTGAAGAAGAGGACCTGCTTGTTTTCCGCAGCTTAAATGATTTTATTGAAGGAGCGGCCTGTCCCGGTACGGGGTATCTCTCCGTCAAGGAGTATTGCGAAGGGGTAATTCGCGGTGAAATGCCGCAGGGGATTAGCCCCCTGGATGTAAGCGGCGATATGGAGAAGAATTGTCTGCGTGCGCTGGAGCTTTTGGAAACATTGCAGGGGGGGTATCCTGCCGAAGAAACTTCACTTATCGCGGACATAGGGGCCATGAGCCGATTGGGGCTTTATTATGCCTACAAATTCAGAGCGGCCGTTAATTTGCAGCTTTGGCGTAAAACCGGGGATAAAAAATTACAGTCCCAGGCATCTCTAAACGCCGGGAAAGCAGCAGAGAACTGGGTGGCATATTCCGGTTCAATCGCAAAGTTTTACCGCCCCCAGCGACTCAGCAGGTTCCGCAATGCGGTCAGCCCGGATATGTTTGACGACTGCGCCCGTTTTGATGTGACAATCGCCAATGATCCCGATTGAAGGGAAACCTATGGGCGAAACGATACAGAAAAATTTTCCCTGACTAATATGATTGCTATCACCGATTGAACGGAGGACACTTGAATCACTTGTAAAGGTATGTAAAAATAAACTAGGAGAATTTAAACATGGCACAACTTAAAAATTATGTTCCCAGCAGGGTATTAGGCACGGCTCTTGCCGTTGCACTTATCGCGGCTCTTGCGGCGGCACCCCTCTTTGCAGGCGGGAAGAAGGATGCGGGAAATCAGCAGCAGAAAGATTTTTCTGTCCTGGTATATATCACCGGAATGGTGGCGGGGAGTCCTACCTATGAACTGCTTGCCGCCGGAGCGGAGAGTTTTGCCGCTTCCCACGGCAATGTTGCGGTGAAGGTGTATGAAGCGGGATTTAATCAGGCCGAATGGGAAGAGCAGCTTACCTCCCTGGTTGCAAGCGGGGATTTCGATCTGGTGCTTGGGTCCAATCCGTCACTGCCGGAGATCTGTGTAAATGTGGGGAAAAAATTCCCCAATCAGAAATTCATTATCACCGATGCGGAATATTCGGGGAATCCCCAAATCAGCACATACCTTTACAATCAGTACGAGCAGTCCTTTTACCTGGGCTACCTTGCGGGGCTTGTAACCACCAGCAAGATGGAACACGCCAATAGTGTGAAAAAGATTGGTTTTATTGCCGCACAGGAATATCCACTGCTCAGTAAACATATCGTTCCCGGTTTTCTCGATGGAGCCCGCAGGGTTGATCCGGAAATCACCATTGACTTTAGGGTGATTGGCAACTGGTTTGACGCGAATAAGGCTGCGGACCTTGCGGCCAGCATGATCAGCGCCGGTGTTGATGTGTTTGCATCAATTGCCGGAGGGGCCGCCCAGGGAATGATCCGCACCGCCGGTGAGCAGGGAGCTTATGTGGTGTTTCACAACACCAACGAGTATAAGCTTGCCCCCGGCGTCATCGTGGGATGCGGCCTTATGGAACAGAAAAAACTTACCGAAGAAATTCTCGCCGATGTGCTCGCAGGAAAAATTCAATACGGCACTTCCCGTACCATTGGTTTGAAAGATGGCTACCTCGATTTCATCTCAGACGATCCCGGTTACACAGGTTCCCTTCCTAAAGACATTCAGGATAGATTCAACGCATTTATGAATGACATGCGCGCGGGCCGGGTTTCCTATACGGTTCCGGCCCTTTGACAGAATCATCGGCACTTGCCGGGAACGAATACCCGGTCGAATTGCGGGGCATCACCAAAATCTACCCCGGCAATCCCCGCAGGGTGAATGACCGGGTAGACTTGAGTCTGCACAGGGGAGAGGTCCTCTGTCTTGCGGGGGAAAACGGGGCGGGCAAAACCACCTTGATGAAAATTCTCTATGGCATCGAACCCCCTACGGGGGGTGAAATTTTTGTCAGGGGAAAGCCGGTAAAAATCGCCTCCCCCATGGCGGCGAATCGCCTGGGGATCGGCATGGTCTTTCAGCACTTCATGCTGTTCCCGGAGCTTACGGTGGCCCAGAATGTGGTCATGGGACTTGAGCCGGTAAAGTTTGGAATCTTCTACGACAAGGCCAAAGCGGAAGCCGCAGTAAACGCCATAATCGAAGCCCATCATTTTTCTATAGAGGCGGATAAACCGGTACACGATCTTACCGTGGGGCAGATGCAGCAGGCGGAGATCCTCAAGCTGCTTTACCGCAATGTGGAGATCATCATCCTTGACGAACCCACAGCGGTCCTCATCGAACAGGAAATAGTTTCACTTTTTAAGACCCTTAAAGCCCTTGTCCTTGCGGGAAAATCAATTATCCTTATTACACATAAACTGCGTGAGATAAAACAAATCTCTGATCGCGTGGCGGTGATGCGGCGGGGTGAATTGGTTGATGTCAGGAATACCAATGAGATTGATGAGTATGATATATCCCGGATGATGATCGGATCGGACTTTACAGAAACTTTCAGGCAAAAAAAAGAAAAGACTGAAGGAGCGCCGGGGGTATTGACGGCGAAACCGGTGCTGACTTTTGATCACGTAACGGTAAAACGCCGGGGCCAGAAACGGCTGCTTTTAGACAATATTTCGTTTGCCGTGAAGGCCGGTGAAATCCTTGGTTTTGCAGGGGTCGGAGGAAACGGACTTGGGGTGCTAGAAGCGGTGCTTGGGGGCTTTCTCCCGGTCACTTCGGGGAAGATATACCACCGGGAAAAGGATATCTCCCGTTTTGATGCCTCCGCTCTCCGCCGCGAAGGACTCGCCTATGTTCCTGCTGACCGGCTTCGGGTGGGCAGCGCCCCCAATGCTACGGTAAACGAAAATATCATCCTGAACCGGAGGCATGAATTTTCTCCCATGGGCTTTTTAAATTTCAAGGCCATCCGCAGTTTTTCTGCGGACCTTATCCGCCGTTTTGATATTGCCGGCGAGGGAGGCCAGAACGCAGTAACACTGTCGGGGGGCAATATTCAAAAGATGATCCTGGCCCGTGAAATTGATCAGTTCCGGGACTATATTGTTTTTTCCGAGCCTGCCTGGGGGCTGGACATTGCCGCAAGCGCCTATGTGTATGGCGAGATCGGAAAGTTCCGTGACCGGGGCGCGGCGGTGATCCTTATCTCCACAAACCTGGACGAGATCCTTTCCCTTGCTGACAGGATCATCATTTTCTACCGTGGGACCATCGCGGCTGAATTGAATAACAGTGATTCTATTCCCAACATAAAAGAAGAAATCGGTGTCTTTATGATGGGCCTTAAAAACCCGCCGGAGTTACAAAGTGAAGGGTGAAAAAAACCGACTCGGAGGATGGCGGAATGAACGGCCTTCGGCGGAGCTTGGGGGACCGGCAGTTCCCGCCGGAACAGGCCGGGCCGGGAGCTGGCAGGCGGAAGCTTTTCAGTCCGGGCTTATGGCCTCCGGAGGCATGATTCTGATCCTCGCCATTTCACTCCTTTTGATGGTCCTGCTGGCCCTGCTGTTGAGTAAAACCCCTGCCAGAACTTTGTACTATTTTTTTCTCGGCCCCCTGCAGAATCGCTACTATTTCGGCAATATGCTGAACAGCGCCATTCCATTGATCTTTGGAGGGCTTGGGGTGAGTATCGCCATGAAGTCCAATAACTTTAACCTTGGCGGAGAAGGGCAAATTTATTCCGGGGCCTTCGTCACCACCATTGCGGCGCTGGCTTTGGCGCACCTGGGATTCGCCGGGGCGCTGCTCGCACTTATGGCGGGGACTATTTTTTCCGGCCTTGTGGCGGGGTTTTCAGGATTCTGCAAGGCGGAGTGGAACACCAGCGAACTTATCACCAGCTTCCTTGTTTCCAATGCACTGGTACTGGTGGTCAATTATTTTGTTACCGGCCCATTCCTTGACGGGGCAACTAATCTGCAATCCACCGAAAAAATACCGGAAAGTTTTCGTTTACCCCAGATACTGCATCCGTCAAATTTGAGCGCCGCCCTTTTTATTGCCGTTGCCGCAGTACTGCTGGTGCACATTTTTCTTTCCCGGACCGGAATTGGCTACGAAATTCGCATCACCGGGGGCAACGAACTTTTTGCCCGTTACGGCGGGATCAATACAAAGAAGATCACCGTACTGGCCATGTTCCTGAGCGGCGCATTCTACGGAATGGCCGGAGGGCTTGCGGTTTACGGAACCTACTACAGTACGGTAAAGGAATTTTCTTCCGGCATGGGATGGAACGGTTTGGCGGTTGCCCTTATCGCCCGGTTCAGCCCCATTGCGGTAATACCCGCGGCGATCTTTTTTGCCTGGATAGGTTCCGGCGCCCGGATCGCCATGCAAAATTCGGACGTCACCTTTGAGATCGCTTCCATTGTGCAGGGCGCTGTTTTCTTTCTGGTGACCAGTCAGGTACTGCGTAATGTTTTTAAAAAACGGAGTGCGTTATGATTTTGCACAGTGCGGTGAATATCATGACACCATTGCTGTTCGCCGCCATGGGCGGACTCTTTACGGAACTTTCGGGGATGCTCAATATTGCCCTGGAAGGACTGCTTTTAACCGGGGCCTTTGCAGCGATAGTAGTTGCCCATTTTACCGGGAGCCTTGCCGTCGGCGTGGCGGCGGCGATTCTGTGTTCCATGTTTCTCTCCTGTATCCTGGCGCTGGTTACATTAAAGCTACGGTCAAATGTATTTATCGCAGGGCTTGCGGTAAATCTTTTGGCTGCGGGAATAACAGTGGTACTGTCTTTTCACTTATTTGGAACACGGGGTGTAGTAATACTGAACGATGTACCCAGATTGACATTGGTCAACATCCCGGCGATTGCGAGTGTTCCGGTAATTGGGAATATTTTTTCGGGTCACACTGTTTATGTTTACGCGGCATGGGGTTTGCTGATCCTTGCCTGGGTGGCGCTTTACATGACTCCCTTCGGCTTTCGTCTCCGTTCCTGCGACGGCCATTCGGAGGCCCTTATCTCTTTGGGCTTGAGGCCCGACACCTACCGGTTTACCGCGTTTCTGATTTCGGGGCTCTGCTGCGGCATCGGCGGCTCCTTCCTCACCCTGAACCTTGGAGCCTTTGTGCCAAATATTTCCGCAGGCAAGGGCTGGATAGCATTGGTGGTAATATTCCTGGGGAACCGAAAGCCCGGAGGGCTCCTTGTCGCCGCGTTGATCTTTGGCCTTGCGGAAGCTTTTTCAAATTACGCTCAGGGGATCTTCAATGTTCCTGCGGATTTTATTCTCGCCATTCCCAATGTGTTTACTTTACTGGTGATGATCGGCGTGTCGGTATATTCACGGAGGAAGGCCTCTTAAAGAGACGTATCCGCATCATCTTCTGCTGACCTTTCGCTTAAACATACCAATGCTTTTTCCAGCCGATGTTCACGAATTTCAAGGATTTTTATTTGAAGCCCGTGTCCTTCAATCTCGGCGGTCTGTCCGTCCGCAGGTATCTGGCCCAGAAGGCTGAACACAAAACCGGCAAAGGTATCGTATTGATCCACCGGCAGGGTGAGCCCCGTTTCCTGCGCCACCTTGTCCAGAGAAACCGCGCCGTTCATTTGCCACTCACCGCTTCCGGTGCTTTCGATCAATGGTTTATCCGGGGGGGCGGTGTTATCATCTTCAAGATCCCCAACCAGTTCTTCCAGCAGATCGTTCATGGTAACAATACCGTTCATGCTGCCGTATTCATCCAAAACCACCGCGAAGTGGTTGCGGTTTTTTTTCATGTTCCTGAAAAGCACATTCGCCTTTAGGGTGATGGGAATAAACTGAGCGGGCCGCACCGCACGGGCCAGCACTGTTTTACGATCCCGTGATTGAAGCCTGAAGTAGCTGTCCGATCTGAGTACCCCGGCGATATCATCGGGATTTTTATTGCACACCGGATAAAAACTGTGGCGGTTTTCGATGATCGTTTTTTCCCACTCAGCATCGCTGTCATCAAGGTTGAGTAAGGTCACATAGCGGCGGTGTGTCATGATTTCGCCGGCGTTGCGATCATCAAATTCAAACACATTGTGGATGATTTCTTTCTCGCTTGGATTGATGGTCCCCTTTGCGCTGCCCATATCGATCATCATGCGGATTTCTTCTTCGGTAATTTCCGTATCATCTGTGTTGGGATCGATCCGCAGAATCATTAAGATACTGTTGGTTGATTTAGTCAGGAGCCACACAACCGGCGCAAAAACTTTGGAAATAAAAACGATTAGGGCCGACATGGCAAAGGCAAGGGAGTCCGCCTTTTTCATGGCGATCCGTTTGGGGACCAGTTCTCCAAGTACCAACGTGAAGAAAGAGAGGATGATGGTGATGATCACCACCGATATTGCGCCCATGGTGGCGGGATTGATTTTTACTCCCAGAGATATGATCCACGCCGTTAGTTTTTCTGAAAAGTTATCCGCCGCAAAGGCGCTGCCCAAAAAGCCCGCTAATGTGATCCCCACCTGTATGGTGGCTAAAAATTTTGCCGGCTGTTTGGTGAGGGATAAAAGCCGTTTTGCTTTTTTATCTCCCCCTGCGGCGAGTTTTTCAAGTTTGTTGTCATTTATTGACAGAAGCGCGATTTCGGCGCAGGCAAAAACCGCGTTCACCATTATCAGTATAAACTGTAAAAGTAACTGCCATAAAAGGGGATCTCCGTTCATCATCGATCTTCCCGGCCTATGTCTTTCCGGTAAGCCATACCTTCAAAATTGATAAATTTTATGGCCTCATAAGCCCTGGTCCATGCCTCGTCCGCATTGCTGCCCCAGGCGGAAACCGCAAGCACCCGGCCGCCGGAAGTGCGGAGTTCTGCACCCTCCCCCTCCGCAAGAAGATTTTTTGTTTCCCGCTGCGCCCCGGCGATAAAAAGCTGTGTTCCTGTTTTTGCAAAATCTTTTTCATTAATAGTAATAGTATCGTTCTTGCGGTAGCTGCCAGGATAACCTTCCGCAACTACCACCGGTGCACAGACCGCGCCGCTTTTCCATTTGAGGGGAAATGTGTCAAGGCTGCCGTCAAGAATGGAAAAACAGAGTTCTGAAAAATCCGAATCCAGCAATGGAAGCACCGCCTGTGTTTCGGGGTCCCCAAGGCGTACATTGTATTCTAGCAGGGAACAGCGATTCTGATGCACCATGAGGCCAAAAAAAATGAAACCCCGGTAATCCATGTTTTCCACCTCTATTCCGCGCAAAGTGGGTTCCAGAATTGATTTGATAAAATCCTGTTGGGCCGCCGGTGTGAAATCCGGCACAGGCGCGATGGAACCCATACCACCGGTATTCGGGCCCTTACCCCCTTCAAAGCGGCGTTTGTGATCCCGCGCGGAAACAAAGGGCCTGATGCTCCCCTTTTTGCCGGGGCTGACACTCACCGCCGCCAGCACCGATACTTCCTTTCCCACAAGAAAATCTTCCAGCACTACCGCTGTACCGGCGTCCCCCAGGGACTTATCTTTCATGAAGGAGGAGAGGGCTGTTTCCGCTTCAAAAAAATTTTCTGCGATCACCACACCCTTGCCCGCCGCAAGGCCGTCGGCCTTAATCACCAGCGGCGCAGCGCCGTTGTCAAAATGTTTTTTCGCGTAAACCAATGCCGCGACAGGATCACTAAAGTCCTGACTTTCCGCAGCACGGACGCCGTATTTTTTCATAAAGGCCTTTGAGTAAACCTTGCTCGCCTCAAGCCGGGCCGCTTTTTGATCAGGGCCTATGATTGCGAGCCCCGCCACCCGGAACCGGTCAACGATCCTCGCCGCCAATGGATCTTCGGGACCGACAACGGTAAGATCGATTTTTTCCCGCCGGATAAACTGTATTAACGCATTCTGCCCTTCTTCAGATGCAGGGCTTTTATCGAGTGGAACATTTTCACATTTTTTTTCTGCCGCAGTTCCGCCATTCCCCGGAGCAACATAGATTTTTTCAACCTTCTCCGATTTAGAAAGCTTCCATGCAATGGCGTGTTCCCGCCCCCCTGAACCGATGACCAAAATTTTCATGATCCTTCCTGTCCGTTAGTATTACTGTTAATGTTTGAAGTGACGGGTTCCGGTAAAGACCATGGCGATGCCGTACTTGTCGCAGGCCTCTATCGAAAGTTTGTCATTCACCGAACCGCCGGGCTGGACGATTGCCCTGATCCCCGCCGCCGCCGCCGCTTCAACCACATCGGCAAAGGGAAAGAATGCGTCTGACGCAAGTACCCGTGGCGGCTTGCCATCGGCGAATTTGCCGTCGGCCACCGCTTTTTTGCTCCGTTCAAGGGACTGTTCGGTGGGCCAGATGCGATTCACCTGACCCCCGCCGATCCCGGTTGCAGCTTCATCCTTTACGATAAGGATGGCGTTTGATTTAACAAAGGTTACCGCCCGCATACCAAAAATCATATCCGGTATATCGGCAGCTTCAGGCTGCGTTTTGGTGACCACTTCCCATTTCTCAAACAGTTTCCGGTCCCCCTGCTGAACCAAAAGGCCGCCGTCAACGGCGGTGTACTCATGGACTTCACGGGGGGCTTTTTTAGCCTTCATAATTCTGAGGTTCTTTTTCTTTTTGAGTATTTCAAGCGCATCATCATCAAAATCAGGAGCGATAACGATTTCCAGGAACAGTTCCCCTAACTGCTTTGCAACCGCCGCGTCCAGTTTTACATTGGATGCCACAATGCCGCCGAAGATCGAAACCGGATCGCAGGCAAAGGTCTTTTCATAAGCCTCAAGAAGGGTATCCCCTAGGGCGATACCGCAGGGGGTATTGTGTTTAACCGCCACACAGCATATCTGTTTTTTTCCCACAGTATTACTAATCCCCAGGGCCGTAATGTCATCTTCACCGATGGGAGCGGTTCCGGCATCTGCAAGGCCGAAGGCGCAGGCCGCCTTCCATGCCAGATCCAGGTCGCGGATATTGTTATACCCCAGTTCTTTTCCGTGGAGCTGTTCCATGTTTCCAAGCGCACCCGGCTTATCGGTGTTTACATAAAGCGCCGCAGACTGATGTCCGTTTTCGCCGTAACGCAGACTCTGGGCTTTTTTCAGCGAAAGGGGCCAGTATTCGGGGTATTCTTCGTCAAGCAAATAACGGGCAATGGCAGCATCATAGGCGGAGGTAAGATCGAAGACCTTACCGGCGAGCCGTTTTTTAAATTCCACAGCAATACTGTTGGCCTTAAGTCCGGCGATAGTTTCGGCGTAATCCACGGGATCGGTGAGAACGATCACGTCACGGTAATTCTTCGCGGCGGAGCGAAGCATGGTGGGGCCGCCAATATCAATGAACTCCACGGTCTCTTCAAGGGAAAGCCCCGCCTGGACTTTTTCAAAAAAAGGATAGAGGTTGACGCACACTAAATCTATCGTAGAAAGATTTAGTTTTTTCAAGGTCTCCATGTGGGACGGTACATCCCGCCGCGCCAGGAGCCCCGCGTGTACTGCGGGATGCAGGGTTTTGACCCGGCCATCAAGACATTCGGGGAAGCCGGTGACTTCAGTTACATCGGTGACAGGAATACTGTTGCCTTGCAAATGCTTCGAGGTTCCCCCGGTGGAAAGAATTTCCCAGCCCGCACCCGAAAGAAAGGAAGCCAGTTCCAGAATGCCGTCCTTGTTAAATACACTGATGAGCGCCCGCTTTTTCATTTTCTCCCCTTGTTAATATTGTTATCATCATGATCGCCGCATCAACAATGGCGATGTGTTCTTCCTTGTGTATCCGTTCCGCCAATGTATCCGGCGTGTCAGCGGCCAATACCGGAACTTTCCTCTGAACAAGGATGGGTCCCGTATCGGTTCCCGCGTCCACGATGTGCACCGTGCAGCCCGATTCTTTTTCACCCGCCTCCAACACCGCCTTGTGAACCCGTTCACCGTACATCCCCTGTCCGCCGAATTTGGGCAGCAGACTGGGATGGATATTTATCATCCTTCCTGCATAGGCTTCGATGAGTTCTCCGGTGAGGATCGAAAGAAAGCCCGCATATATGATGAGGCCGATGTTCCGCTCCCGGCAAATCCGCAGAATACGATCCGATAGTTCCCGCCGCCGTTCCGGTTTGGTCAATGTTTTGTCGGGGACTTTGACGAAGGCGAGAATCCCCGCAAGCTTCGCCCGTTCCAGTGCGTAGACACCGGTATGGTCGGAAACAACCGTAACGATTTTTCCGGGATTAAGACGCCCGGCCTTTTCCGCATCGATCAGGGCCTGTAAATTAGTACCGCTGCCTGAGACCAGGACGAGGATGTTCACGGAAATACTATTCAAAGCGCAATCCTGAATGATCGCCTTTTGCCGTATCCACCCGCCCGATTTCCCAGGCAGGAAAACCTTTACTGTCCAGATATTCGATGGCTTTGCGAACATCCACCGGGGCCAGAGCCAGCACAAAACCGATCCCCATGTTGTAGGTGTTGAACATCAGTTTTTTAACAGCCGCAGTATTACTGTTATCTGCGTTCACGCCTGCCGCAATCCGCGTGAATATCGGCGGAATGGTCCAGCTTCCCTCTTTTATAACCGCATCGAAAGCAGGGATGCCGGGACCCGGCTGCGCAAACATTCTTGGAATATTTTCGTAAAAGCCACCGCCGGTAATATGTGCCATGCCGTGGACTTCAAATTCTTCGAGTAATCCAAGGACAGGTTTGACATAGAGCCGGGTCGGTTCCAATAATGCCATACCGATGGGCATACCGCCGAAATCTTCATCAAGGTTGGGGATCGCCTTGCGGATTAAACTGAAGCCGTTGGAATGGGGCCCCGATGACGCGATGCCAACCAAGGCATCACCCTTTTCAATTTTTTTTCCTTCGATGATTTTTTTGCGGTCAACGATGCCAACGGAAAAACCGGCGATGTCGTATTTACCTTCGTCGTAAAAGCCGGGCATTTCCGCAGTCTCCCCGCCGAGGAGGACGCTCCCGGTTTCCCGGCAGCCCACGGACACACCTTTGACCAGTTCAGCCGCCACATCGGCGTCAAGTTTTCCGCAGGCAAGGTAGTCAAGAAAGAAGAGGGGTTTTGCGCCGTGGCAGAGGATGTCGTTGACGCACATGGCCACACAGTCAATTCCCACGGTGTCGTATTTTTTTAACCGGAATGCAATGTCCAGCTTGGTCCCCACGCCATCGGTGCCGGAAACCAGAACCGGCTCTTCCATTCCCGCGCCTGCGTTGATAATGTCCTTGAGGGAAAGCATCCCCGCAAAACTGCCGATGCCGTTGAGCACCGCCTTGTTTGAAGTCGCCGCCGCAAGTTCCCGGTATTTACTGACAGCCCGGTAGCCTTCTTCAATATCAACGCCCGCCTGTTTATAATCCATTTGCATCCCCGGTTAACCATACCATAAAAGGGACCGGTATGGATATATTGGGGATTACTTATTCCCGGCCATCCACGGCCTTGAGTCCTACATGATTTTCCAGGGCGAATCGCTCGATGAACTGACACATTGACAGGATGCCGTTTTCGCTTCTGACCTTTTCACCCAGAGCGGCGGCATTTTTCTTGTATACGGGGTTGTTCACCAGATCCAAAACCTTTTTTTCCAGAGCCTTTTTACCTATCCCGATCTTAATGCTCCGGGGACCGCAGCCCAGATCCCTTACACGGGAACCCCAGTAAAACTGATCGATGAGCAGGGGGATCACCATCTGGGGCCTCCCTGAACGGGTGGCGCTGTGGGTCGTCCCGCTTCCGCCATGATGAATAAGCGCATCACATTCGGGCAAAATCAGGTAATGGGGAATGGCGCTGTCCAGGAGAAACAGATTGCCCTGGTTGTGCAGATGGGTGCCCACCTTCCACCAGCCGCAGCCCACCACCAATTTATAGTTCTGCTCGCAGCAAATTTCAAAGAGCCGTTCACAGAAGGCGTCCCGGTCGGCGTCATTGCAGCTTCCCAGGGTAAAAAATACCGTGGGCCGGGAATCCTTCCTAACAAATTCCAGAAAATTTTTGTAGGCGATTTCGTTGTAGGAGAAAATATCGTTAAAACAGTAACCCCCGATGCTCCAGGAGTATTTCCAGTCCGGATCCCCTTCCCCCAGATATTGGCTGTACATCATGTGATTATGGGCGTTTGCGGGGGCATATTCCCCCTGATCCTTTATGGGCTCCATATTCAGCCTGACCCGGTTTTTGTTCAGGACCTTTTTGACCATCATGTTGAGGCCCACATTCAGGAGTTTCCACTGGAGCCCTACGAACCTCCGGGATGGGTTGATAAAGGGAAATACCGCCGGGGGTATGCGTTTACCCGGCAGCAACGGCGCATAACAGGTTCTGATATGGGGCTTTCCGCAGTATTCTGTTATATGGGGGGCGGCAAATTCGGTATTACTGCATATCAGGAGATCATGATCTTCCAACAGGGGGATGATCTCGTCAAACTGACTGTCAACCACCCGTGCGGTCCAGGCCAAGAGGGCCTTGGTGTCGGGCTTTCCCTCCACCATACCGGCAATATCGTCAAAGGACTGGAGAAAATAATTTATCCCGGCAGCCTTTGCGTGTTCTTCAAACATGCGGGGGATACTAAGGGTGATTTCGTGTCCCCGCTTCATCAATTCGACAGCCAGGCCCAGATATGGGTAGACATCCCCTTGGGAACCCCGTGTCACCATTAGTATTTTCATGCAGCGCCAGCTTTTTTTGCAACTCCACCCGGAATGATACCGAGTTCCGCCAGCTTCTCCGTGTCCAGATGATATTTTGCTTCCAATGCCCGGAGCGCCGTTTCATCAACACGGATGGACTTTTTCAGCCTCTTAACCTCACCGTTGCTCTTGATGATCCTGGAGATCATCTTGCCGGGATTGAAGTTAAGGGAACTCATGATCCAGCACCCGTGGGTACACCAGCAGTTGGCCTTGTACCCGTGGCCGATGTCCGCAATCTCCTTCTTCATCGCCGGGCTCTTCATGATATCCTGCACATTGCAGTTGTAATCCTGGACCTTGCCCAAGGGCTCCCGCAGCTCGCAGGCCCGGAACCGGCCGTCATAGTCAACGACCAGGGTGGTTTCCCCGGCGGTACAGTCCATTCCCCAGGGGGTGGGCTTGTCAATGTTTGTGGCGCGAATATCATACATGGTCCGCATCAGCCCCACGTAGAAATACTTGGTGATGGTCCGCGCAATGCCCTTCATCCCATCCCCGACACGCTTGGCGTAGAGGGTGTAATAAGGGGCCACATCGTCCTGGATTTTCCGCAGAGAAGTTTCGGTCACGACCTTGACCCCGTCTTCACGGGTCATGCCACGGGCGGCTTCAATAGTGTGGGTGGTCAAACTGAACCGGCCATAGACCCAGGCCACAAAATCCTGCACCTCTTCCACGTTATACTTGGTGATAACCGTGGCGCAGCCCTTGATCACATGACCGTCATCCCCGAAATTGTCGTCCAGCAGCTTGAGAGTCTCTGCGGCCTTGTAGAAACTGGCCACCCCCCGCTGGGTATCGTGGGTGGCGCCGAAGCCGTCGAAGCTTATGCTGATGGAAATATTGAGATCCGGGCAGTTCTGCCGTATCCGTTTGAGCCATTCCACCACCCGCTCAGGCTTCATGCCGTTTGAGGGCATGTTGACATCGGTAATGTGGTTGTTTTTATAGAACATTTCGACGATT
>BNUT01000042.1 GCA_025997555.1 Spirochaetia bacterium
GGGGGAAGCGTCGATGATGGCGGCCCTTTCATTGAAATACCTGGGTGCCTGTGAGACGGACTGCTGGAGGCAGTGGGCCATGAATTCATTTACAACCAGGTACTCATCTTTTATGTTGTAATGCTGATAATCAAAAAATGAGAGGATGAACCGTTTGGCCGCAGGATCAAATTTTTCCCAGCGGCTGCGGCTGAATTCCCGGAAATCCTCATCGATAAAAAAAAGTCCGTGGAAACCTTCGTGGGCCATAAAAATAGTGCGGAGGTAATCCGGGGATTCCCGTGAGATCGAAATGATGCCCCCCTCCCCGCTCACAATACTGTTGCCGCTGCGCCGGATGATATCGGCGTCCAATAGTATCTTTTCCAGTTCCCGTTCTTCCTTTAACAGGGGAAAATTGATTGCCCGGGCGACTTCAAAAAAACGGGCAAGATCTTCGCTGCGGTAATCGTGGGCGTTCCAGCCGTGCTGATCCGCAATCTCAGCATCAGTGGCGAGGCGGCCGGTGTAACCCTGTTTCTCGGTAAAAAAGGCAAGCCGCTTGAGGAGCCGGTCCTGGACCGCATAATTTGCGGTGTCAAAAATGAGGAGCGAAGGGAAACTTTCCCAGCGAAAAACTTCATAGTCCGCATTGCGCCAATTCTTTCCTGGATACGCAAGGATGAGCCCCGGATCAGAGGGAATGGGATTGGGAAATTCCCGCTCCTCTGCGGAGATCAGCTTTACTGCGAAAGCCGGATCAGATCCCGTAGAAACAGTGTCATTTGGAATTTCAATCTTGACAGGATAGGGCTCTACCGGGAAATTCCCCTGGGAAATAAAAAGTTCTTCCCACCCGACGCGGGCCTCAAAACGGAGGCCCCCTATCTCCGCAGCAGGTCCCCCGGTAGAAATAATCGAAAGGTCCATGCCTCCCGCAAAGCGGAACCGGGAAGGGGGATCGATACCCAACTGTTCACTGTCGGCAATATAATACACAAAGGGTGTGACATAAACTGTTCCGCTTTCTGCGCGGACAAGGCCGTACCATTTTGGGACAAGCCGCAGTTCCTGTAGTTTCCAGGTAAGCTGGGGCACCTTTCCCCTCACATCGGGGGCGGCGGGGATCATCTCAATATTAAAACTTTCAATGGAATCCCCGGAAAGGGGAACCGCATAATGAATGCGCAATTCTGCGCCGCGCAATCCTGCGCCGCGCTGCCCCGGAGAATCTTCGATGAAGGTTCCCAAAAAAGATACGTCCCAGGGCAGGACCCATGAATCGCCGCCTGACAGGTGCAGTACCAGTTCATAGTTCTTTTTTATTTCAGCCAATGCGCCATTGTTTTCACCATCGGAAAAACCATATTCCAGTTCCAGCGAACAGGAGGGTGGAACAAAAAAGGGAGACCCAAAACGGTATTCAAGTTTTTTCGATTTTGCGGTATTCAGAATTCCTGCGGCGGCGGACTTGTCTGCGGCGTATAAGGGCCGATCAATTCCGCGAACCGGAAAATTCACCTCCCCCTTAAAAGCGCAGGACTGCATCGCAAGAAGGGGGAGGAAAAAAAACAGCGGGATGATTCGATTCATCATCTTTTAAAGGGTAACAATCCCCCTGGCTATCACCTGGGCCAGGGAATATCTCCGCTCCATGGTCATTTCAGGGCTGTTGCGGAGAAAGGTTTCCAGTTCCGCAGCAAAGGATTCGGGCAGCGCCGGTAATTCGAGCACCTGTTTGTAATAGGCCCGGTGGGAAGGCTCAAAACGGCGGTTGATGCAGAACAGCACCAGGCACGCGGTTTTGATGAACCCTGCGGAGGCGATAAGGTAATGAAAATCATCACCCTGAAAAAAGGCGGCCCCTAAATCCCCCAGGTAGTGCTCCATCCGGGACTGGTTGGCGTAACGCATCTCCTCCCAGAAGGTCCCGCTCAAATTGAGGAGCCGCTTGCGAATATCCGGAATCCAGCCGCTGCGGGAGAAGAGAATTTCCCCGTTGGCAAGCCGGTAAAAGCCGTAGGTCCCCGAATCCTTGATAAGCCAGAGGGACTCAAGCCGGGTGTCGGCGATGGCAACGAGCTCCTCAATTTTTGCGGTGGACTTGTATTCCAGCCGCACCGGAATGTCCCCGATAAGAAAGCGATCTTTTACAGACTGGCTTGAGGTTTCAAAGACCGACACATCATCCCCATAGAGGCGCCGGCGCTCATCCGGTTCCGGGATTGGCTTTGAATGGAACACATCGAGGATCAGGGCAAAATAGGGGTCAAGGGTGTCCGGCAGGGCCGCTTCGTTCAGGGAAACGCACTCGACACCGGGCCAGGCGGAAAGGGTTTCCGCAAATCGATCCGCTAAAACTTTGGTCTTATATTTCATTGTCATTCCCCTCTATAATACTATTATATGAATCATATCACGGGAAGGAAATTTTGAACACTCACCGGCAGGGAGAAATTTTCATGGCCGTGCTCATCCCCCACCGGGACAGCCGCAATTTCCTGCGTGCCTGGAGCGCTCAGCTTTTCGCCATCGGCCTCCGAGGGGCATGGTCCTTCCCCTGGGCTGCGCCATTGGGGGTTATCTCCAGGTTCCTTACCAAAAATGAGTTAAACGAACTGGCACATGGCCTGCGGAAAGAGAGTCTTGTTGATGGGCGGGATGGGAAGATGACTACGGGGGAACCAGCGGCCCTTCCCTTCCCCGCCCCCGATACCGCCGGGCAGTCCGAAGGGACGTATGCAGATTTGGCCTTCTTCGGCCCGGCGCTGGATATCCGGCTTCCTGATCCGCTGTTTACGGGGTCTGCGGCGGCGGCGCTGGTCCATGCTTTTCCCCGCCCCGTGCTTGCTTCCGCGACCATTCACAATGTCCCGCCAAATCTCCCGCCGCCGCCTACGATCTCCTTCCGGGCGGCGGCGGCGGCAAATATGATCTACCGGCCCCTCCCGGTTGGTGACAGTCCTTATTCATTTGAATGGCAGATCGGGGAACTCCATTGGCTGCCTCCCGTCAAAAACAAAAAGAGGAGCGCATAATTGGACGGGGAAAACTGGATCAGGGTATCGGGGGATCTCTTACACATCGACATCAAGGCCGTGCCCGGCGCGTCAAAAACGGAAGCGGCGGGTATTAAGGATAATCGCCTTCGGATACGGATCGCCGCCGCGCCGGAAGACGGCAAGGCCAATGCGGAACTCTGCGGCTTTCTCGCAAAGTTTCTGGGCTGCGCCAAGCGGGATGTAGTATTACTGCGGGGTGAAAAGTCGCGGCTCAAGACGGCGGCGGTGCCGGGGATTTACCGGGAGAAGGTTGAGGGACTACCATTTACTTGCCAATAACCGGATTTATCCGAACCGACCCGAACAAGTACGCCGCACTCGCGCAATTCCCTGATGTGCCGCTCAATAGTTCTTGGGGAGCGGTTCAGCATAGCGGCAAGCTCCGGCGTCGTGAGCTTGGGCTGTGCTTTCAGTTTCTCAATGATATCTGATTTTACCCCGACATTTACCCCGACATTTACCCCGACATTTGTGACTGTTTCTGTCGCAATATCAACGTACTTGTAAAGCGAATTTTCAAGCGCATCAAGCATAAAATCAATGAAGGGTCGGCAATCTACATTGTTACTGTGCGAATCCTGTAATGCTGACATTTGCAATGCTGACATTTGCAATGCCTTGTAGTACAGGGCCTGATTGTAATGCACGAGGGTTTCAACTGGCATCCAGGAGAACAGGGGATTCCACTTTGACAGTACCAGGGTTTGCCAAAGCCGCCCGATTCTACCGTTACCGTCACGGAAAGGATGAATATGCTCCAACATAAAGTGGACGGCGGAGCTCTTGATGAGCGGGTGCGCTTCGCTGTCACATCCCCATTTCAGTAATTCTTTCACCAATTTCGGAACCTTCGCCGGAGCCGCGCCGCGGTGCATAACCACGCCGTCACCGCGAACCACGGCGACATTAACTGTGCGAAAGGCGCCGGACTCTCCGATGAGGTCATTGGTCATCAACGCATGGGCTTTTAACAGGTCATCAATGTTCCACGGATCAAACCGCACAAGTTCATTATATGCCTGCCATGCGTTCTGTACTTCCTTGATATCCTTCTGCGGTCCCCACACGGGTATGCCGTTAATAATGTCCGTTACCTGCCCCAGCGTAAGCCGGTTACCCTCAATCGCTGTTGATGCATGAATTGACATAATCCGGTTGAGCTTTCGTAAGCGCAGTACATCGCCGGACTGTTCCTCACTAATTCTTACCCGTTCAAGCAGGGCGTGAATACCGCCGATTTTCTCGTACCACAAGGGTGATTCGGTATAGAAGTTATTCATAACTCCGGCATCACTCGATTTCCTTTCTTGTTTTTTGTGGTTATCAGGCATAGTTAGGTTTCTTTTTTTAAGCATTTATAATAAATATTATACCATTGATTAGTTTTTCGTAACCCATGAAGATAGGGAAATCTCCTACGGCCAGACATGCCGCCGAGCCCCCTTTTTACGATCCTTTTATATGATTAATTCTATATATTTACTATGGATTATGTCAAGCGCCCGGGTAGAGACTTCCCCCTTTTTTACCGGTATAATTACCCCGGAGGACAGCAATGGCAGAAAAAATTTTTATGAAAAACCCGGTGGCGGAGATCGACGGGGACGAAATGACCCGTGTGCTTTGGGCGCTGGTCAAGGACAGGCTGATCCTCCCCTTTGTGGATCTCAAGACCGAATACTACGACCTGGGACTCCTGAACCGGGACGCCACAAACGACCGGGTTACCGCCGAATCCGCCGGGGCCATTCTGCGGCTGGGGGTGGGGGTCAAGTGCGCCACCATCACCAGCAACGCTGCCCGTAAAACTGAATACAATCTCAAGAGCCTGCACCCAAGCCCCAACGCCACCATCCGGGCGATTCTGGACGGTACGGTGTTCCGCAAGCCCATTCAGGTCAAGGGGATAGCGCCCTCGGTATCAACCTGGAAGAAGCCCATCGTTATCGGGCGGCACGCCTACGGGGATGTGTACAGGGCGGTGGAAATGGCGATCCCCGGCGCGGGAAAAGTGGAATTGGTGTATACCTCGGCGGACGGCAGGGAGCGGCGGGTCACCGTGGTGGAGCTGAAGGGAGCGGGTATCGTACAGGGGATGCACAACCTTGATGAATCGATCCGCAGTTTTGCGCGATCCTGTTTTCTTTACGCCATTAACGAAAAACTCCCGGTGTGGTTTGCCACAAAAGATACGATCAGCAAAACCTACGACGGCAGGTTCAAGGAAATTTTCAACGATATTTGGGAAAGGGAATTTAAAATAAAAGCTGAAGCGGCGGGGGTCACCTATTTTTATACCCTCATTGACGACGCGGTGGCACGGGTGGTCAAGGGCGAAGGGGGCTTCCTCTGGGCCTGCAAGAACTACGACGGGGATGTGATGAGCGACATGATCGCCAGCGCCTCCGGGAGCCTTGCCATGATGACCAGCGTTTTAGTGTCGCCATCGGGGGCCGTGGAATACGAAGCGGCCCACGGCACGGTTCAACAGCATTACTACCGCTGGCAGAAGGGGGAAAAAACCAGCACCAATCCTGTGGCCCTGATTTTCGCCTGGACCGGCGCGCTGGCAAAACGGGCTGAACTTGACAACACATCGGAGCTTGGAAAATTCGCCAAACGTCTTGAGGATGCAACCCTGCGGACCATTGAAGAAGGGGATATGACCGGGGACCTGGCGCACCTCGCAAAACCTGCGCCCGCAAAGACGCTGAACTCCTGGGAATTTGTGGACGCGATTGCGAAACGCTTGAGTTAATTAAGGTTATGAAAATCCATAATACCGCCGGGATGAAATTTTCCGATAGATTAATACGGCGCCCAGTGCCGCCAAAAAAGTCGCCAAAACAAGAATGATCTTGGCATGCCGCGAAAAAACTAAAATCAAAAACATGGGGATAAGCACCACCGCAAATCCCGCCAGCATGCTCAATATCTCCGAAGCGGATTGTTTTACCGCCTGCCGTTCCGTTGTCCAGTCGTATTTGGGGAACCGCAAATTTATTGCCAGTCCCAGGACCGCAGTTAAAACGGAATACACCAGGGGGGTAATAAACATAAAGGCCAAAAGTATTCCGGTAAGGGAAAAGGTGCGGGCAAAAAGAGGGGCGGCAATCAATATTGCGGGAATCGAGATCGTAAGATTAAGGGCGATCTTTGCGGAAAACAGCATCCCTGTTTTTACCGGCAGGGAAGAAATAATCCACCGGGTTTTTCCCTCAAGGCTGATACTTGCGGCGGTGCTGGGAGCCATTGCGGTGAAGATCGCCAAAAAAAGAGGCGCCGCAAAACTGATCCCCTCAAGGGCCTCCGGCATTCCGGGGCCGGTGGTATTGATGGCGGCATCGGTAAATAAAAGGTAGACCGCCGCCAGGATCAACAACACTGCGCCGATACCGGTGTTGAGCATATATACCGGAGAAGCCCCCAGCCGCCGCAATTCCCGCGTATAGAGTGCGTAAAAAGGACGGTGAATATTTCTTCCTTTCTGTGTAAATTCCCTGTGGTTAATTTTCACGACGCTCATAGCGGCATTGATGCGGCTGTATGATTTTGCAAGGATGATCGTAAAAAGCGCCAAAGGAACGCATGACAAAAGGGCAAACGCAAGAAAGTGAAGGACACTTCCCCCGGTGATGGACAAGTCATATAAAACAGCAAGGGGATAAAAACGAAATATCCGGTCCTCAAGATTAGTGACAAGGGCGGCCATTTCCGCTTCGCCGGCAGTGCGGAAGCTGAAGGACCAGATCGTAACGGCTATCACCGTCCCCATGCTTAGTATTACTGTTACTGTGTTCCGGTGGCGGAAACGGGTTGAGCAGAGAGAAATGATACTCCCCAAAATACAGGCCGCCGTCATGGGCAGCAGGGGAACAATCAGGGGGGAGAAAAAAATCATCACCCATACCAACACTGAGGCGCCTTCGATAATACCGTACGCCACAAGCGCGGGCAGCAGGAACACTACGGCAAAGATAAATTCCATCACATAGAGGTAACAGAGGCGGCTCACCACGACGGCGTTCTTTTTTATCGGCAGTGACATGAGAAATTCATAATCCTGAAAACCAAAGAGAACCCCGGAACTTTGGGTAATAAAGGCAAAAAAACTTAACATGGTGCAAATCAGCAGCATCAGAGCAGGAATGGCGTCGGCCATGCCCAGTTCGGCACAGCCCAATGCGATCATCACACTATAAAAAACAAACAAAAGACCCAGCAGTATCACTCCCAGGCCGATAAAAAAAGTTTTTACCCTTGCTTTTTTTTCGTGGAACAGGCGGTTGATCCCGAAGAAGCCCAGAATCTGAATTTTTAAAAGCAGCAGTAAATGTTTCACTGCGGAGCGTCCTTAGGTTCAAGCATATCGAGAAAAACTTTTTCCAGGGACTTTTCCCCCCGGACATCCGCAGTAGTTCCCGATGCCTTGAGCAATCCGTCTTTTATGATCCCGATCTTGCTGCAGAGTTTTTCCGCCACCTCAAGCACATGGGTGGAAAAAAAGACCGCCCCACCGGCTGCACAAAACTCCTGCATCAGTTCCTTGAGCCTGAACGCCGCCTGGGGATCGAGGCCCACAAAGGGTTCATCCAGAATGAGGAGCCGGGGTTTATGGATAAAAGCGGAAATCAACACCAGCTTCTGTTTCATCCCGTGTGAATAGGAAGAAATCAGATCACCCAGATTCGGGGTAAGTTCAAAAATTTCAGCGTAATGTTCGATTCCCTCCCGCCGCTCCGCAGAAGAAAGGCCCCAGATATCGGCGATAAAGTTGAGGTACTGGATCCCCGTAAGGTACTCGTAGATATCGGGGTTGTCCGGAATGTAGGCGGTCAGGGATTTACAAAGTTCCCCTTCCTGCTTCACGCTATGGCCCGCGATGAGGATCTCCCCCTCGTCAAAATCCAGGGTCCCCGCCGCCGCCCGGATAGTGGTGGTCTTCCCCGCGCCGTTGTGCCCGATAAAGCCGAAGATGTCCCCCGCCTCTACCGTAAGGTTCAAGCTGTCAACCGCCTTCTTTGCCTGTCCCGATTTACCGTAAGTTTTTGAGAAGCTGCGGATAGTGAGTATTTCTTCTTCCATTCAAACTTTCCTCCAAGGCTATTGATAGACAAGGGTTTCAACGCGGGTATGCTTCGCGCTTACTTTGTCGTCGTATTTTACCTGTACCGTTTGTTCCCCTGCCGTAAGGGCTGTTCCTCTTAAGGTAATGATGGCGGTGTAGGCGTCCACAGGCTCGCCTCTTTTTTCCAGTTTCTTTATATCCGCGGCATAGACATAAAAGAAGTAGCTGGTAACATTGCCGTTCTTTTCAGGCGGTTTGGTTTCTTCAAGGTTTCGGGAATTCTGCAAGTGAAATTCGGCAATATCGGAGCCGGAAACAGTTACCGTAACCGGAATTTTGTTGCCGTTAAAACTCCGGCGGGCCCAGCTATTGGATTGCACGCTTATCCGAATTTGCAGATAGACGGTTTCATATTCATCATGAGAAATGAGTATTATTAATAGTATAACGGATACCGGTTTCGCTCGTACCATAATAGCCCTTTCTGTGTATATGCCATGAGCCTGAAAAAGTCAATTGAAAAAAAGTACTACTTTGAAAAAAAATGCAAATGATTTCCGGTGCTTTTCAAAAAAAATACCAATTTTTTCAAAAATCGTGCACGACGGGGTGAAAAAAACCCTTGTACAATGAAATAAACTTACACTAAGGAGACAAAAATGAACCTGAAAAGAACGATTTTGGCGTTTCTTCTTATCGCGGTAACGGCTTTTGCCTTTGCCGGCGGCGGAAAGGAACAGTCGTCCGCAAGCGGTGGGCCGGTATCGATCAAAGTAGCGGCTTGGGATGTGGGGACATCGAACTTTTACCCCCCGCTGCTGGAGGAATTCAAAAAGGCATATCCCAATATTGATGTGGAACTGCTGGACAACCCTTCGGCGGACTATACCCAAAAGCTCACCATCATGCTCAACGGCGGCAGCGATGTGGACGCCTTCTGGATCAAGGACGGGGATACCACTCCGGGGCTTGCCGGGCGGGGACAGCTTGCGGACCTTACCGCCTATATCCAAAAGGATGGGATCAATTTAAGCGATTACAACGGCCTGGCGGAACGGTTTAATATGAACGGAAAAACCGTGGCCCTGCCGGCCCGGACCGATTACTACGTACTTTTTTACAACAAGGACATTTTTGACAAGGCCGGTGTTCCCTATCCTTCCAACGACATGACCTGGACCGAATGGGAGCAGCTCGCGGGGCGGGTTACTTCGGGAAGCGGCACCAACAAGGTCTACGGCGGATTCTTCCATACCTGGAATGCCTGTGTGCAGAACTGGGGCGTTCAGGACGGGAAGAACTCCATCATGGCCACCGATTACAGCTTCTTCAAACCCTACTATGATATGGCGGTGAGGATGCAGAAAGCCGGCCAGCTTTGGGACTACGGCGCCCTGCGCTCCGGGGGCATCGCCTATGGCAGCGCCTTCCTCCAGGGAAATGTGGCTATGATGCCCATGGGCACTTGGTTTATCGCCACCATTGTTGACCGGATCAGCAAGGGGGAAGCGAACATCAAGAACTGGGGCGTGGCCACCCTGCCCCATCCCCAGGGCGTTCAGGCGGGCTGGACCGTGGGTTCCGTCACCCCCATCGCCATCAACCAGGCTTCAAAGAAAAAAGACGCCGCCTGGGAATTCGTCAAATTCGCAACCGGCGATGCGGGGGCAAAACTCTACGCAGCGGTTTTCAACTTCCCCGCCCGGGCGAACAGCCAGACCCTGGCGGCAATCGCCAACCAGCCCGGTATGCCCCAGGGCATCATGGATGCCCTGCTGGTGAAGAACATCTCCCTGGACCGGCCCTATCAGGACAAAGTCGCCGAGGTCAACCAGATGCTGGGTGAGGAACACAGCCTCATCATGCTGGGAGAAGTTACGGTGGATCAGGGCCTGGCGAACATGGCCAAGAGGTCGAAAGAGATCCAGGGAAAATAAGGTTTTAGAACAAAGCGGCGGTTTCAAAGTTGAAGTTTTGGAATCGCCGCAACATAAGGGGAGGTATTCCGTGGCTAAGGCAATAAACTATTCAACCGCGGTTGTCGGCAAAAAAGGATTATCCCTGAGCATCAGGAATACCCTTATGGGGCTTTCCTTTATCCTGCCGAACTTTATCGGCTTTTTAATCTTCGTCCTTATCCCGGTGGGCTTTTCCCTGATTTTGAGCTTCATGAACTGGGACGGCTTTACTGCCATGACCTTCAACGGGCTGAAAAATTTCGCCGCGGTCTTCCGGGAAAGCGTCTTCCGTCAGTCCATAGGGCGGACCTTTGTCTATACTATCGCCTGCGTGGGCTTTACCACCTTCGCCGCCCTGGGAATGGCGGTACTGCTTAACAGAAAATTCATGGCGCGGGATTTTTTCCGCAGCGCCATCTTCTTTCCCCATGTGGCAAGTATCGTTTCCGTCGCCGTGGTGTGGCGGCTGCTCTTTATGCGGGACATAGGACCGATCAACGTGTTTCTCGGTTTCATCGGCGTAGCCAATCCGCCGGGCTGGTTTGCATCCACCAGGTGGGCCCTTCCGGGGGTCATCATCGTGGCGATCTGGAAATCCATGGGCTACTACATGATCGTATACCTGGCGGCGCTCCAGAATATTCCACGGGAACTTCAGGAGGCGGCCAGTATCGACGGGGCCACGGGGTTCCAGTATTTCTGGCGTATCTGCTTCCCCCTCCTGTCCCCTGCCACTTTCTTCGTGGTGCTCATGCTGACCATCGGCAGCTTCAAATCTTTCGATATTATCTTCGCCCTCACCGAAGGGGGGCCGGGAACCGCCACCACCCTGATCAGCAACTACATTTACAACAAGGCCTTTATCTCGTTTAACTACGGCCAGACCAGCGCGGCAGCGATGATCCTCTTTGTCATCGTGGGGATCCTTACCTTTACCCAGTTCAGGGTGGAAAAGAAACTGTCCAATTAGGGGGAAATTATGTTATACCAGGAAAACAAATTAAAGCAGGGAGTTATTTATCTGGGCCTCGCCGGTGTTACCTTTCTCACCTTCCTGCCCCTGATCTGGATGCTCTCCTCATCCCTGAAATTTGACAGCGAAGTTTTTTCCCTGCCCATCCGCTGGATTCCCCGGAACCCGGTCTGGAAAAACTACGCGCTGATCTGGCAGAAAATAAACTTTGCGCTTTTTACGTTTAACTCCTTCAAACTTTCGATCATCATCACCATCATCCAGGTCCTTACTTCCAGCTTCGCCGCCTACGGATTCGCCAAGTGTCATTTCCGCGGCCGGGATTCCCTCTTCTTCATCTACATTGCCACCATCGCCATTCCCTGGCAGGTGTACATGCTCCCCCAGTATGTGGAAATGCGGATGCTGCATTTGATCAACACCCATCTGGGCTATGTCCTGATGCAGAGTTTCACCGCTTTCGGGGTCTTCCTGATGCGCCAGTTCTACGTATCCATCCCCGATGAGCTTCTGGACGCGGCCCGGATCGACGGGCTTAACGAGTACGGCATCTATTTCCGTATCGTGCTGCCCCTCTCCAAGCCCGTGGCGGCGACCCTCTGCATCTTCAGTTTTGTGGGGGTTTGGAACGACTTCATGGGCCCCATGATCTACTTTGATTCGGTGGCCAACAAGACTATCCCCCTGGGGATACGGATGTTTCTGGGGCAATACTCCACCGAGTACGGTCTCATCATGGCTGCCAGCGTGGTATCCCTGATCCCGGTGTTTATAGTCTTCCTCTTTTTCCAGCGATTCTTCGTGGAAGGCATTGCCACAAGCGGGTTGAAAGGATAGGCTGTATCCGTGGAAAATATTGTTACCTATGAAGATTTCGGCGCCGCCGGGGACGGGAAAACCGACGATACCCTTGCCCTGATCCGCGCCCACACCTATGCCAATGAAAACGGCCTCCCGGTGGAGGCGGATTCCCGGCGTACCTACTATCTGGCCCCGTGCCCTGACCCGATCCCGGTAATGACCGATACCGATTGGGGAAGCGCCCGTTTCATCATTGACGATCACGCCCTCCCCCCGGAAAAGCGGCTGCGGCCCGTGTTTCATATCAAATCAGCCTATGAACCCATACCGCTGTCCATCGCTTCCCTTGCAAAAAAACAGAGGAAGATCGATGCGAAGCTTCCCGGCAATTCCCTTGTGGTCGTGACGAATGAAAATTACAGGCAGTTCAGAAGGGTCGGCCTCAACGTAAGCGAAGGGAGCGCCCAGACCGACTGTTTTATCGTTGACAAATCCGGCGCGATCCTCAATCCCCTTCGCTGGGATTTCGAGGAGATAAGTTCCATTATCGCCTACCCCATGGACCAGCGGGGCCTTACCGTCAAGGGGGGTATCTTTACCACCATTGCCAATCAGGCGCCCTCGGAATACACCTATTATGACCGGAGCATTAGCGTCACCCGTTCCAATGTCATCATAGACGGACTCACCCACTTTATTGATGGTGAAAAGGAACAGGGCGCTCCCTATTCGGGGTTCATCAACGCCGAGTCCTGCGCCCGGCTCCGGGTCATGAATTGTCACTTTTCCCCCCATTATACCTACACCACCATCGGCCGGGCAAACCTGCCGGTGACGATGGGTTCCTACGACATCCTGGTCAACCGCTCTGTTGACGTTTCGTTTTTCAACTGTCGGCAGGACAATATCATGGACCTCCGCTACTGGGGTCTTTTCGGCAGCAACTTTTGCAGGGACATTCTGGTGGACGGCTGTGTCTTTTCCCGTGTTGATGCCCACCAGGGGGTAACAGGGTACACCATAAAAAACAGCTACATGGGCTACATGGGCTTAAAGGCCATCGGCAGCGGCCTCATGCGGGTGGAAAACGTCAGCCTCCTGGGAGACTCCATAGACATCAGAGGAGACTACGGAAGCGTGTGGGACGGCGATCTCTTCCTCAAAGATATTACCTGGCAGCCCTGGAACGCAGACGCCTGCCTCATCAGGAATGTAAACCGGGGGGGCCATAACTTCGGCTACCCCTGCCGCCTCCCCCGGAAAATAGTCATCGAAAACCTCACCATACTGGACGGGGACCTGGCCATTGGAGAAAACTGCGGCATAAGCCTTTTGGAAATACACGGCGAAACCAACGCGGACCTGAAAAGCTGGACGGAAAAGGCCGCAGGGGACGAGCCCTATGTATTTACCGAAATTATCGAAATCAGGGGAGTAAAAACCCAAAGCGGCAGGGGCTTCCGCCTCTTTTCAGCGTCCCCTGAAAAGTGCTATGCCGCCGCCATCGGTGAAACAAAGGGCGGGAAGATTAAGCCCAACTTCCGGGCCCTCATTGACGATGTTGATGCGGTTACCATCGAATTGGGCGGTGAAAACATCGAATACGACGGAACCCACCGGCTTCTCCCGGAGATTACTATCAGGAACTGCCCGACGGCCAGGGTTGACCAGGGAAAAAATCCGGGGATAGTCAACATCGAATAGAACAGTAATTCCAAATTCAACCACCGACCACACGGACAAAAGAAAAAAATGGGCTATAATAAAATGTAATGAGAGAATCCCACCATTTACGGAACAAGATCATCCTCGCCATGGTTCTCTACCTTACCGTGATTGGTATTGCGGTTAATATTTTTCTCTATACTTACCTCCTCGCCTCGGTGTCGGCCAAGGCGGAACGGCTGGACCGGATGAACCTTGAGGCGGTAAAGACCCGGCTGGATCGGGATTTTGCCGCGATCTTTTCCCTGGCGGTGCTCTGCGCCAATGACCCTTCGGTAATCCGGGCGGTTTCCCGGCGGGACCGCAGCTATCAGGAAAGCCTTATGGACAGCCTGGAGGCCCAGGATAAGATGAACGCATACCTCCGGGTAAGCCAGGTTGGTTCCTATGTGGACAAGCTTATCCTCTCAGGCGGGGAAAACCTCTTTGTTCAGGCCCAGTCGCGGCAGGGCGGGGAAATTGCCGATCAAGACCGGCTTCGCACCCTGCCCCTCTACGCCGAATATAGCTCGGGGGATGGCCGCTGGGCCGCCGGCGCCGGGCCTTCGATCTCGATTCTGGCGGGCCGGAACTGGGACAGTTACGCTATCTTTTTCCCGGTTTGGGGCTACAACAACAGGGCCGAGGGTTTCATCTATGTGGAAACGGGGCTTGATCTGGTCACCGATGTTTTCAGGGAGTATGCCCTCCTGCCGGGCCTTAAAGCAACGGTTGCGGATGGCGAATCCTTTATCTCGGCAACGGGGAAACTGGTAAGCGGGAGCAACGGCCCCGGCGGGCTCCACGCCCTTGCCGATGGGATGCGTTTCAGGCGGGACAAGCGGAGTTTCAGGCTGGATATTCTGCCTCTGGAAAACTCAAGGCTGATCCTGTACAACGAAGTGGACATAACCGAGCTCCGCCAGGATGATCGTGATGTGTTTTACACCATTCTCGTGGTGATACTGAGTTCCCTTCTGGCAGCGGCAGGGCTGGGGCTGACCCTCTCCTTTATCCTGACCAGGCCCATACAGCGGCTTATCAGCAGGATTAAAAAAATCGGCGAAAACGATTTTTCCTGCGATCCTGAAATCGGGAAAAGCCGGGATGAAATCGGGCAAATCGGCAGGGCGGTAAATGAAATGTCCGACAGCATCACCCGGCTCCTCGTTGAAATGGAGGAGAGTTTCCGGCGGCAAAAGACCACCGAGATCGCCCTGCTGCAAACCAGGATCAACCCCCACTTCCTCTACAACACCCTGGATTCGATCCAGTGGATGGCGAAAATCCAGAAAAACACCGGCATCGCCGATATTACCCGGAGCCTTATCAACCTGCTGCGGAACATCGCCGGCGGTTCCGATGATCTCATCACCCTGGAAGAAGAACTGCGGTTGCTGGATGATTATACTGCGGTCATGTCGATCCGCTTCATGGGGATCTTCAGCCTGGAAAACCGTATCGGCCAATCCCTCTACCAATACCTTATCCCCAAGCTGACGCTGCAGCCCCTGGTTGAAAACGCCATCATCCACGGCATCGCCCCTTCGGGGGTCTTCGGGTCCATCGTCCTTGAAGGCAGGCTGGAAGATTCTTTCCTGATACTCACCGTTGAGGATTCAGGTATGGGCATCGGCGAAGAAAAACTGAAAAACATTTTGGACACGGAAGCGAAGAAGGGCGGCGCCTCGCTTAATACCATTGGGGTGAAGAATGTGGACCAGCGGCTCAAGCTGCTCTACGGCGAAGGGGCGGGCCTTGGTTTTAAAAGCGAGCCGGGAAAATACACCAAAGCCATTGTGCGCCTACCGGCACGGGCCGCCGGAAAGGAGGGGGAAGATGCCCCATAATCCGCCTTTGCGCCGCGTACTGCTGGTGGATGACGAGCCGATAATCCTTTCCGGGGTCAAGCACCTGATTGACTGGGAAAAAAACGGCTGCGTGGTGGCGGGAGCCGCATCCTCCGGCGTTGAGGCGGAGCGGCTTCTGGAAAGCCTGAAGCCGGATATCGTGATCTGCGACATCGCCATGCCGGACATTTCGGGGCTGGAGGTGCTGAAAAAAGCCAACGTGGATTTCCCGGAAACGGTTTTCATCATGCTGACCAACCACCAGGAATTTGACCTGGCCAGGGAATCGCTGCGGAACCGGGCGGTGGAATATCTGCTCAAGAACAAGCTGGAAGCAGCGGAACTGGAAAAGGCCCTGCGCCACGCCGCGTCGGAATGGGAAAACCGGAATACCCTGGGCCGCCTTGACCGGGGGGAGCCTGAGACGAGGCTTTCCGGGCGAATTGAGCAGGCTGTCCTGGAACTGGCGGAAAACCGCTCCCGGCCCTTCCCGGCGGAAAGCGTTGCCCTGCTCCAGCACGCCGGGATGCTTTCCGGTTTTGCCCTGGCCTCAATTTCCCTTGCTTTTCCGGCGTTACAGGATCACGGTTCCCCGGAAGAAATTAACCGGCTTTTTAACTGGGAAAGGGAAATCGCCGCCCGCCTCGCCGCTTCCTTCTTCCCCAAAAGCCTGGTCCTCGCCCCGCCCTTACGCGATAACGAGCCTGACAGGCGGCTCCTGGTTTTCATGTGGGATTTGCCCCGGGGCGAATGGGAGATCCGGGCGGGCATATTCCGGGAACAGCTCAAGAAGACCTCCGCCCAGATTACCCGCCTCAGCGCGGCCGTGGCCTTTTCCCAGCGGGCCGCCGACCACAGCGAAATCGAAGCCTGGCGGGGCCGCCTGGGCGCGCCGGATTCCTCAAAACAGGAAAAGCCGAAGCCGGGAACCCCGGCAGGCCACGGGGAAATCATCGCCAGGGTCAGGCAATATATAGAGGACAACCTGGAACAACGCATCATGCTCCAGGACCTGGCAAACCATGCGGCTATTTCACCGGGCTACCTTTCAACGATCTTCAAAAAAGAGTTCAATCAAAATCTGATGGACTACATCAATATGGTAAAAACCGAACGGGCCTGCGCCCTGCTCCGCCA
>BNUT01000043.1 GCA_025997555.1 Spirochaetia bacterium
GCCATCCTCAAATCCACCGATGTCATCAAATACTTCATAGTCCGGCATTTCTACAAGAAGGAACGGTGGGTGAAGAATCTGACCAGTGAGGAATAACAGAAAGCGGCTTCTGCTATTATGTTGAATCAATCCAACAAAATATTTAAAATATGATGATTTTATCCTATATAATGATGTAAATATGTTGACCTTATCCTACAAATGTGATATTATCATATTATGAACAGTCTGGATATGCTTACAACCATGAATCACTGGTGGGATACGGGAAAGGTCAACCCTGCGTTCATGGAAAATGTGGTCCGGGATGAGCTTAAGCGGATCTTTGCCGCCATGGATGCCCGGCGGGTTCTGTCCATCGTCGGCCCCCGGCGGACGGGAAAGTCCACCCTCATCTACCAGATTATCGATCAGCTCCTCAAGGCCGGGACCGATCCCGCCCATATTGTGCTGTTCAACGGCGATTCCCCCCTGTTCGCGGGAGATACGGAGACCATAAGCAGCATTGTAGATACCTACATTGACGGGAAACTCCACAAGCCCATCATCGAAA
The DNA here is from genome assembly GCA_025997555.1 of Spirochaetia bacterium. Lineage (GTDB taxonomy): Bacteria > Spirochaetota > Spirochaetia > Treponematales > Breznakiellaceae > BNUT01. The sequence goes on from BNUT01000043.1 coordinate 554, forward strand.
TGGATACCCGTATCTACATCTTTATTGACGAGATCCATTTTTTGAAGGATTGGCAGACCCATGTAAAGTCCATTTACGATCTGAACCCCAATGTAAAATTTATCATCAGCGGTTCCTCGTCGATTCAGATGTTTCTGGGGGCGCGGGAATCCCTCTTGGGGCGGATCACCGACATCAATGTGCTGCCCTTCTGTTTTGATCAGTTTCTGCGTTTTTACGGCCTGTTCAAAAAAACTTTCAATTATGATCGTTATGCCGAAGTGATGCCCGCCTGTTCCCTCTTTGATGATCCCGCGATCTTTTATAATCACCTGGAAACAAAAAAAGCGGAACTGTCTTTTTTGGGGCTAGCCCTGAACGAGGGGGTAAAATCTTTTTTACTGAACGGCGGATACCCGGAATTTTTCAAGACCGATAGCATCCTGTACTGGCAGAAAATTCTTACCGAAGACATTATCGACAAGGGCCTATACCGGGACATCGTGACTTTCTACCGGGTCACCAATCCGCTGATCCTGGAAAGGCTCCTCTACCTTATCGCCGCGAATTCCGGCGGTGAATTTGCCTATGCGGGATTGGGCGGGACCATCGGTATAGATACCACCACCGCGTCTACCTATATAAATTATTTATCCCAGGCCCATCTGGTCACGGTGCTGGAAAACTATTCCCCCAATGCGGTTAAGGTGGTCAGGAAAAACAAAAAGATCTATGTCTCCGACAACGGCATACGGAACGCCATTATCCGCAATGACACCCCCGATTCGCAGGACGAAGGTTTTCTTGCGGAAAGCGCCTGTGTCCAAATGGCCCGCGCCTATTGTGAGGATAAACTTTTCGATCTTTATTTTTGGCGGGACAAGCAAACCGAGGTAGATATCATTATCGACAAAAAAACCCACCTGCTCCCTGTTGAGATAAAGTACCGCAATAAGATTGAGGATAAAGACCTGGACGGGCTTTATGATTTTATGAAAAAATACGATGCAAAAAACGGTATCGTTATTACGAGAAATATTCTGAAAAAAGAAGGGGATGTATATTTTATTCCGTTTAAATTTATTTCCAAGGGGAGCCTGCTGTTTCATTAAACTATTTTATGCAGGAAAAGGATGTGAAACGATGAAAGTAAAATGTATTATTTTAACGATATTATTGTCCGTACAGTTCCTGAATAATAATTATTCAACATTTGCCCAGGATTTGTCTTATGAATCCGACATGGAATATATTTTAACAAAATATCTTTTTGAGGATTATCAGGAAGTTCTCAGATTATTAAATAAACATTATTCCGGGTATCAAAATGAATTATCATATCTGTATGGCTTATGCTACCTGAAATTAAACATGAACAGGATTGCGATTGACTATTTTAATACTACTTTAGCCGCACATGAGAATAATTATGAAGTGTTGAATAATATTGGCGCTGCTTATTATCAGGATAATGATTATATCAATGCGATGAAATATTTTCACCTGTCATTTATTTCAAATACAGAGTATATAATTGCACGAAAGAATTATAATACAGCGTATGAAAGTTGGGCTTCCGGGCTTGAAAACGAATCGATTCGCCCGATAATTCCATTTACGGAAAAACCGACAATGTATAATTCGTTAGGTTGGTTCTATTATTATTCCGGTGATTATCATAATGCGATTTATTATTTTAAAAAATCTATTGATGAAGATAAAAATTATCAATCTGCATATATTTCTCTGGCTTATATATACGATGAAGGAAATAATTTTGAGGCGGCCCTGGATTATTTAAAAGCCGCAGAAGAAATAGACGGAAACAACCCGGACCTTTATAATAATTTGGGCATTGTCTATTATCATTTAGTTGATTATGAAAAATCAGAAAATGCCTTTAAGAAGGCAATATTGTTAAATTACAGGTTTGCCGAGCCCCATAATAATCTTGGTTTTTTATATTTCGAGAAAGGCCAATATACTATTTCGGAAGATTATTTCAGGAAAGCCCTGGAAATAAACCTCGATAACCAAATTTTAAGAGCGGAAAGCATGGCGGGTTTAGCCGTAATTAATATAAAAAATGGAAATATCGATCAGGCAAAGATATTTAAAGAGTCCTCGCTGAGATTAGACTATAGAATGAATGATATAAAATATTTGACAAATAAGTTAAAATGGAGTAAGGAATTAATTGATATTTGGGGTAATATTTAATTTCAGAGGGGAATTAAATCCCCAGCCCCCGTTCCCTATACGCCGCGCCGATCCGCTCCAGTGTTTTCGGTACAGCCTCCCCCGGCAGCATTTGTTTGTGTAAATCAATCGTAAACTGGTTCATGGAAAAATGCCTGAACAGTAACACTGTTTTTTTCAACTTTTTTTCATTGGCATATAAATCCCGCACAGTATCGGTGTAGGCTTCGAAGATGCCGCCCTTTTTCATTTCTGAGTAGCCGGTGATCCAAACCGGGACCGGGCTCAGGGCGCGGTGAAATTCCAAGAGCAGCGCTGCCATGGCCCGCTGTGATTCTTCAAGCGCCGTAGTCAAGGCCACGCCGCCAAGACGGCGGAGCTCGGCAAGATCGGCGGTGCGGGGTGTGTGGATAGGGGTCTTGTTCAGGATGATCACATTACGCCTAAAGTCGATGCCCAAGGCCGGAGTTTCCCGGAAAAACTTTTCGGCGATCTTGCCGGAAGGACCCACGAGGTAGCGGCGGTTTTCCGCAGCCTGTTCGCGGCGGCCAGGGACGAAGATAAGGGTGTTTACCGAAACATCGGTATACATGCCGGCGGCGGCATCGCCCCCGGAACGGGTGATGGCAAATTGGGAGTTGAGCAGTGCCCAGAGGGGCAGATAGATAAGGATGATCGAAACCAGCCCCAGGCAGATGCTCCGGGCCTGGGCGGTAAGGTTTGAGAATACCAGGGGGACAAGGATGTTCACTATACCGAACCCAAGTACAACGACGATGCAGCCCAGGACAACCGCCCCGGACTTAATCCACCCCGCCCGCTGTTTCGCCTCCTCAAGACGGCCTGCCCCGAGGTCCCCGCCGATTAATACCGAGGTGGCCGTCCAGATGCCCCCGAAGAGGATCATGAACAAATTCGCCATGGTCCAGCCTGCGGCCATGCCGGCCACCACCTCCGCGCCGCCCCGGCTGTTGTACAGGGCGACCATGATGGTTTCGGAGCTGACCCAGGAAAGTTCCGAAAGGAACATCATCGCCGATTTGACGAAAATTTTGCGGACCAGGGCCGCCTTGATTTTAAACAGGGTTCTGAACTTTGCGAAGAAGGGCGCTTTTTCGGTTCCTGCGGTATAGACATAGACAAGGAAGGCGGCGACTTCAAAAATCCGGGCGATGATGGTGGCAATGGCCGCCCCTGCAATCTCAAGCCGGGGAGCCCCCAAGTTCCCGTAGATCAGAATCCAGTTTCCAAAAGTATTTACCAGGGTGGCCCCTGCGGAAATAAAGAGGGGGATCTTGGGCCGGCCGATTTCCCGGAAGGAACTGCCGATGGCGAAAGAAAAGGCCAGGGGCAGCAGGGTGAAGGACGAAAGCCGCAAATACCCTGAGCCGATGGAGATGATTTCTTCCCCGGCGGCGTTCCCCTGGATCATCATCCCCAGCATCTGTTTTGGGATGGTCCAGCAGAGGATAAAATAAACCGCCGAAACCGCCGTGCCGAAGATCACCTTGAAACGGTAGGCGTGGCGCATCCCCTCGGTGTCCCCTGCGCCCCGGAACTGGGCGATGTAAATTCCCCCGGCCCCGCAAACCGCGTTGATGATAACGATATAGATGAAGTTGAGCTGGTTGGACACGTTCACCGCAGCCATGCTGATATCCCCAAGACCTGCAACCATGAAGTTGTCGATCAGGGAGACCATGCTCATGATAAGCTGCTGAAGCATCACCGGCAGGGCGATACTCAGGGCTTCACGGTAAAAACTTAAGGGCCCCAAACGCTTAAAAATATTAACGATCAAAATTCTCCACAGTAATACTGCAATTAAAGCAGCGCTGCCCTTCTAAAGCAGGGCTTCGATGTCGATTTCGGCGGCAATGCAGGGCACGGCGACCCCGCAATTTTCCAGGAGTTCCGGGTGAATTTCACCGAAAACGCCGATGACCTTGCCCCGGTACTTTATCGCCGCCGCCCGGCCGGGGATGAACCGGCTGTCGCCGGATTCTTCAACTTCGTATTCGCGGGAGATGTAGTAGAACAGGGTTTGAAGCTGTGCCGCGGCGGTGTTGAAGTTGGCATCGGCCCCGGCATGGACAAAGCCCAAATACTGCCGAGTGGCGGCGCCGTAATTCTCCGCAGCATCCCGATAAGCCACCTTGCCGATCTCGAAGATACGGTGGGGGTAGACCGCGTGGCCTGAAGCGGCTTCACTCATCATTAAAGAAGCCAGCACCGAGTCCCGGACATATTCGTAATTTTCCGTCATGGGGTTGGAGATGCGGAGGATTTTGCTCCCGTCACCCCGCATGTTGTCCACCAAGTCCCTGCGGGAACCCAAGTAGTTGTAGATCATCTCCTGATAGCCCATGCCCACGAGGATTTCCTTGACCCGGCGGCTGAAGTAGGTGATCGGGGTGAGGCGGCCCACGGTAAAGTCACGGGGACGCTCCGGCTTAAAGGAGTTAAGCCCTCGGCCTATCATCACATCCTCCGCCACATCGGCGGCATGGAGGAAGTCGTTCCGGTATTCCGGGGGCCAGGCGCGGACGCCGTCGGTTGGCATTAGAATATCCTCTTCACTGGAGGCGCCCTTCTCCACATCCACGGCCTTTTCGGCCTTGACCCCCATCCGTTCCAGGGCGGCAAGGCACTCATCAACGCTGAGTTTTTCCCCGAGGAATTTTTCCACACGGGCAAGCGTACAGAATACCGGCTCCTGGAAATACCAGGGCGTGGTGAGTTTTTTCCCAAAGGGGGTGTCATAGGCGTATTCAACTTCAACAGGCTCAATGGTGTAGCCCTGGTCTGCAAGGTCGCAGGCCATGATCGAGGCCGCCAGGGTTACCGAAGGCTGGTCCGTGCCGGTAAGTTCGATGAACAGGTCCGTGTCCCCCACCTGGACCGCCCCCAAGTCGGCGGAGTTGATGATCGGCGGGTAGGAGAGGATGGCGTTTTTCGCGTCCACCAAAAGGGGGTGCAGGGGCTCGTGTTCCTGGATGAAGCCGTACTCTTTGCCCTTGGGATGCTGTTTGAGGATTTCCCGCAGGGTCAGGGGGCGTTTGTCTCCGCCAAGCAGTTCCCATTGGAGGGGTACAAAGGAAACAGAGTCGGGGTCCACCCCCTTGTAGGTGATGGGCCATTGGATCATGGCGATGCGGTACACACCCATAGAGATGGTCCGGCGCTTGCGGCCGAAATTCCAAGCCAGCTTTTCCTGGGTCTGGATCATGTCCCGCAGGGAGGCGTCGGTAACGGCCTTACCGGAAGCGATGAAGCCCGCGAGATAGGGCCGCACGCCCTTGACGCTTGCGTCCACCAACACTTTGTGACCGGCCTTCTGCACATTGCCGAGCCGGGAAAAGAAGGGGTATTCGGGCCGCTTGCCGCCCTTATGTATCCGTAGCTGCCGGGCGCAGCCTGCGGTGGCCCATAGGTCGGGTCTATTGGTATCGTTTAACTCAATTTTCAGAGTGCGTTCCGAGACAGGAAGGCTCTTGTCGCTATCCTCGTCCAGTTCCGCCTTGGCGCAGGTGAGGGCATCCTCAAAACTATCCCGTGTATCCCAACGGCGGCCTGCCAGGGTGTAAAAAACTTCTTCGTTCACTTCAATCTTGGGCATGATAAATCATAGTACGATAAAACGGGCAATGAGTAAACGGTCAAGGCCATTTACTCATTGTTAATTTAGAAAAGAAGAGGAGGTTATGCCTCCACCGTCATCCCTTCCTGGGCCACCAGAAATTTCATGGAGGTTTTGCCTTTGAAGCTGAGACGGTATCCGGCTTCCAGTTTCGCGAGCTGCTGATCGGTGCGGTTTGGGTCGTGATGAAAAAAGATAAGTTTCTTAACCTGGGCGCGCCGGGCGCTTTCGATAGCGTGGTCAAAGGCGGAATGGCCCCAGCCCAGATGGGTTTGGTATTCCGGAATGGTGTACTGGGTGTCGTGGATGAGTACATCGGCATCCTGGAAAAAATGGACTATCTTGTCATTTTCTTCTTTGGCGGCAAGCTCCCCTTCACGGGCGGTTTCTTCGTCATAGAAGGGGTCTGCGGGGTCCGTGGGGAAAAGATTACGAAAAGGTTCGTGATCGAAGGCAGTGATAAGGCTTTTACCCTGATACTCGAAGCGGTAGCCCAGACAGAGGAGGGGGTGGTTCATATATTTGGTAGTTACCGTAAGGCCGCCGCCGAGGTCCAGGGTGGTCTCCTTGATTTGGTCGTATTCGATTTGGGCGACAAGTTCGCTCTGGCGGACCGGCCAGTAACGGTAAGCAAGCTGGGCGCCGATTATTGAACCCAGGTCATCATCATCGTAGGAAACGGGGCCCCTGATCCGCAGTTTGGTAGTGGGGATAAAGATGGGAGTAAACATGGGGAAGCCCATAATATGATCCCAATGGGTATGGGTAATAAATATATCCGCATCAATGGGTTTTTTTCTTTGCTCCGGGGACATGAGCCAGTCCCCAAAGGGCTTTATTCCGGAGCCCAGATCCACGATGATGAGCCGCTTATCGGCCCGGATTTCAAGGCAAGGGGTATTCCCTCCATAAATGACAGTGGCCTTTCCCGGACAAGGAATCGAACCCCGGACTCCCCAAAAACGGACAGATAACATATATGCTCCCGGCACCTTATATTCTAAGAAATATCCTGGCCTTCTCTAATTCTTTATTCACTACGGAGATGAGATCGAACAAGGCTTCCTGTCTCAGCCCCAAGTCTCCCCAGATTTCATAACTAGGGTTTTCCGGGTACCGGTTTCCGGAAAAACCGATTCCCTTAAACGAGGCAAACCAGTTCGCCACAGCTACGGTGTACAGGATATCCTTATATTGACCTTGGTAATCGGTATGATGATGCATGATCACATCTCCCACAGCGCCTTGAAGTTTCCATGCATCGACAATCAAGCTGCCCATGGTGCAATGATTGATTCCCAAGGTATCTTCTTCGGCTTTGGAAAGGCTGATTTGCAGATCATCAGCCTTTTTTACGGTAACCAGGTATTCCTTTGAAAGGATCGTATTGAGGGGAATCTTGCCAATGTCATGGAGGAGCCCGCAGGTAAAATATTCCTCCACCAGTTTTGGATTGACCCCTCGCTGTTGGGCAAGGAGCTTTGCGGTAACCCCAACGCAGAGGGAATGCTGCCAGAAACCCTGCATACTGAGCCCCTTGGGGTCCCGCTTTGACGACAGGTGGCTCATAACAGTGGAGGAAAGGGCAAGGTTCTTTACGGTATTGATCCCAAGCATGATAATAGCCCGGACCAGACTGGTTACCCGCTTATCCATGCCGTAATAGGCTGAATTGATAAGTTTAAGTACCCGGCCTACCAAAACCGGGTCCAGAGAAATGACGTAGTTGAGGTCCGCAGGACTGAGTTTTGGGTCATTACACACTTCCAAAACCTTGGATACCGAAGTAGGAAGACTGGGCATTTTTTGTATATATTCGTTTGCTTTCTCAGTCAGATCGTTATCCATCAGCGTCCCGAACCCCCATTTGTTAAAAATATCATAGTGTCATTCTCCTGTCTACTTTAGTATCAGAGGGGTCATTCGGCCATTCTCAAGGGCCGGGCAGATACTTCCCGGGAAAATTCCCCCACATTAAGGTCTGTCGGACTCCGGGTATATGCAGCTATGGCAAAATAATAGACCGTGCCGTTCTCCAGACCGTCGATACGCAGACTGGTACGCTTTCCTGCATCAATGGGTGATACGCCTAGTATTGCATTATCACCTAAATATTCTTCCCTTGCAAGTCCATAGTAAACCTGATAACCTGCGGTGTCTGCGCTGGGACTGTTTCCCCAACTGAGTTCCACCGCCCCATCCCCGGCAATGGCCATAATCCGGGCAGGGGGAAGAGGGGGTTCATCGGGACGGTATAGGATGCGGACTTCTTCCAGATAGGGGCTGGTCTCCCCATCCCCGCTGGGGTAGAAGTCTGCCGCAATCTGTACATACCGTCCTTTCAGGCTGTTTGGCAGATCTGTCCCCGGCATGACCGGACGCCAGTCTGCATCGGTCCAAGTGTAGGGGTTATTGGCGGCCCGGATAAAAAACTGAATCGCCGCATTATCACTAAAGCGGAAGTCCCCCTGCCCGGCATATTCGTTGCGGACAGCGCCCCCTACAAGGGCCCCCGTGAGGGTAATCCTGCCGCCAAAGGCTTCAAGTTTGAGGACGTCGTTGCTCCCCTCCCCCAGATCAATCGGCCGGGTTTCCATCCGCCCGCCTTTTGGGGCGTATTTTTGTATCCCCGGCTCACCCGGTTCATTGCGGCCCTGGATTTTGAATTCGTCCATGAGTCCTGAGAACCGGCTCCCCAACACAAAATTGCCACCCTCCCCGATGATGGGGGTATAGACTTCCCCGCCTTCACGCCCGGAAGAACTGGCATAGGCAATGGTTTCGGTTTTGCCGTTCACCAGGTATTCCAGAAGTCCCGTATCGGAATCAAATCGGATAAGATGATGGCTCCAGGTTTTGGGGACCACCGGGCTGGACCCGTTCAGGGTAAGGCTCATGTTCTTTTCCCCGCCGGGGGCTGAAAAGAAATCCTGAAAGTTCCATTGGAGCCTGTTTTTGAACGCCGCACACTGAATCCTCTGGAAGATGTAGTCCCTGCCGGTGGCCCCCGTCGCAGGCCGGTAGGAAATCCAGGAGAGAATTTGTTCCCCGTTTTCCATGTTCAGGGGATAGAGCCAAAATTCCATAGAAAAATCCCGGATATGCCGACCCTGGGCAAAGAGGGCCTCGCCGTCACGGGGGGCCAGCACCAAGGGACCGCTAGGGCCGCCGACGGACCCGGTCCCCGCCGAAGTCAAAACCCCGACAGCCCCGGCCCCAATGGGCGCGGCGGCAGCGGAAAAAAAGGCCGCCCCGTTCCCGGCACGGGCCCAGCGTAAATCCGCAGCCGCAAGTCCTGCGGTACCGATAACCCGGTAATGGCCGGTCCTGTCGGCAAACAGGTCCGGACGGCCCTCGTCAAAAGAAAGGACCAGATCAGAAGCCGTAGCACCGAGCTCCTGCGGCGAAGCATTGCGGCCGCTGGCGAGGCCCAGCACCGGATGGGGCCGCACGGCGTTCATCTCGATGATCCCGGAACGGTTTTCCACCAGCCGCCAAGCCGCAGATCCGCCGATGGAGAAGGTCTTCTCTCCAACTCCGAAGAGACTACCGGAAATTCCAAAAAGGAGGTAACATACTGCTATGGCAAGGGTTATTTTTCTCATAATTTTTCAAGAACCTAAATTTATTATCGACACGATTAAACATGAACATTAATAATATAGAAGGATTTCCCGACAATTTTACAAAACTCAAGGCAACGGCCCACGATGCGCCCCAAAAGCCCGGCGTATATATCTGGCGGGACGATGAAAACCGGATCATTTATGTGGGCAAAGCCCGTGTTTTACGGAACCGGCTGAGTTCCTACTTTTCCGGGGCCAAGGATGTCAAAACCAGCACATTGATCCGGCACGGCCGCAGCATCGAGACCATCATCGTAGCAAGCGAATACGAGGCCCTGCTGCTGGAAAACACCCTGATCAAACAGCACTCGCCCAAGTACAACATCAACTTAAAGGATGGCAAAACCTACCCGGTGATCCGCATCACCGCCGAGGAGTTCCCCCGGATTTTCAAAACCCGGCACATCATTGAAGACAAAAGCCGCTACTTCGGCCCCTTCCCCAATGTGCAGGCGGTGGACACCATGCTTGAGCTTATCGAAAAACTCTTTCCCTTGCGGAAATGCCGGATTTTAAAGAAACGTGAAAATCCCTGCATGTATTACCACATCGGCCGCTGTATGGCCCCCTGCTGCGCCAAGATCAGTGTCGAGGAATACGCGGGCCATGTCCGCCGGGTGGAGCAGCTCCTGGCGGGTTCCTCCGGGGACGGCGCAGCAGGGGCCGCAGAATCCCTCATCCTTGACCTGACGGAACAGATGCACAAAGCCGCAAAGGAACTGCAATTTGAACGGGCCGCCCAACTGCGGAACGCCATCCGTGCCATCGAGGATCTCGCCGGGGGCGACAGCTCCGTGGTGGACTTCGACCCCGAAGGCCGGGACTACATCGCCTGGGCCACCGAGGGGGTCTTTACCACCTTCACGGTATTCTCCATGCGGGGGGGCAAAATGACCGGCCGCGAGCTTTTCCGCACCCGTTCCGCCGCAGACGAATACGAATCCCTTGAAACCTTCGCCGCGTCATACTACAATCCAAGCAGGCCGCCGCCGACTTTCATTTTCATTACCCAGCCGCAGAAGGAATCGGTAATGAATAATGAAGTAATTGAAGAAGGCCAGAATGATATTCGCTCATTGTCACAGTGGTTCAAGGAACAGTTCGGTTTTGAGCCGGAGATTTCCGTACCTGCGGAGCGGCACCACACGGCGGTGCTGGCAATGGCTCGTCAGAACGCGTTAGAGGATCTGCGGAAGCGGATCAAGGAGCGGGGAGCAGGGCCAGCCTTGGACGAACTGGTGCAGGCCCTGTCCCTGAGCCGACGGCCCGAGCGGATCGAAGGCTTCGACATTGCCCAGCTTGACGGGAAACATCCGGTGGCCTCACTCATCTCTTTTAAAAACGGCGTACCGGATCGGAAGAATTACCGTTACTTCAAACTCCGCACCGTGGTGGGAATCGTGGACGACTTTGCCGCCATGCGGGAAGCGGTCCACCGCCGTTACTCGCGACTTATCCGTGAAGGGAAGGAACTCCCCGATCTGGTGCTCATCGACGGCGGCATCGGCCAGGTGAACGCCGCCAAGGGGGTGATGGACGAGTTGGGTATGGACAGCGATGTCGCGGGGCTTGCCAAACGGGACGAGGAACTCTGGCTTCCCCATGCAAAGGACCCGGTGCGGCTCTCCAAACGTTCCGAGGGCTTAAAAGTTTTACAGTTCGTCCGGGACGAAACCCACCGCTTCGCCACCGGCCTTAACCAGCGGCTGCGGTCAGGCGACCTGTTTTTCCCGATCTTGGAATCGGTGGAAGGGATCGGGCCGAAACGGGCGGCGGCAATTATGAAGGTCTACGAAAACATCAACAACATCGCGGCGGCGTCCCCGGAGGAATTGGCGGAAAAGTGCCGCATAAGCGAAGGGGCAGCGCGGGCGGTCCGGGCGGCGGCGAAACTGGCCCTGGAGGACCAGGCCGAGGCGAAGAAGCGGCTGAACCCGGCGGCAGGTACGGCGCGGCGGAGCGGCGATTCCCGGCGGGCCTCAAAAACAGAATCACTGGCGGAGGAAGCCTTTGCTGCGGAAGATACGCCGGGGTACGGCGAGGAAAAAGGCGGGATGTAAAATGAATAGTTTTTCTACGGCCTCGTTATGTGCTTACCCCGTATGTGCTGAGCATACCCGCACCCGATACGGGCAGTTGTATTGGTCAGACCTCCGGTCTGCGGAGTATGGTCCATAAACCGATGCGGCTACGGAGGCCCTTTGCGGGAAAAGTTTCAGTCCCTGGCGGACCGGATGAACAAGCGAAAGAGCGCGGTAGCGGTAGCCCGGAAACTGGTAACCCTGGCATGGCTTTTAATGAAGCGGCGGGAGTACTACAACGGGATAGACCCGGACACGCTCAAGAAGAAACTTAAGTTTTACCAGATAAGGGGGGCGGAATGGGGGTCTGCTGCCTGACCTAACCAGGTAGACTTCTATGGTCAGAATAAAATCGATTTTCTTTTGACATTTAACATAGGTTCCTTGGGGTTACAGGACACCAAGGGGGAATTAAGATAATATTTTTTTCTTACTTTGTGCCCCGCCGTCCCTGGGAAGTACCGCTGTTGAGTGAGGAGGAGGAAGGGTTCTGAATTACACACTAATTCTCCGGTTCCGTGCAGTAACTTCCCAATAGTTTACCAGTTTGCCGCACATGGCCACATAAGCGCCGGGATAAAGGGCGGTAGTGGGGCAGATGTGGGTGGGGAGTACGTACAGTACCGCGCCAATGGGGGGCACTTCCCCGGCAATGCGGAACACCCAATGCTCCTCGCTCTGGGCAAGGGGCTCCGCCTGGGGCAGGCTTGCGATAATGCCCCGCTGTCCTGCGGGATCAGCGGCGATGGCCTTGTAGCCAAGGTCTACCGTAAAAAGGCCCTTCGCGGGGTGGCTTACCACCCGTATCAGCAGAGCCGCGCCGGGGGTAAAATCCAAATCCTTGTATTTGGAACCATAACCCCAGTCCTGCACAAAAAAAGTCCCCGGCGATAAATACACATCCTTTTCGCGGAGATGGCAGGGAAAGGTCGGGGTCCCCCCCATTACCATGATGGGGAGTTTCTGCCCCCGCTTTTCCAATGTCTCTCTCACCTTAAACAGTGATGCTGTTTTTTCATCTACCGCCCGTTCCCGTTCCGCAATGTCCTTAATTGAAAAATGCCCGTCATAACAGTGCAGGCCCCGGAGGGATATGCCCTTAATTTTTCCGCAGGCCGAACAAAAGGCTTCCATATCTTCGATGGCAACCCCGGTACGGTCCATGCCCAGGTTTACATCCGCAAGGACCGGCAGATCATCCTGTTTTGCGGCAAGTACGGCCTCCCCCAAAAGGGAGAGCTGATCAAGGTTATCCCCGATGGCATAAAAAATAGAAGAATTGTACTGCCCCCGCAGCCGGATAAAACGTCCGATGGCAGGCCCCACCAACGGATAGGACAACAGGATATGCTTTGCCCCGCAACGGGCGGTCATTTCCGCCTCGGCGATGGTGGCGCATTTAAAACGCTGAATGCCGTAGGTTTGCAGCAGCCATATCATGGCTTCCATCTTGTGGGTCTTTACGTGGGGCCAGAGCCGATCCGCATCCCCCGCCATGGCTACAGCCTTTTCGATGTTTCCTTCGATAATGTCCTGATAATAGATCAGGGCGGGGGAATCGATATTTTCCTCCCCCTCCACCCGATAAAGGTTTCCATCCATGGTTATACCTCCACCAACAATTCAATTTCTACCGGGATATTGCCGGGCAGGGCATTCATCCCCACGGCGGAACGGGCGCAGCGGCCGATTTCCACCCCGAAGATATCCTCCAGGAGCTGGCTGCCGCCGTTGGCGACCTTGGGATGATCGTAAAAGGTATCAGACCCCGCCACAAAGCAGAGCATCTTGACGATCCGCTTGACCCGGCCCAGGTCCCCAATTGCCGCCTGAAGGTTTGCCAGAAGGTTCAGCACGCAATAGCGGGCTGCGGCCTGCCCCTCTTCCACGGTATACTCCACCCCCAGTTTACCCATATAGAGCTGCTTCCCGTTGATAACCGGGCCGCAGCCTGAAAGATAGTACAGATTTCCCCCAAATTCCTTAGCCGGTTCGTATATACCGCCCCTGGCAGGCGGATTGGGCATGTCGAGCCCGTATTTTTTCAGCGTCCCTTCCAAATTCACCATGATGATCCTCCCATAAAAAATATAATACACATTCAAAAAATATTCTGCTAGACTATAAGCATGTATCAAATTATTAGCGGCGGTCTTATCGCCGACGGAAGCGGCGCCCCCCTTTATGCCGGGGATATCCTGATACAAGGGGGCCTTATCGAGACCATTGAAAGTCCGGGGAAACTGGACGCCGCCAATGGGGAAGTGATAAATGCCGATGGTAAAATCGTCTCCCCCGGCTTTATCGACATGCACCGTCACCACGATATCGCGGTTTTTAATGAGGGCTTTGGGAATATCGAAATTCAACAGGGGATCACGAGCTGTTTTGCGGGCAACTGCGGCATGGCCCCGGTCCCCAATGTTCCCGCCTTCAGGGCGCAACTGCAAAATTATCTTTCACCCTGTCTGGGGTCATTCGATGATATCAACGCGAAAAATAGTTTTACTACACACCGGGAATATTTGGAACAACTGGAAAAAATTTCCCTGCCCCTAAACACGGGCTTTTACGCCGGGATGGGGGCCATAAAGATTGCGGTAAAGGGCTTTTCCGCCGCGCCCTTTTCCCCGGAGGAAATGAGGGGGGCGCAGAAATATTTACAGGATGCCCTGGACTGCGGGGTATCGGGCCTAAGCATCGGTCTTATGTACATCCCGGAAGCCTACGGTACTGCAAAAGAAATCGCCGCACTGGCGCAAGTTATGAAGGGGGGTAAGGGTATCCTCTGCGCCCACATGCGCTGGGAAACTGAAAACCTGGCCCGTGCGGTGAAGGAAGTGATAGCCGTTGCCAAAGAGGCGGAGGTTCCCCTGGAGATCAGCCACTTCAAAGCTGCGGGCACAAAGGCCTGGCACGGAGTTCTGCGGGAGGCCATCGACTTAATAGAAAATGAGCGGGCGCTCGGCATGGATATCACCGTTGATTTTTATCCCTACAACTGCGGCTCTTCCACCATGATGCAGATGCTGCCCCCCGGCTATCTGAGCATGGGTGTGGAAGAGGCAATCGCCGGCCTTAGTAATCCTGTTAATGTAGAAAAGATGCGCAGGCTTTTAATCGAAGGTGAAGAAGGCTGGGATAATCTTTCCCAAACCATCGGCTGGGACCGGACCATTATCAGTTCGGTTTCGTTGGAAGAAAACAAGAAATATCTGGGCAAAAATGTTACTGCATGCACGAAGGAATTCGGCTTTAAGGATGAGGCGGAATTTATCGCCCAATTAATGTACGCCGAGCAGGGCAAGGTTTCCATCATCAACCAAAGCATGTCCCAGGAGGACATCGACACCATCGCCCGGCTCCCCTACTCTTCCCTTATTTCCGATGCCCTCTACGGCGACATGAAGCGGCCCCATCCCCGCCTGACCGGTTCCTTCCCCCGCTTCCTGCGGGACTTTGTCAAGGAACGGAAAGTATTGAAATTGGAAGAAGCGATACACAAGATGACCAGCGGCCCCGCCAAACGGCTCGGTCTTTCCGATCGGGGATTGCTTAAACCGGGCTATCGGGCGGACATCCTGATTTTCGATCCCGAATCATTCCGGGACCAGTCCACCTATCTTTCCCCCACGGAACAGGCGGTCGGGCTTGACAGCGTTTTTGTCAATGGGCAACAGGTTTTAAAAAACGGGAAGATTATCCGCAGGGATGCGGGGCAGGTGATCAGGTAATATATTGGACTTGTTCGAGAACCCGGTTGGTTCTCGAACAACTCTATTAAGTATCTTCAATACTGCGCATCTCCCCTCACCATCCCCAAACTATTGCCTGGGAACGAACCCTATACCGATATAAAGAATAGCATCCTCGTTCAGCCCGGCTCCATAAACCTGTTTTGCGCTGATGCTGCCGACATTATCAACGTTCACAAATACATAGCGAGTTGCGCCGCTTCCATTTTGGTATGAATATTGTTTAGTCATATCAGCCATCAGTTGAGTTGCGATTGAGGAACTGATGTTAAGTTCATCCAGAAAGGATATGACACCGTCATAACTCTTGTGCCGCTCAGCGCCGCTAATGGTAAGACTTGCGTCAGTCAAATAAACCGAATACGTTGTGCCGGTGATCTTAAAGTCATCAACATCTTTACAGCCTGCCAGCGCAGCCGTTACCATCAACGCCGCCAGAATGAGAGAGAGAACCAAACTGAACTTCCTCATGGAAATCCTCCTAAACTTAAACTACACCCTCATACGAGAGCGTTATAAGACGACTGAGATTCAATTCACGCTTCAGATTTGAACCGGCGTAACATATAAGGAATTTAAAAAAAAGTGAGACCGGAGATAGGACTTTCCATTCATAAAAGAACCCTGACAGTGCGGACAGGGGAGATACAGAGAACTCTTTTGCGT
>BNUT01000044.1 GCA_025997555.1 Spirochaetia bacterium
ATATGTTATTGGGTAATTACAGCGGATATATAATGTTGTGCGAAATTTTTAGGGCAAAATTTTGTGTTTTTAATTTTGTGAAACATATTGACAAATAATATTATATAAAATACAATATCTAAAAGGAAAAAATTATCGAAGAATACTTTTTTAATTATAGTGCTACATTAAGAATATTTGGGAAAATTGAAAATCTTAATGAAATATCAAATTTACTGGGTTTAGAGCCAACGTATTCACATAAAATGGGTGAAAAACGTACAAAAATTAGTAAACCTTTTGAAAATGACATGTGGATGTATAAACCGGATATTCCACGGGAAGAACCACTAGAAAATCATATTAATATATTATGGAATACAATAAAAAACAATAAAGGTAAATTATTGGAATTAAAAGAAAAATATACGGTAGATGTATTTCTTGGATACAGAAGTAATTGTGATCATGCAGGGATTGAAATTCCTTACACATGTTTAGCGATGTATAACGAATTAAAAATACCATTTGGAGTATCAATAATAATTTCATAAAAGAATATATGTGTAAAAATTATAAGATAAAATATTTTACGCAATTGTATACTTATGTAGACAAAATATCCTACTAAACCTATAATACTTATATAAATTCACAATCTTTCCTTTCCTAAAGGTTCCCTCAAACTTCCTTGTCCCTCTTTTTATGCCGTTTTTGCGGTTAAAAATTCGTTGTTTTAAAACTAATTTTTAATCTTAATACCTACCCCCTAAAAAGTTTGGGGAAAGGAGGATAAGCAGGAATGACAAACAAGTCTAAAAGAGCGGTTAGTGCAATGTCAGACGATGAATTTGACGCAAAGTTTCCCAGTGAAAAAGCCGCTGTAGACTGGTTTATTGATATTCGCTACAAAGGCAATCTAACCTGTCCTCATTGTGGAGAAACAATTAGTATTTACAGGGAAAGAGAGCGTCTCAAGGTTTTTCATTGCTCCCAATGTAACAATTCTTTCTCACCAATTAAAGGAACAATTTTTGAAAAGACCCATCTCTCCATAATTAGATGGTTTAAGATTATAAAAAACTTTTTAAACGACAGAGCCGGATATTCAGCTTGCCATGTAACAAGGGATATAAAAGTTACCTATAAAACGGCATTTCGAATGCTTCACCAGATAAGAATAGCTATGGCAAACAGAGAAATAGAGCAAGTATTTGAGGGTGTCGTTGAGGTTGACGAAACTTATGTAGGAGGAAAACCCAGAAAAACAAATGCTGTTCTTGATAAGGAAGGAAATACCATAGTAAAACCAAAGATAAAAAACAAAAGAGGAAGGGGAACAAATAAAATTCCGGTTAGCGGTGTGAAAGAAAGAAGTACCGGTCATGTGTATGCTAAAGTGATGTTTCCAAACAAGGAAGGTAAAAAGTTATCAGGTAAGCAGCTTTTAGCCGTTATTGAAGAAGCCTGTAAAAAAGGAACTGTTATCAATACGGACGAGTTTAGAAGTTATGGAATACTCAATAGTAAAGTAAATAAAGAGAAATACATACATGTAACGATAAACCATAAAAAAGGCCAATACGTCAACGGTGATATTCATACAAACGGAATAGAAAATTTCTGGAGTGTTATTAAGAATGGGATAAGAGGAGTTTATCATCATATTTCGGTAAAGTATCTACAGCGGTATGTTGATGAATTTTGTTTCAGACAGAATACTAGGCTTGATACAAATATGTTTAATGTGTTGTTGAAACAGTGTATTTTGGTTTGATTGTATTTACCTAACTTGACAATGGATAGAAACTATAAAATACAAATTAGTGAAAAACTTCAACCTCCTTATCAGATTTGGAAGCCTTTAATCACACTAGGC
This sequence comes from Spirochaetia bacterium, assembly GCA_025997555.1. GTDB lineage: Bacteria > Spirochaetota > Spirochaetia > Treponematales > Breznakiellaceae > BNUT01. Next base: position 1,859 of record BNUT01000044.1, read on the forward strand.
ACAGAAATACAATTTTTAGATAGTGACAGAAAAAAGACATGGAGGGGTATAGTTTCTGATATGATACCTTCTAATATGATATCTTCTCACGAAGAAACCATTTATATTGTCGAGGGAGCTGTTTCTGACGATGGAGGAGAGGTAGGGTATTTCCCTTGGATTAAAGACAAAGATATTATAAAAGTTTTATAACGACAGTTTTCCTTGTGTTTTGGTAGAGAGTATGAATGGCTATTTAAATTAAATTTTATCTAACAATGGGAGAAATCTTAAATAAGGATAAAATTGATGGATGACACAACTAAACTAAACAATTTTCAATCAATTCGTGAGGCCAAAAAGTTGCTTAAAAGCAACGGATATAAAGTGACAGGAGAATATAAAAAAATCACTTCACAAGATGATTTTGATAAACTCTGGTGGGATTCAGTGAAAATTGTTTGTGGTGAAAAAGGAGATGATTTTTCTTTTCCTGAAGATTTGATTGAGGAGATGGAGCTTCAAACTGATTATGAAATAAAAGCACAATTTTTTGATATAAATAAACATCCTGAAACCGAGATAGAAAAAGCTTTTCACTTTGCTTTAGAGGGTTTCAACAAACAATTCAAAATATGCGACTATTTCAATAAAATTTGGTTTTTTTTCTACATTAGGGAAAAATGATAAGTATGTAATAAGCAATAAAAAGAGCTTGTAAATATTTCTGTGTAAACAGCCGCATCATATGGGGACCGCCTCCCCCTATGATGCGGCTGTTTACACAGAAATATTTACAAGCTCTAATTTTTTATTCCCAATATTTATTATATTCATAATACCCACTATTCAACTCAAACAAAACAGTATTAATACAAGTATCTTCATACTTTGTACCAGCATATACTTCTAATATTTCCATTATTAATACTTCATTTATAATTTTATCTGGAATATTAATTTGTTGATATTTTGGTGTATCTAATAAATCAATAATAACCGAAAATTTACCTTCAACTGACAATTTTATTTTTTTTGGTCGTGAATTTTGTGTATACAAATACGGTTTATCATAAGAGACATAACCAATTGAAATTTGCATGGTTCCTTTATCGCAATACAAATTTTCAAAATATAACTTTTCATTAATTCCTTGTCCCGGAACCCCCTCAACCCATGGATTATTGTCTTTATAGTACAATTTTAAATTTTGAGGAAGATATTGTATATTTCCCTCCGTTAAAAACGATGTTGAATTAATTATATCTGCCGCAGGGAATATAATTTCAGTACGATTAACACTTCCTGTTACAGTATGTATATGTTGGCCATTTGGTCTAAATATATCACAAACGGTTCCATTAGCTAACATGAGCCATTTTTCAGAAAGTCCATCAGCAAAGTCAACATAAACAAAAGGTACTGAATCTTCAATTTTTAATGAATATGTCCCTTTGTGAATAATTTCATCAGGAGAATCTCTTTCCATTTCATGCCATGTTATTGTATTATTTTTCTCAAATACAATAAAGTTTTCCCATGATATATATTTAATAGACTTATTTGCCTGTTGAGCATTAGACTTGTTCAATAACCCTATTTACGAGCGTGTAATTCAAAATTGATAAAACCGCAAATAAGAGACATTCTTAACAAATGTCGCAGACCTTCGGTCTGACTGCAATGATTCCGGTATGGATATGCCATACTCTTAAATGTTTTTATTCGGGCATTCACATGTTCAATGACCACCCGCTTCCGCGCAAGTGGTTTGTTATACGCTTTCTCCCCCGCGGTCAGCTTATGCTTCTTGCTCGCTTTCTTCGGTATAAGGCTATTCTCATGAAGCTTTTCTATGCCAAGATATCCAAGGTCGGCCTCTACCCTGATGGATGAGTCAATCGCGTCAGCGATGGTTTCTTTGTATATCTTGAAATCATGCACACTGCCTTTCCTCTGCCTGACATCTATGATTTCCCGTGTCTTCCGGTTTATTATCACCTGCGTCTTTATCGTATGACGCTTTTTCTTGCCGGAATACCACTCTTTTTGTTTTTTTTAGGCCGTTGGACGGGACTTTCGGTCACATCTACCACCACATATTGTATAGAGCATGATTCTTCTTTCAGTATTTTCTTTCCAGGCAGTTTGAAATCAGGAGCTTTCTTTAACGTATCCTCCACCCATTTGATAGCCATGGAAACCGTGCCTTTACATACCCCATACTCTGCGCCGATACTCTCCATCGTCCGGTATTCCCGCAGGTATTTTAAAGTTATGAACAGCTTGTCCTGCATCGTCAGGTTCGGAGGCTTGCCTCCTTGCCGATGCAATTTGTCGAACTCTTTTTGAAGTATGACTTTCATCCGCTCAAATGTTTCTGGTGTTACCCCATACAACCGTTTGAATAGTACGCTCTTGGCGTCTGGTTTTCCCTTTCCCCGTCCCATACTGATATTATATCTTTTCAGGGGTTATTGAACAAGTCTAATAGTAAAATCAATACAACTGTTGTAATACCATTAACAACAAATCTGTTGCTGGCTGATGTACCAGGAAATATTTTTATAGATAAAAAAGAATCTAAATTGTCAAAGGATTCTGTAATATTATTATCGCAAATAGGTGTTGTTGATAAACAAAGGTTTGTTGAAAAAATTTCAAAAATAAATAAAGACACAATGGAAAAAATTGAGAATAATATTATGTTTATTCTCGGAATAAAAACATTATAAAAGTACGGCCCAACTGTACATAGCGTATGTTATGCGAAGTAATTTTTGAGCCTGTAAAAAATAATGTGTAAACGGCTATACTACCGGAAGGAGCAAGTATGGCCTTTTCGAAAGAAACGCTGGATGAACTGTTGAAGAACTACCAAGGGCCGGATGATATGTTCGGACAGGACGGAATCATCAAGCAATTAAGCAAAGCCCTGATAGAGCGGGCAATGGCAGCGGAGCTGACCGAACAGCTGGGGTATGAAAAGCATGACCCGGTAGAGAAGGAAACGACCAACCGGCGGAACGGGAAAACCGCGAAACGGCTGAGGACCGACCAGGGGCCGATGGACATCGAAGTTCCCCGTGACCGGGAAGGCGCCTTTGAGCCGCAGATCATCCGGAAACACCAGCGGGAGTGGCGGGGATTCGATGACAAGATCCTGTCGATGTACGCCCTGGGGTTGACCACCCGGCAGATACAGGAACACCTGAAAGAAATCTACAACGTGGACGTATCCCCGGAACTGATCAGCCGGGTCACCGACGAAGTGAAGGACCTGCTCACCGAGTGGCGCGGCCGGGCACTGGAGCCGGTGTACCCGGTACTGTTTTTCGATGCCCTGCGGATAAATGTACGGGAAGGTCCGCAGGTAATAAAAAAGTCAGTTTATTTGGCCCTGGCGATACGGTTAGACGGCCAGAAAGAGCTCTTGGGTATGTGGATCGAGCAAAATGAAGGGGCCAAGTTCTGGATGGGGATTATGAATGAGCTGAAAACCCGCGGCCTGCAGGACACGCTCATCGCGGCGGTTGACGGGCTGACCGGGTTCCCGGAAGCCATTACCGCCGTATTCCCCCAGGCCGAGGTCCAGCTGTGTATCGTCCACATGGTCAGGAACTCGGTAAAATATGTTCCCTTCAAGGATCGGAAGGCGGTCACCGCGGACCTCAAGAAAATCTATCTGGCCCCTTCTGAGGAACTGGCCGCTGCCGCACTGGAAGATTTTGCCACAGTCTGGGACGGGAAATATCCCATGATTTCCAAATCCTGGCGGAGTCGCTGGACGGAGGTTATCCCCTACCTGAAGTTTTCCCCTGAGATCCGGAAGGCGATATACACCACCAATGCTATCGAGTCGGTTAATTACACGATTCAGAAAGTGGTTAAGAACCGGCAGTCCTTCCCGAATGATGAGGCAGCCATGAAGTTAATATATATGGCCTTGCAACGGATCTCTAAAAAATGGACAATGCCGATACGGGATTGGGGCGCTGCTCTCAATCAATTCGCTATCATCTATGGGGACCGCCTCCCCCTATGATGCGGCTGTTTACACAGAAATATTTACAAGCTCTAATTTTTTGCTTTTATTATTTCTTTATTCCAAGGACCAACATCATTCCATTTTCTACTTTTCCCATTATGTCGTTATTTAATTTTGATATTTTTTCAATAAATCTGTCTCTATCCAATGCATATAATTGGGTGACTATTACTACAGAATCATCGACCAATTTTGATTCCTTTTTCTTTAAAAAAACATTTCCGGGCACTTCCGCTAAACGTAAATTTGTTGTTAATGGTACTACTACAATTGTTCTGATTTTACTTTCGTTAAAAGAATCATCCTGCACTATCAGTACAGGACGCTTATAACCAGCCTCGCTTCCAAAGGGAATACCGAATTGAACCCACCAAATTTCACCACGTATCATTTTTTGTTAATTCCCTTATGCTTTCAAGACCTGCGTTTGCTATTGACTCAAATTCCTTATAATAATCATCGGTATATATTTCATTCAATTTTTTGGTAATATTTTTTCGGTTGTTTTTTTGTAAATATTCCACCAATGCATTTACATATAAGGTGCTTCTGGGGACACCCAAATTATGAGCTGTTTCTTCTGCTTCAAAATATACCGTGTCCGGTAAAGATATCGCTGTTTTCATATTATAAGTATAACATTAGTATAACAGTTTGTCAATAGTATTTTTTAGAAAATTTAGCTATTTTTTTAATAAAGTGTATGATTTTGTAGACAATTTCAAAAAATTATTTCGCATAGCGTATGTTATACGCCGTAAAATCTGCTACGCTAGCCGTGTGCCATGGAGGGCGCACGGTTCTCTTCTTTTGATATTATTATGCATAATTCCATTTTTAATAATTTAACATTAAACGTCCAAATGAAATAAACTTTGGATCATTTATCAAATAATTTCTTTCAGTTATTCCATTAATCCCTTCTTTTTCTTTTAATGTTGCATCTATAAAATAAATATTTATATTATCCTTTCTAACAAAAATACTCATATGCGTTGGTGGTATATTTTTGTTTTCTCCCATGAATATTAAATCCCCAGGTCTTGGATCAGTAATTTTAATTGTCCATTCATTATAAAAATTAATTACAGCGGCATCTTTAAATAGCAATGAGTATTGGGTTCCGGCTATTGCATATTTAAAACAATTTACTACCAGGCCAGAACAATCCATTTTTATTATTCCATCTTTTTCGAGAAAATCTTGCCCTCCCCATTCATATTCCGTATCCTTTTCTACATATTTTTTTGCATAATAAACAACTTTTTCACCTATATCCTTTGGGCATTCTATTTCATTTGATGTCAACCCTGTTGAACATGAAGTTATAAGTATACCTATTATTATGGATGAAATTATCCTAATATATCTTGAAAATACCATTCTTGCCATATATTACCAATTTATCATAGGTCAATTATTTTGTCAATAGTATCTAATCAATTTATACACTATATTTCTTCGACCCGCATGGAGGCGGGGAGACTATTCAGAAATTTCAGATTTTATGGCGTATAGCGTATGTTAGGCGAAGTGCCAGTATTTTTATATTTATGGATTATATGGTCTTTCTTCCCATATTTTTAGTGCCTCTTTTATATTTATAATTTCCAGTTCGTTAATTAAATTTTCGTAAGGTATATAACGTTCATACGCCCCCATAACTCCGCCTCCAGGAATAGGCTTTTCACCTCTTTTGCCAGTCTCTCTGTTATACCGCATAATAATTTGATAATTCCTGATTTCATAATTCCCAAAACGAATATGATCAAAATCTCTATTTGATTCTACAAATATGTTTGTATTATCTACAAAATAATAATCATCGATATTACTGGCTCTACCATAATAATAAGATTTTCCTGAAAAATTATTCACAAAACCATTATTATATATCGTTTGAATTTGATTTTTTATATCTTGAGAAGAATCAAGTAAATTTTCTAAATCTTCGTCATTGTATAAATGGTTAATATATGGATAACCATATTCCAATGCTTCTTTTAAATAATCAAAAGAAGTATTTAGATTGTTTTCAATTGAATGTACACATGCAAGATTATAGTATGTAAAATACTTTTCCCTTGGAGCACCATTATTATCAAAAGTATAGAAAGGATTTCGACCGGATTGAAAGGCTTCATAAAATGGATCCCAATAACCAAAAAATTGTAATGCTTTCAAAAAGGCTTTCCTGCTGTTTTGATAATTTTGTACATCCATTAAACAAACGCCATAATGATAGTAATATATTCCCTGGGGACAAAGCTGTATAGCCTCTTCAAGTTGCGAAATCGCATCAATAAAATTGCTTCGCTCATATTGCCTTAATGCTTCAAAAAAATATATCTTAGATTGATCATAACGACTTACCCTTTCTTCATACAATGTTCTGCCAAAATAATCATAACCATAATTTTCTGACAGTAATAAATCCATTGTGCTTAGATTATTAGGTCTATTCAAATCTTGGGAATAAATATTATTAAAACAATATACCAACAAAAATACTAAAATAATCAAAAAAACAACCAAAACTTTAAAGAAAACTCTATTTTTTTTCATATACACCTCCAATAAATATAACACTTATTATAACTTATTATTTATATTTTGTCAATATATATTTTTTACATTATCTTACTGGCATTTCGCCTAACATACGCTATGTGCAATTGGGGCTAAAATTTGTTGAAAAATATATAAAAATTCAAAAAAATTACTTGACAATATATCAAAATATAGATATAATTAAGTCATAAGATTCGATTGGAGGGTATACGTATGCCGACTATACGGAAAAGTGCTGATTTAAGGAACGCATATAGTGAAATTTCGGAATTCTGCCATAAATATAGGGAACCGGTATTTATAACCAAAAATGGTGCAGGGGATCTGGCTGTGATGAGTATAGAAACATATGAAGAAATCACCGGCAGAAGGGAATTATATAAATTATTGGAAGACGGCATTAATGATATAAAAAATGGTAATATATTAACTGAAGAGGAAATGGATAGAAGTTTGGATTTAATGTAGGATAAATTATGTACAAATTAGTATTTGGTAAAACATTCAGGGAAGATGTAAAATCTTCTGTAAATTATATTAGACAAACATTGCAAGCGCCCGTTGCCGCAGGAAGATTAAAAGATGAAATCAAAAAAACATATAAAACAATAAGGGATACACCATTTATTTTTCCAGTAGTACCCAATGGATATTTGGCCTCATTGGGATTTAGATTTACAATGGTAAAAAATTATATGATGTTTTATATAGTTGAAGAAAAGCAAATAAATATAGTACGTTTTTTGTATGGTCATAGAGATTGGATAAATATATTAAAAGATACAAACATAATAGAAAATTAACAGAATAAAGAATGGGGTACGCCCCAACTGCACATAACATACGCTATGCGAAAGAAATACGGCGTTATTTTCCATTAATATAAAAGGTTAAAAAAATATTTGAGGTGTATCTTGATCAGATATCAAACCGTATTGAGCCTGTAAAAAATAATGTGTAAACGGCAATACTACCGGAAGGAGCAAGTATGGCCTTTTCGAAAGAAACGCTGGATGAACTGTTGAAAGATTACCGGGGGCCGGATGATATGTTCGGCCAGGACGGGATCATCAAGCAATTAAGCAAAGCCCTGATAGAGCGGGCAATGGAAGCGGAGCTGACCGAACAGCTGGGGTATGAGAAGCATGACCCGGTAGAGAAGGAGACGACCAACCGGCGGAACGGGAAAACCGCGAAACGGCTGAGGAGTGACCAGGGGCCGATGGACATCGAAGTTCCCCGTGACCGGGAAGGCGTCTTCGAGCCGCAGATCATCCGGAAACACCAGCGGGAGTGGCGGGGATTCGATGACAAGATCCTGTCGATGTATGCCCTGGGGTTGACCACCCGGCAGATACAGGAACACCTGAAAGAAATCTACAATGTGGACGTCTCCCCGGAACTGATCAGCCGGGTCACTGACGAAGTGAAGGACCTGCTCACCGAGTGGCGCGGCCGGGCACTGGAGCCGGTGTACCCGGTGCTGTTTTTTGACGCCCTGCGGATAAACGTACGGGAAGGTCCGCAGGTGGTTAAAAAGTCAGTCTATTTGGCTCTGGCGATACGGTTAGACGGCCAGAAAGAGCTTTTAGGTATGTGGATTGAGCAGAATGAAGGGGCCAAGTGCAGAAACTTCGTTTCTGATGGATGGGCATTATGAACGAGTTGAAAACTCGCGGCCTGCAGGACACGCTCATCGCGGCGGTTGACGGGCTGACCGGGTTCCCGGAAGCCATCACCGCCGTATTCCCCCAGGCCGAAGTCCAGCTGTGTATCGTCCACATGGTCAGGAATTCGGTAAAGTACGTTCCCTTCAAGGACCGCAAGGCGGTTACGGCGGACCTCAAGAAAATCTATCTGGCTCCCTCGGAGGAACTGGCCGCTGCCGCACTGGAAGATTTTGCCACAGTCTGGGATGAAAAATATCCCATGATTTCCAAATCCTGGCGGAGTCGCTGGACGGAGGTTATCCCCTACCTGAAGTTTTCTCCTGAGATCAGGAAGGCGATATACACCACCAATGCTATCGAATCGGTTAATTACACGATTCAGAAGGTGATTAAGAACCGGCAGTCCTTCCCGAATGATGAGGCAGCTATGAAGTTAATATATATGGCCTTGCAAAGGATCTCTAAAAAATGGACAATGCCGATACGGGATTGGGGCGCTGCTCTCAATCAATTCGCTATCATCTATGGGGACCGCCTCCCCCTATGATGCGGCTGTTTACACAGAAATATTTACAAGCTCGGAAATACTCAAGGACAACCCTGAGTTTGTTAAAAAACTCATCCCTCCGGCCGGCCTTGGCTCGGGCGTTTATATAATCCTCGTGGGTCAGCGCCTCAATACCGTGTATCAAAAACACGAACAGGTTCAAAAGACAAAAAATCTCGCTGGCATGGCGGTTCCCGTGTCCAAAGTTGTGCTCAAGATTGTAGCCGTGGTTTTTTAAGACGTGCGGCAACGCAGTTGCCGAGTTATGCTCGTTCTCTATCTTCCACCGGGCCCGGGCGCACGCCGCCAGGTGCACCGCGTTTTTTTGGGTAACCGGTTTGTCCGTTACCCAACTGTTTTTACAGGTTATTTTTCCCGTTTCCCGGCGCCGTATCTCCATTTCAAGGTAATTCACGTGAAGCGCGTCGCGGTGTCCCGCATTCCCACATCAGAAACCCATCGATAGGTGTATATAATATGATGCCCTGAACGCGCGTCCCATTGCTCGAAGCTTACGGTGTCCAGAAGAGCGTTTTCAACCGTTTCGCGGCGTTCTGCTCGCAGTCCTGTTTCTCACTCCCGTCCAATGCCAGGAGTACCCCATCGTCCAGCACCCGAAACTGCTCAAGCCCGCCCCGCCCATCGAGTTCTTTCAGCATTCCCCCGAATACGCCGCTCATTTCCTGCGGTTCAATGCGGTCCAGCAGCATCCGTATCTCGTTGTCCCCCGGTATTTCCTTTATTCCGTTTGAAGGGGTCTAATACCCCGCCCCTTGGGGCGGTTAAAAGGTATTAGGCCCCTGAATATAACCACCTTACGAGAACTACATACCTCGTCCTTTAGGGCGAGGTTGTTGATTTCCTGAAAAATAGCGTAAATCCACGGTTGAAATTCTTCATGCCTTTGTCGTGATGTCCCCCTTGACCCTCCCCCCGCATACCCTTAGATTTTTGATATGGGAATATATCGGCCCCTGCGGGGGGTTCTTTTTGTATATGAGCTCGTCCGTTTGGCTGCGCTGGTCTGGGTAATTGGCCGGGCGGCGCCGGCAGAGGAGGGGGTGGTGTTTCCTGTTCTGGTGTATGGGGTGGCGAATGTGCTTTTTCTGCTGATGGCCCTGTTTGTGCGGCTGGACCCCCATCGATATGGGGCGTATGTGCCCCTTTATACGGCGGGGAAGGTGATTTCGGCGGTTTCTGCGCTGGGATGGTGCGTTTTTTCGTGGGAACGGATTATTAATGCGTTTTTTATAAACGATCCCGAATCCTTTATTTGGATTGTGGGAGGGAGCCTTCTTTTTATTGCCGCAGGGGATATTCTTTCTGCCTGCGGAGGGGTGGCGCTGGTAAGGAAGTTGAAGCTGGTAGAAGCGGCGGCTTTACAGCCAATAGCTGTAGGCCCAATAGCGGTTGAACCAAAGGCCGGCAAGCCGACTCTCTTATGAAAAAAGTCCCGTCCTTTAAAAAGGCGGGACTTTTTATGCCCTACTTCGCTTTGCGGCCGGGTTTTTTTCCGGCGTCGGCCTTTCCTGCCGATTTCTTGGCAGAAGCGGCCGGGGCTTCAAACCGGTCAAGGGCGCCGGCGGGGAATACCGCAATCTGGCTTTCGTGGGCATCAGAAAACCAAACGGTGGTAACCAGTTTGGCGTCTATATCCACCGACTGCGCCACCATTTTCGGGCTGTTTGAAAGCCCCGATGCAATAACCACATCTCCGACCAATCTTTCCGTTGCACGTACACTCATCATAACTCCTTGTAAATAGTCTCAAAAGTTAAACTTGAATCTTATCATATCAGGAAATCCTCATTCCTGCAAGGCCATTTACTGGGTAAAAAATACATATTCCGGCTTAAAATGGGTAGTTTTTTTACAGTTCCCGGCTATTTTGGGGGTGAATTTTGCGATAATCCACTTGGCACAATTTCTGCTTATTATTAATAGGAGACGATAGTGAAAATACCCTTTGCCTGGTCCTTTGCAGAGGAAGATGAGTTAATTGGTCTGTTATTATCCGCGAGTATCCGGTAACATAGAAGAGGGGTTATGCGCAACTTCGTTGCGCTTCGATTTAACAGTGCGGCAGTCGCCGCACTAATAAGGGGTTAATGGTGAAGATTGAGCAACGGACAGCATCCTGGATCGCCGCCTTTCTCGGCTGGGCTCTGCTTTCCGCGCTCACGATCTTTGTCCTCTGGGGACAGCGGGACCGGGCGCGGCTTATCCGGGATAACGACAACGAGCAGATACTTAACGTGCTTTTTACCAGCCAGCGGGAATTTGACGATTTCGGTTCCGCCATTGCGGCAAACTCCGTGTTGGCGGAACGGATACTTGGTTTCGCCATTTATGATAAAAATCTTGCCCCGATCTACCGCTGGGGACAATCGCCCCAGGTTTTTGACGAGGATCTGCTGGATGAAAGTACTTCCCGTGATCGTTTCGGCAGGTTTACCATTCCTGACCAAAAGGGTAACCGGATAAAGTTTGTGATCCATGCTGACCGGATATTCGCGCTTCCGCAAAATAATTTGCCCTCCAATGACGCAAACAACCGAAACCGCGGACGTAATAATAATCCGTCAAGGCAGAATAACCCGCTCCGTGAAAATAATCCTTTCTACAATACACTGGCAGGGAGCTCCTGGTTTTACATTGATATTTCACATCCCGCATATTGGCGTACCAATATGGTGACGGCTATCCTCTTTCCTTTTATTGAACTGATTCTGCTGGCCCTGGTTTTTTATATCCGCCACCTGTACCTCCGCAACCGGGAATACGGTGAACGGATCGAGGCGCAGAAAAATCTTGTGGTTCTTGGAACTGCAGCGAGTACCCTGGCCCACGAGATCAAAAATCCCCTCCTTTCGATCCGGCTCCAGACCGGCATACTGCAAAAACTGGATGGTGAAAATGTCGGGGATGAAATTAACCGGATCAATGAAGAAGTTGACCGGATTTCTGCATTGGTGTACCGGGTGAACGATTTTCTGCGGGATGCTGCGGGGAACCGGACAAAAGTTAATGTTTATGATGCGCTGGCGGAAGTTTCGCAGCGGATCTGCGGCAGAAATATCATCAGCGATGATTCAATCCGTGACGGTATGATTCTTGCCGATGCGGACCGGATTCGTTCAGTTTTTGAAAACCTGATCCGCAATGCCCTGGAAGCAGGGGGGGCGCCGGAAGAAATCGGTGCGTCAATTATCAGGAATGCGGGCCGTAACAGTATTACTATCAGCGTTGTTGATCGGGGCAAGGGTATTGGTGAAGCTGATTTGAAACGGGTCTTCGATCCGTTTTTTACCAGCAAGAGTACCGGCACCGGAATCGGCCTTTCGATCAGTAAACGTTTTGTTGAAGCCGCAGGCGGTTCCATCGAACTGAAAAACCGGGACGGCGGCGGTGCGGCCGCAGAGCTGATATTTAGTGAGGATAAATAAATGCGCATATTAATTGTGGATGATGAAAAGAACATTCGCGGATCGCTGAAAAAATACTTGAGCCTTGAAGGGATCGATTCGGTGGAGGCGGAAAGCGGCGAAGTGGCGTTGAAACAGCTTGAAGGTGAAAGTTTTGATGCGGTGATTTTGGACCTCAAGCTGCCGGGAATAAGCGGGCAGGGGGTTTTGGAATGGATGCTGAAACAGGGTATCCCCGCCCCGGCGATCATGATCTCCGCCCATGGTGAAATCAGTGATGCTGTTGATGCCTTAAAGACCGGAGCAAAGGATTACCTCGTAAAGCCCTTCGATCCCGCAGAGTTGGTGATACGGCTCCGATCCCTGGTGGAAAACAAGCGCCGGGAAAATGTGATCGAAGCGGATCGCCGTACCGCCAACGGGACCATGCAGGTGGGGGATACTCCGGAGATGCAAAAATTGTCTATTCAAATAGACAAAATTGCCGCTTCGGATGTGACGGTGCTTATTACCGGGGAGAGCGGTACCGGGAAGGAAGTTGCCGCACGGGAAATCCACGCCCGCAGTGCGGATCGTGACGAACCTTTTGTGGCGGTGAACATCGGCGGCATCCACGAGGGGCTTATGGAGAGTGAGCTCTTTGGCCACGAGAAGGGCAGCTTTACCGGGGCCGCCGCCCGCAAACAGGGACTCTTTGAACTTGCCGGAAGGGGCTGCCTCTTCCTCGATGAAATCGGCGAGATGCCCATGCCCCTCCAGGTAAAACTCCTGCGGGTCTTACAGGAACGGAAGGTGCGGCGGCTCGGGGGCGTCAGCGACATTCCCATCAATGCCCGGATCATCTCCGCCACCAATCAGAGCCTGGAAACCCTGGTGCGGGAGGGCCGCTTCCGGGAGGATCTCTACTACCGCCTCAACGTGCTGCGGATAAGCCTTCCTCCGCTGCGGGAACGCCCCGCAGACATCCCCCTCCTTGCCGCCCATATCCTTGCCAGGCGATCTTCCCGATCCGGCGCATTTACCCTGGACGAAGGGGCGCTGCAAAAACTTTCCGCCTATTCCTTCCCCGGCAACATCCGCGAACTGGAAAACATTCTTGAGCGTGCGCTGATTTACTGTGAAGGAAACATCATCCGCGCGGAGGATGTTGATCTGCACGAAAGTCAGAAGGCCATACCGGTTGTCCCGGCGCAAAAACCGCAGCCCGTAGCCAGCGCAAAATCACTGTCGGCAGAAGCCGGCCCTGCTGCAGGCTCTTTGTCAATGGAGGCGCTTGAAAAGAAGGCCATCATTGACGCATTGTCCCGCTGCGGGGACAATCGCACCAAGGCTGCGGAACTGCTGGGATTGAGCAGAAAGACAATTTTAAACAAGATAAAAGCCTATGGGTTATGAGAGCAGATCGCTTAACCGGGGTAGTGTATGCTTCTGCTATTTTCCAATTAGTTTGATTCTTCTTGATAATATTTCGTCGTATTCTCCGGAAGCATACCAACTGTTTATTTCTTTTGCCCTGTTTACGGTCCACGGATGTGTTGCATGAAGCATTGTTAAAGTATTAACCAATTTTGTAAAAGCCTTTTCATTAATTTCCTGAAAATCATTATATTGTTTTGCAAATTCAGCAGTATTGATTGTGTCATAATATGAAACGGGATAACCGGATTGTTTTATAAATTTGGTGGTGATAACATCAATATTCTGACAGGCCAACAAACCTGCCCGGTCGGCAGTTAATTCAGCTATTCGGTTAAATCTGTATAATAATATCATCGCCCCTTCTGTTAATAATCCACCGATCCCCGGAATTAAATTTTTTATATAGGGAAGCGCCATTTGCAATAGATTATATTTCATATGCCTGCTTTTTATATGCCCAAGCTCATGCCCCATA
>BNUT01000045.1 GCA_025997555.1 Spirochaetia bacterium
GTATAACTTTGCAAATGCTTCCTGGGTTTCATTTATCATGATTAAAGTTTGACGATAATATTAATTTATTTCAAGCCTGTCCAAAAGGATAATTAACTCTCTACCCTTCTCCAAGTCCATTTTCTTCACACCTATGACGGAAAGGCCCGGATCATCTTAAAACTGGAACAATTCACCGCAACAACGATAGTCCTGGAGGTAAATGGACATTCCTATTACATTCCATGGAAAGCCGCCGCCGCTGTAGATATACCGAAGCCCTTCTGCCAGGAAAAGAAAACCGCATATCCCTGGAACTTGCGGGGGGCATGAGAAATTTACTGGGGCCCTTCCATGCAGCCCAGGGCAAGGTGCAGAATACCAATGACGCTTCCTTTCGTACATTAGGGGTCGAACATATTGACGGGTATAATCTGCATCCCTACGGACTTTATGCGCCGCCTAAACTGTTTTTTATTCAAGAAAATGGACTTGGAGAAGGGTAGAGAGTTAATTATCCTTTTGGACAGGCTTGAAATAAATTAATATTATCGTCAAACTTTAATCATGATAAATGAAACCCAGGAAGCATTTGCAAAGTTATACGATATTGTTGCCCGGCTCCGCGCCCCCGACGGCTGCCCCTGGGATCGGGAACAGACTGCCGTGAGCCTTCGGGGTGACCTTATCGAGGAAACCTATGAGTGCGTGGAGGCCATCGATCAAAAAGATCCCGCCCATATCCGGGAAGAATTGGGTGATGTTTTTCTGCTTGTCACCATGCTTGCCTACATGCACGAACAGGAAGGCTCCTTCACCGTTGCCGATGCCCTCAAGGGAGTTTCCGAAAAACTGATCCGCCGTCATCCTCATGTGTTTGGTGATGTAAAGGTACGGGACAGCGCGGAAGTCCTCGACAACTGGGCAAAGATCAAGGTAGAGCAGGAGGGCCGCAAACCCAAGGACTCTATCCTTGACGAAGTGTCCCGCGGGCTGCCGCCCCTGGACCGCTCTTATAAACTGCAAAAGAAGGCCGCCAAGGCCGGTTTCGACTGGCCGGAAATAAAGGACGTGATCGGTAAAATTGAGGAAGAACTTGGCGAAGTGCAAGATGCATTATCACACAGTAATACTGCGAAGAATAGTAATACTGTTGAGGCCAAATCAGATTCCGCCAAAGAAGCGATTGAAGGCGAGTTGGGTGATCTCCTCTTTTCCGTGGTGAACCTCTGCCGTTTCCTGCATGTGGAACCATCGGTGGCCTTACAGCGGACCAATGTCAAATTTGAGAACCGCTTTAAGCACGTAGAAAAGCGTATGAAAGAGACCAACCAGGAAATGAAGCAGGGAAATTTAAGCGTGATGGATAAATTCTGGGATGAGGCGAAAAGCGGTGAAAACGCCGGTTAGTATTCCAGTAATCGTACCCCATCCTGAAACCGGCCGGTGCAGCCTTCCGTAAGGATGGGCGGACGATCATCAGGCCGGAGCTTGTGCAGTTGAATCGTATCCAATACCAATTCCTTTACATTACGAATATCCACAAAGGCCGTGCGGCTCCAATCGGGATAGTAATTTTCGGAAACCGGGCCCTCATGGGGCAATCTTATATCCACCACAACAGGATATTCACCGGGGATATCCGCAGCAGCCACTCCGCCAATAACGGTATACATGATATCCCGCAGGATCAACTGCTTGATGGGATGATCCGCCGCAGCATCCACACGGATACCGGCGAACCGGGGGCTGCCCATAACATCGGCGCCAAAGCGCAGGTGGGTACGCTCCATTTCCCGGTCATCGGCGGCAATAAGCGAGCAAACCTGAACGCGCTCAAGCCGCCCGATAGGCGGTATCTCCTTAAGGCCGACAGAAGAACCGATCCTGTCCAGGCGGTTATTAAGCAGGATAAACAGGGGCTTCCTTACATTGTGCATTACCACATTGCTAATGGAAATATCGGTGATGGTGCCGCCCTCGCTGGATTCTATCTTTACCCCTTCCCGCCAAACATTACGGAAGCTGCAATTGGAAATCACCACATTACGTATATCCCCTATCGACTTGAGCCCGATGCGGATGCCTGCGCACGTTGAGGTAAAAAGACAGTCCGAAATATGCACGTTTTCTATCGGGTATTTCCTGCTGCTTGCCTGAAGGCACAGGTTGTCATCGGTGCCGTTCATGCGGCAGCGGGACACAAAAACATCACGGCAGCCGTCAAAATCCAAAGCATCGCCGTTATACTGTTTTGAATTGAGAATATCGAGTCCGCTTATACGGATATTTTCACTGTCAAGAATAGCGGCGGTCCAGGCCGCGGCGTTATGGAGCCGCAGATTTTCCAAACGTACATGACGGCAGCGCAGAAACCGTATCATCATGGGGCGGTATATGCTGCCCTGATTGGGAAAACATCCGGCGTTCCCGTCAATGATCCCGGTTCCGGTAAGGGCGATATTTTCCGCATCTTCGGCGTATATAAAACACCGGTCCATTTCAGTTTCGTTGATATAACGGTTATAATGGGTATCATCGGGATAATCGGCAATATCACCTGAGGCCATAAGTACGGCTGATGCGCCGATATGCAGTTCTACCCCTGAACGCAGATACAGGGTTCCGCATAGGAACCGCCCGTCTTCAAGTACCACCGTTCCGCCGCCTGAGTTACCGCAGGAATCAATAGCCGCTTGTACTGAGGCGGTGTCCTTTACCGTGTCTTCAATATCGCCGCCCGTTTTAACCAGCACCCTGTTCATACGATATATTTCCACTCCCGGATATTGTAACGGGGCTTTTCCGTTCCGGTTCTTGAAACGGCGCCTTTTCCTGAATTTCCCCCGGAAGCGCCAGCGGAAAGAACCACGGTGTTGTACTTTCCTTCTTCATAAGCAAGACTCGTACCGTCATCTTCATAGAGGGTAAAATTTTTCCCCCCGACGCCGAAACAAAATATGGTCATACTAAAGAGCGTCTCTGCATCAACGTATTGTACCGGCTCAGCCAGCGGCAGTATTGAACCTGATTTTATAAAAACAGGTATTCTATCAAGCGGGGCATCATAGCTTATAGCCCGCCCGCCGTTAATTTTTTCATGGGTCCAGAAGTCGTACCAATCGCCTTCGGGCAGAAATACTGTGCGGGAATTCTGTCCCCAAAATACCGGCGCAACAAGGAGGCTGTCCCCCAGTATATACTGATCATCTATGGAATGGGTGCGTCCGTCCTTTGGGTAGTCAAGAACCAGGGCGCGTACCGGCGGCAGACCTTCGGTATGATAGCGCCGGAACGCAGTATAAAGATATGGAAGCAGCTTCATCCGCAGCTTGAGCAGGGAGGCGGCAATGGCGGTGATTTCTCCGCTTTCGTCCATCCTTTCTCCCGCAAGATTTTTCTCTATATCCACCTGATACCAGGGCGGGTTTGGTATTCGCCAGCAGTTAAGCAGGGATTGGGGCGAAAAAACAACGCTTTGGAGCCTACGGATAAAGTCCTCGGTATCCTTACAGGAGCGCACTTCCGGGGACCACAGTAAACCGGAAAAACCCGAATTAACCAGTGCGCGGATAAACTGCCGGTGATCGTAGAGATCACTGTACAGTACAAAGGGACTGCCCGCAGCAAGCGCCCAAGAAGAACGGACCTGCCCCAAAGTACGAAGCCCCCGATCCCGGAAGGCTTTTTCTATGGTCCGCTGATAGAGCATACCCAGGGCGCTGTGCATTTGCTCGCCGTCAAGCCCCGACGGGAATGATGAAAGATCCGGGAAGGACCAGTTTGATTTGTTAAAGTCAGAATTATCACACTCGTCGGCTTTAAAACCGGAGACACCGTGGTCAATAAAATTTTTACCGTGAAATTCGCTGAAAATATCCCCCGCCTTTTTATCCGCAAGGTCAGGCACCAGGCCGCCCCACACTTCATAATCCCCGGCGGATGATTCCAATTGTCCGTACAGTTCAGATAATGGATGGACAAACACGTGCTCCCATAAATTTACATGATAGTTTTGCTGTTTAAGTGTACCCAGCAATGC
This sequence comes from Spirochaetia bacterium, assembly GCA_025997555.1. Classification (GTDB taxonomy): domain Bacteria; phylum Spirochaetota; class Spirochaetia; order Treponematales; family Breznakiellaceae; genus BNUT01. The sequence goes on from BNUT01000045.1 coordinate 4,022, forward strand.
GTCCGGTTCGGGGAAGAGACTTTTATTCCAGGCATAGGTACAGGAATAACTGTGGGAATGCCAGCCCGGTTCCAGGCCGATCACATCAACAGGAATACTGTCCCTGCGGAAGTCCTCCGCCATTTTGAGTACATGCTGTTGATCCGAACCGCCGTACGCCCGGTACCAGTTTCCAAGCCCCCACAAAGGCGGCAGGCAGCCGCCGCCCGAAAAAAGGTTGTACCGCCGCACCGCATCCAGCATTGAAGGCCCCTCAAAGAAGTAGAGATCCACCCCTTTGCAGTTCGGCGTTTCAATAAGAACACGCCGTTCATTACGGGCCTGCTTCAGCGCATAGAGCGCCTGCTCCGAGAATTCCTCATGAACCTTAACCGGTTTTGCAATATTTTTTGATGAACCCTTTGCGCCGTTTGTGCCAAGAAAAAAAGTAACATACCGAAAGGTGTCCACCAGCACCCCGTATCCCGCAGATGAGACATAAAAGGGAACCGGGGCGTGGCTTTCCCCGGTATCGGTTACCGGGTCGCTGTTAACCTTCATAAAACGGCGGCGGCCCCTGTGGTTTATTGAATGGAATTGCAGCCCGAATCCGTAGAAATCCTCATCGTTTTTCATGGGGAGTTCAATAACACAGCCGCGCTGTGTAAGCCGCCATGTAATATGTTCGTGCTTAAAGGGGAGCAGGGCGCCTCCGTCTTCAAGCGCCGCCGCGTCATACTTTCCAAAAAAACGGACAGGGCTTGCGTTTTCGGCTGCGCCAAAGGTGCAACGCCAAACTCCTTCACATAATGCAGTACTCATATTACACCCCTTATTTGTTGATACAGTTCAGGCCGGCGGTCTTCCATGCGAATCTTGTGTATGTCCCATTCCCTGTGCAGATCAATATCGCAATAGAGGATCTCCGCGCTTTCTGTACCGGCCATGGCAAGAACACCGCCTTCAGGATCAATTACACTGCTGGGGCTCCGCAGCCCCTGTATCGGCCCATTAAAGGGAACCGCCATTGCGCCCGCAACGTGGATGCCGTTTTCATAGGCCCGTGCATTGGCGTAAATTGCTTCCCAGCCCCAGGTAGGACAGATAACAAGGGCCGCGCCCTGTAAGGTTAATATTCTACACACCTCAGGAAACTGCATGTCCCAGCAGATACAAAGGCCGATCTTTCCAAATTCAGAATCAAAACAGCCAAAGGTATTGCCGGGTATAAGGTTTTTCTTTTCACTCCCCGCCAGATGGATTTTATCATAGGCGAGTACCGTCTCCCCCTGCCGGTTGATTATCAAAAGCGAGTTGCGTATGGTCCTGTCAGGCAATGGGCGGTATACCCCCGCCGCAAGCCAAATCCCCTTGTCTGTCGCAAATTGAGACAAGCGCCTGTTCAATACATCATATTCCCCAACAAGTAATTCCCAGGGGGAAAAATTCAGCCGTTCAGGCGGTCCGGGGAAGTTTATCGCCTCGGAAGTTACCAGGAATTCGGCGCTTGCCGACGCTTCCTCCATGAGGGAAAAATTCTGTTCAATCATTTGATTCTGTAACGCATGAACTTCATCAAACAGTAATGTTTCCCCGCAGGAGAAGTCATACAGCCGGTTTTGTTTTTCCTGCAGCAGCGCAAGTTTCATCATAAACCAATCCTTTGGTTGTCCTGACAAGTCTAAGCCCGGTAAAGACCGATTCACTTCCCCATGATACATCTGATTTTTAGAACCGGAAGTACCTATTTTTTAGAAAAAGGTTGGTTTTCTTTAGATATAAACAGAACTTCAGAGAATTTGCTTTCCCCCTGCACAGGATCTAAAAATTACCCACATTTTTCTAAACCTTACCTGCATACAGCTTGTTTTTTGTGCCCTTACACTAATCAAATATGGAGGCACTACATGAAAAAGATGTTTTTGATTATTGCATTATGCGTTCTCGCGGCGGGCGCTACCTATGCGGGCGGAAGCAAGGAAACTACAAATTCCTCAGGCGGGACAACCATTAAGGTTTTGTATAAGGGGCCAAAGACCGATGGCTTTGACGCTGTCTACCAGGAATACCTGCGGCGTACAAAGGATACACTGAACATCGCCCTTGATATTACCTTTGTTGAGCATGCCGACTACAAGGATAAACTCAATCTGGAAATAACGTCGGGCAGTGATTATGACCTTGTCTTTGACGCTTCCTGGGTACGTCTGCCTGTGCTCACGGCGGATAAGTATTATGCCGACCTGCGGCCGTACTTCAACAATGACGCATACCCTGGATTGAAAAAGGCGTTTCTGCCTTCTGTAATGGAAAGTAATTTATGGTTCGGCAGGATGTGTTACATACCGCTGTACCGCGCTTACGGTAACGGCGTTCCTTCGGTGCATTACCGGCAAGATTGGGCGGATAAATGGGGTATCGGGCAAATCGACAGTTATGCTAAACTGGAACGATACTGGGCAGCAGCCAAGGCGCAGGGCATTCTTCCGATTGAAAATACCAGTCCGCGCGGATTTTTCCAGATGTACACGGTTGCCGGTTTTTTCCCCGGCTCGGCACAAGCGGGTATCCAGAATTGGGGAATTGCGGGCGTAGACTTTATGGTCTATGTCAAGGACGGTAAACTTGTCGCGGTGGCGCCCCAGGGCGCAGGGGATGCGGCGTTTAAGGATTTCCCGGCGCCCTGGAACCGGGACTTTGCGGTGGATCGTTTTGAAAAGTTTGCAGAATGGACCAAAAAGGGTTATAGTAGTCCGGATTCTTTAACCGTTCGTGACGCGGCCACTCCGTTCTTTGTTGGTCAGGCGGCTTCTTATATCGGTACACTTGATGATGTGGAGACCATCCTGCGTACAATGCCCGATTATTCCCCCGAAGCTGTTCTGGGCGATTTTATTTACGATGAAAATATCCGCAATATGCGGCCCGGTTCAATACCAAGTACATTGGCAGGAAATAACGGCCTGGCTGTTCCGGAAAGTTCAAAAAAGAAAGACGCTGTTATGCGTTTTATGGACTGGCTGTTTGCTTCCAAAGAAAACCACGATCTGTTTGAGCTTGGCATTCAGGGCAAGGATTACAGTATAAACAGCGACGGAACCTTTAAGGCCATCACCACCTATCCTGCGGCATGGCCCGGCTATGGTTTTACCTGGAACCCGAACTATGTTACCTATTCCGAATATATTACCGGTAAAAACCGTGAATACCGCGATTATGAACGGAAAGATACTTCCTTTGCCCTCCAGCCCGTTGTTGGATTTTCGTTTGACCAGTCTGATGTCAAAATTGCATCCACCGTTGCACAGGTAAAAGCGGTATCTGACAAGGTTGCCCTTACCAAGCTGCACGGTATACTCAGCGACGGCACACGCACTTTCAGCTCCGCAAAGGAAATGATGAACACAAATATTGCCGAATGTTACAAGGCAGGGCTGCAGATCATTCAGGATGAGCTTGCAAGGCAGATACAGGCAAATCTGGATTCGCGGAAGTAATACCCGCTTTTAGGAGGCATTACATGAAAAAGATGTTTTTGATTATTGCATTATGCATTCTCGCGGCGGGCGCTATCTACGCAGGGGGAAGCAAGGAAGCTACAAATTCCTCAGGGGGGACAACCATTAAGGTTTTGTTTAGAGGGCCCAAGACCGACGGGTTTGACGCTGTTTATCAGGAATATTTGCGGCGCACAAAAGATACACTGAACATCGCCCTTGATATTACCTTTGTTGAGCCTTCCGACTACAGGGATAAGCTCAATCTGGAAATAACGTCGGGCACCGATTATGACCTTGTCTTTGACGCTACGTGGTTACGCCTGCGCCTGCTCGCGGCGGATAAGTATTATGCCGACCTCCGGCCGTACTTCAACAATGATGCGTATCCGGGGTTGAAAAAGGCGTTTTTGCCTTCCGTGATGGAAGCTAATTTATGGTACGGCAGGATGTGTTACATACCGCTGTACCGTGCTTACGGCAGCGGCGTTCCCTCGGTACATTACCGGCAGGATTGGGCGGATAAATGGGGCATCGGACAAATCGACAGTTATGCTAAACTGGAACGCTACTGGGCAGCCGCCAAGGCGCAGGGTATCCTGCCCTATGCGGCGACTAACACCCGCGGGTTTTACCAGATGGATACTTTCGCCGATAATTTTCCCAACCGGGCTGCGGCGGGCCTCACGGGTTTTGCTGTGGCGGGGGTAAATTTTTCGACCTATGTCAAGGATGGCAAACTCGTTGCGATTGCACCGGAAGGCGCAGGGGATGCGGCGTTTAAGGACTTTCCGGCTCCATGGAACCGGGATGTTGCGATGGATCGTTTAGAAGTATTTGCCGAATGGAACAAAAAAGGTTATATCAGCCCGGATTCTTTAGCGGTTCTTGACGCAGCCAGTCCGTTCAATGTTGGTCAGGCGGCTTCTTATATCGGCACACTCGATGATGTGGAGACCATTCTGCGTATACTGCCCGATTATTCTCCCGAAGCTGTTCTGGGTGATTTTGTATATAACGGAAATATCCGCAACATGCAGCCCGGTTCAATAACGAGTTCATTGGCTGCAAATAACGGTTTGGCTGTTCCGGAAAGTTCAAAAAAGAAAGACGCCGTTATGCGCTTTCTCGACTGGCTGTTTACTTCCAAAGAAAACCACGACCTGTTTGAGCTTGGCATTCAGGGCAAGGATTACAGCATAAACAGCAACGGAACCTTTAAGGCCATTACCACATATCCGGCGGTATGGCCGGGTTATGCTCTCACCTGGAATCCGAACTATGTCACCTATTCCGAATATATCGTCGGAAAAAACCGTGAATACCGTGACTACGAGCGGAAAGACACTTCGTATATTCTTCCGGCCATTGTCGGTTATTCTTCGTTTGACGGATCTGATGTCAACATTGCATCCGTTGTAGCGCAGGTTAAAGCGGTATCCGATAAGGTCGCCGTTACCAAACTGCACGGTATACTCAGTGACGGCACACGTACTTTCAGATCGGCAAAAGAAATGATGAACACAAATATTGCCGAATGTTACAAGGCGGGACTACAGACCATTCAGGATGAACTTGCAAGACAGATACAGGCGCATTTGGATTCGCAAAAATAGCGGTTACTCGCAACCGGCAGTGATATGCTGCCGGTTGTGTTTTTTCAAAGGGAGGCGGCGATATGTCACAAAATACCATTCCGTTAAAGGCGCACAAAAAACTGTTTGAAGATCTGCGTTATGACATAAAGAAAAACAAATTCCTGATCTTGCTCAGCGCTCCGGCGATCCTTTGGTTTGTTCTGTTCGCCTATGTGCCGCTTTTGGGGTTGATAATAGCGTTTCAAAAATTCAGCCCCGCAAGGGGGATTCTTGGCAGCGAATTTATAGCTTTCAAAAATTTTGAGTTTTTCTTCAAGTCGGAAGCGTTTCTCCGCGTTACCTTTAATACGTTGTTCTTAAACGCCTTATTTATCGGCTTTACCATGATTACTTCCATAATTATAGCGCTTTCCTTGTCGGAAATCAACACAAGATTATATAAACGGGTAACCCAATCCGTCGTTATTCTGCCCCACTTTATTTCATGGACAGTGGTTGCGCTGCTTTGTGAGGCGTTATTTACGGTAGATCGCGGGCTGATAAACCGGGTGCTGACAAGCTTTGGCGCGGAAGCGGTTCTGTTTTATCAGAATGCAAAAATTTGGCCCGGCGTGCTGACGGCGCTCCGTATATGGCAGGGCGCGGGTTATGGTTCGATCATATACCTTGCGACAATTACCGGGTTTGACAAGGAGATGTTTGAAGCCGCACGTATAGACGGCGCAACCCGGACACAGACAATATGGCATTTAACACTGCCGATGTTGCGCCCTACAGCGGTAATACTGCTGCTCATGAGCGTCGGCCGTATCTTTAATGGCGACTTCGGCATGATCTTTGCGATCATCGGCAATAATACCATGCTGCTGCCCACAACCGATGTTATCGATACCTATGTATACCGTCAGCTTATGGAAGCCAGTAATATCGGGATGTCATCGGCTATCGGCCTTTATCAGTCTGTTATGGGTTTTATTATGGTGATGGGGGCAAATGCGCTTGCCCGTAAACTTGACTCTGATTCTGCTTTATTTTGACGGGGGGCGTATGAGTACAATTAAAACTTCAGCCGGAGACAGGCTGATAAGCATTACGGCGTATCTTTTTATTACGGTGTTTGCCGGGCTCTGCCTTATACCGTTCTTTCTTGTGGTAGGTTCTTCTTTTACGGATGAAGTAACCCTGCTCAAGGAAGGCTACAATATGTGGCCGAAAAAGTTTTCCATAAGCGCATATCAACTGGCCCTGCGTTCAAATGACATAGTAAACGCATACCGGGTAACTGTTTTTGTTACGGGCGTGGGAACCGTGTTATCAATGCTGTTTACCAGCGCAATAGCTTATGCCCTGTCTGTTAAGTCATTCAGAATGCGCGGGAAAATTTCTTTATTTCTGTATTTTACGATGCTGTTTAACGGCGGCCTTGTGGCGACTTATCTGCTTGTATCAAAATATCTCGGTATGAGGAATAGCATCTGGGTATTGATTTTACCCGGCATGTTGAGCGCCTATAATATTTTGATAATGCGTAACTTTTTCAACGGCATTCCCGATTCCCTCGCCGAGTCGGCGCGCATTGACGGCGCAAATGAAGTGTCCATACTGTTCCGCATTATTATTCCGATCTCCACCCCCGGCATAGCAACGATCAGCCTGTTTTACGCCCTCAGTTACTGGAATGAGTGGTACCGGGTGCTGCTCTATATAACCGATTCAAAACTTTTTACCCTGCAATACCTTATTATGCGTATACTCAGGCAGGTAAATTACGCGTCAACACTGCCGAGCGATATTATGTTTGCCGCCGGTGCGCTGCCGACCTATTCATTCCGCATGGCGGCAATTACCCTGGCAATCGGCCCGATTATCCTGCTGTATCCGTTCTTGCAAAAATACTTTGTTTCAGGACTTATAGTAGGTTCTGTAAAAGGCTGATCCCATGGCAAACGATATTGTGTATGAATACGGTGAAACATTTTTTTCGCGGCGTGGGGAAAATTTACGGGACGGCATAATTTTTGAGGTCATTCCGCGTTCGGATCGAAAAGGCATATATCAGCACGGTTTTGATTCCTGTTCCGATGAAACCCTTGATTTACGGACATGGACGGGCTTTGAGCTGGAGCTTGCCGGTAATGGCGTTTTTACTATTACCCTGAAAGCCGCCCTGGTTACCGCTTCCGAGGGCCCTGAAAATGTTGAATACTGTTACTGGAACGCGGTTGTTTCATCTGATTCAGGATGTTTACTGACGGCTCCCCTTGTTCAGTTTGAGGGCCTATCCGGCGCATCTTCCCTCTGGCGCTTTTTCAAAGCCCTTACCATAACGCTTAGTACCGAAGGCCAATCCCCTGCCATTGACGCGGCACATTTTTCACTGCTGAATTTCCGTGTGATACGGAGAGCGGCGGTACTGCTCTATACACCGGTTTTATCGCTTCACGCAGAGGCGGGAAATTCCGTGCAATACCCGGTAACGGCGCTAAATACCGGAGGGCAGACACAAAGCATAACCCTGATTCAGGAGCTGCGTGGACGGGAAGCAATGAAAACGGTTATGGAGCCCCCTTCCTTTACGCTGAAGCCGGGGGAAAGCCGCCGCTGCATCATTACCGTGCATCTGCCCCATGATATTACCGGGGGCGCTTACGAAAAGCAGATTATTCATGCCGTGGCAAACGGCGGCAGTCATGTGGAAACAGTAACGCTGTTTACCGGATGTACGGCGGAACATCCGTATATTTTTGGTACAAAGGACGATTTTGATAGGGTGCGCGAAAAAATCAATTCTGTTCCATGGGCGGCTGAACTTTTTGCGGAATACCAAAGGCAGGCGGGGGAACTGGTAATAGAAAAAATAGACGGTAAAAAGCCCTATCTCTATTTGACGCATATTGCCCATACGGCGTACCGTGCGGCGCTTGTCTGGAAAATCAACGGCGATGATGGCTGCGCGGAAAAGGCAATAGCGCTGCTGCGAAATGTATGCGATCCCTCCTCTGGCTGGCTTAAAACAAAGCGGGCCTGCAATCAGCAGCTTGTGCATGAAGGGGAATTCTTCAAAAGCATTGCCATGACCTATGATTTATTGTTTTACCATACTGCAATCAATGCCGATGACCGCAAAAATATTGAAGCAACCTTGCGAGGTTTTATGGGGCTTATTGATTTTGAAATGGGCCGCGGCCATGTCTCAAACTGGACCCTTGCCGAACTTGCCGGGGCTTTATTTTCCGCCCAGGTTTTGCAGGATCGCGAGGCTATGGAGCGTTTCCTTTTCGGTGCGGGGGGCTTTACCGAGCATCTTGCGGCAGGGGTATTCAGCGACGGCTGGTGGTATGAAGTGTCCATCGGCTATAACTTACTGGCCGCAGGACTTTTTACCATGATGGCAAAATCCTGCGAAGTATGGGGCTATGAACTTGCGCATATCAAGGTACCGGCGGTGTACTCGCGAAAACTGTCGAGGGCGCAGCCGGCTCAAACGCAGGACGGTCTTTGCAGTGAAGTGTGGGGGCCTAATACCCTTAATTACCGCAATATCGAAATGCAATGGGACAGTCTGGTTGCTTTTGCGGATTGGCGCGGTGTCTGCTTCGGCCTGAGCGACTCCGGCGAATCAAAACTGTCGGCTTTTTCTAAAATCGATCCCCGTTATGATCTGGCTTATGCAATGTACGGCAAGGCTTCTTATGCGAACATTGCGCGGAGATCAAAGCCGCTGCAAAGGGATTTAATCTTCGGTGCGGCGGAACTGCCTGAAAACACCTCTGGACATGAATCGTTTTCAAAATCCGTGTTTGCCGATAACGCCGGTGTAGCGATGCTGCGTTCGCAGAAAAAGGGGCGGCAGCCGGGCGAGCAGATCGCCGTTACACTGAAATACGGATCCCACGGCGGCGCCCACGGGCATTATGACCGCACCGCCCTTAATTCCCTGATGCGTTACGGCCGCAGTATGTCGAACCCGGAAAATGTATGGTACAGCTATCATACATTGATGTACAAATTTTATGTCCAGAATTCCGTCAATCATAATATGGTGACGGTGGATTTAAAGCAGCAGGACCCGGCTGAGGCGCGGAAACTTTTGTTTTTTTCAGGCAGCCATATACAGGTATGCGCGGTGGAAAATAATACGCGCTGGTGCGACCCTCCCTACGGCGGCTGGCATATACTGAAAGATGTACTCGGAGTGACCCATACATTTGAAGAACAGTGCTGGCTTGAAGGCAAATATGTTCCGATTCCGCAGAATCCACCCGAATATACCCGGCGGGGAAATTTTACCGAACCGGTATTGCAGCGCAGGGCAGTGGTGGTAACCGATGACTATGTTGTTATCTTTGATTATATTGCAGGTGAGCAGGAACACGACTACGATCTTATCTATACGATAAAGGGCCTTAGCGCCCTGACCGGATACAAACAAACCGGAACGTGCGAAAAAGCGGAGGATAACCCGCGCTCAAGCGCCCAGTTTATAACTGACTGTACCTTGTATGAATACAGTCAGTCGGCAAAGGCAGATTTTACCGCGCTGTTTGACGGAAAAGACGAGGGCAAGTGGCTTACTTCGGATCGTACCGACTGCAACGAAAAAGGGAGCCTTAATATCGATCTGCACACCCTGTATCCGCCAAAAGGAACGGCGGTAATTGCAAATGTGCCCGCAAATTTTACCGTACACAAACAGCTTGAATACGCGGTTGAAGGTGACGGCAAACAGCTTGCAGGCGGACGTTTCGGCGCGTGGATACTGGGGCGGGATGATATTTCTGTTGATATAGAAAACATGGAGGAAATAATATTACATGTACGGGTAACAAAAGTAATGGACGAAAATGAGTTTATTTCCCAATGTCTTAAAACAGCCTTTTGGGGCGATCCGCGCATCCTTGACGGCGCGGGAAAAATTACCTATCTTTCCGAACTGAATATTGAAACAGAAAATGTTGATCGCGGAAACGGGTCGGGCATTGACTACTACGGGGGGCAGGTAAAAATACAGGCGCGGCTCTGTCCCCATGCAATTCCATCGGAACCGATAGATTATTCCCGTGAAGCCCTTATCACCCTGAAACTGAAAGGGCTTCACGCCAGGCGCTTTGAAGCGTGCATCGGAGGCGACTACCCGCCCGGCAATGAAGATCAGCTCCGCAAATGGCATGCCGTCCGTGTTCATGGTAAATCGGCCCGCTTTATCAGCATGCTGGAACCCTTTGAAAACAGGCGCATGGTAGCATCCGCCGAGGCAAAAGATGCAGACACCATTGCTGTTACCCTTGCGGACGGCAGGGTCCAGCAAATCAGCATCGCGGGTATTGAGGACGAAAAGCCGGACATAGAGGTGGTATTTACAGAAGTACGGGATAAGGCCAAAATTACTGAAATCGCCAAGGCATGAGAACAGCGGTAAAAGTAATTTTTTTAAATCAAAAAATTACCCACATTTTTCTAAATTTCACCGGTATACGGGCTATTTTTTGCACCCCTATACTGTTTAAATACGGAGGCACTACGTGAAAAAGAAGAATGTGGTTGTTTTTGGACTCTTGCTGATCCTCGTCGGTTTTGTCGGGTGCAGCAAGAAACAGGCTTCGACAGGCGGGGCGGCGGCCAACGGGAAAACCCCGGTTACCATCACGGCGGTTTACGCGGTGGGTAATCAGCTTACCGCCGATCTTATCCACGCCCGCATTGAGGGCTTTATGAAGGCGAATCCCCATGTCACCATCATAGAAAAACTGAGCAACGAAGGTTCCTACCTTGACGCGATCAAGACCCTGGACGCGGTAGGGGAACTTCCCGACCTTATCGAGATGCGGGATACCCCCGTGTTTGTCCGGGCGGGAAAACTTGGGGAACTGCCTGCGGATATCATCAACCTTTTTGAAAATACCGTTGCCTTTAACGGCAAGGTGTACACCGCTCCTATCGACGAATCATACCCGAACGGTATTGTGTACAGTAAGAAAATATTTGACAAGTTGGGGATAAAAGTTTCGGATATCAAAACCTACAGCGATTTTCTCAGGGTATGCGAAACCATTAAGGCTTCCGGGGTCGCGCCGATTGTAGTAGGGGGCAGCGATATCTGGCATATTGGATTCTGGTGGGGTTATTTCTGGCAGAATGAAGTTGCCGTCAAGGACCCCGACTGGATAGCCCACCGTTATGAGGGAAAGGTTAAATTTACCGATCCGGAGATTCGCTCCGCTATGACCGGGTTAAACGAACTATTCCAAAAGGGCTATATTGAACGGGGATGGGCTTCAACCGGGGAAGGGCAGTGTCCCTCTATTCTGGTCAGCGGACGGGCGGCAATGTATTACATAGGCCCCTTCGCCTTCGGTCAGATAGAAGAAGCGGACCCTTCTTTTGAATACGGTTTCTTCGCCCTCCCCAATAAGGAAGGGAAGTTCAATGTTTCAGGAGGTCCTACGGCGCAGGGCTGGTCAATCAATGCCGAAACCCAGAAGAATCCTGAAAAGGCGCAGGTGGTGTATGATTTCATCCGCTACTTCTTTACAAAGGATGTGTACACCGAATATCTTGCAAAGGGAAGTTTCCTTCCTTCCCTGAAAGAAAAAATCAGCTATACCAGCAGCGTGCAATTCCAGGAAGTACAGCGCATCGCCGCCACCGCCGACAACAAGCAGCTTAACTGGAACCAGAAAATCGGCGTTAATGAACTGCCCCCCAACTTCCGCAATTTCTGTTACAAGCTGGCCAGTGAATGGTTCCTGAATGTATCAACTATAGATGC
>BNUT01000046.1 GCA_025997555.1 Spirochaetia bacterium
GGGGAGGCCTTTAGCAGCAATAGGGATTGAACCTATGACACAACGGATATGAGCCGTTTGCTCTACCAACTGAGCTATGCTGCCGTAATCGCCGAATGGCGATAATAAAATAACATTCCTCTCAGCAAACGGCCCGAAGGGACGTATGCTGCCACGATATGGATAAACTTACCAAATTAGACAGGGTTTGTCAATCCGTCTGTTCATCCGTACCGCAGATAATAGAGTTGTTCAACAACCAACCGGGTTGTTGAACAACTCTATTATATAGCCAGCCCCGCTTCCGCCGGGGAACCGCCGTAGGATTCGTCCAGGTAGCCCCGTGGGATGGGGGTCGGGCGCTCGAAGCTGGAGGTCATCTTGTAGAATTGCCGGGTTTCGCTGCTCTTGTAGAGGCCCAGGAGCAGTTCCAGGCCGTGGAAGGCCATTTCTTTGGATGTCCGGGGTTTCCGGCCATGCCGCAGGGACCAGGCCAGTTCCGCAGGGCCGATACCCCGGGAATTCGTTGTGAAGGCGTGGGTGTGGGGCAAAGTGACCGGTTCAGTGGTGCCCTTAAGGATTACCTTTACATCGCCGCCGAACTGGTTGGGATCGGGCAGGTAGAGGATGCCGTCGGTACCGAAGATGGTGATCTGGGGCTTTTCGTTGCCGATGCTGCTGGAATTGAAGTGGAGGTTGCCGAAGACGCCGCTGGCAAAGCGGAAACTGCCCACCACAAGGTTTTCCGCCTCAAGCCGGAATTTCTGGCCAAAATCTTCTTTATTGGGGAAGTAGTGGGTCCGTTCCGGCCGGATGGTGGTCACAAAGCCGCTGACGTCCTGTACGGGGCCCAGGAGGCTCAACATGGCGGTAACGTAATAGACGCCCACATCAAGACCGATGCCGCCGCCGGGCAGGGCGGTAAAGGGATACCGTTCCGCAAGGAGCCCCGAATCGCGGTTCAAAGTGGCGGTTACCGAAGTGACATCCCCGATGAGGCCGGAATCAAGGTAGAAACGGGCGTCCTGTATGGCCTGGCCCATGAAGGTGTCCGGGGCGTTGCCATAGAGGAGGCCCTTTTTGTCCGCAAGCTGGACCAGTTCACGGGCGGATTCAATCGAAAGATCGATGGGCTTTTCGGAATAGAGGTTTTTCCCCGCATTGAGGACCTGGGTACTCACCAAATGGTGGTTCTTCGGGTCCGTGATGTTCAGTACCAGCTCAATGTCCTTATCGTTGAGGATCTCTTCAATGTTCATCTGTTTGATATTGAACTGGTTGGCCCGTTTTTCCATCCGTTCTTTGATGATGTCGCAGCAGCCCACGACTTCGAGGATCTCGAATTTGCCGGTCATGTTGGTAAGGTAGATTTCACTGATAACACCGCAGCCAACCACCGCAACCTTGACTTTCTTAATCTTGTCCATTTCAAATAACCCCTTCATGATTGTTGATTTGTGAGAAATACCCCTACATTATACTACAGCTCTTTTGTTCTGTAAATCTTATTGTCATCTTATTATCAGATGAGCTTGTATTCCTTGGCGGCAAGGCTGAGGGCGTTGTTCCAGCGGGGCTCGGAGAGGTAATCCCGGCGGATATCCACATCGTCGATTTGGCTGGCCCGGCGCTGGAGCCGCTTAAAGGCCATACTCACCGCAGTGTTCATATCAACCTGGGGGGCCCTGGACTCTTCCAGCACCCGATACCAGGCGTAAAAATAAAAGGAGTCGTTGGGGTCCATCCCGGAAAGCCGTTCATCCCGGAGGATACGCTGCATGTTTTGCATCGCCGCTTCCCCTCCGGCGGTAGAAATCCGGCAGAGGGCCAGGGAATGATAAGCCGAAATCATCCGGTCCCAAAATTCCTTCTGGGGAAGGAGCAACAATTCGCACTGGGCAAAACCGCTGCGCCAATCCGGCTGCTCGGTATACAGAAAATAGTCCTGGGGGATCATTGCGGCAAGACGATCTGCAAGCTCCACGGTCCGCCCGAAATTCCCCGCCAGATAAGCGGCCTCGATCTCGAAAAGGTCCGCATCAGGGCCGCCCCCTTCCGGTTTGGGAATAAGCAGGTTCCGGGTGTAGACCTGGGACCGGTAAACCCAGGCGGCCAGCAGCCCCTCTTTGGCCGGGGTATTCAAGCCCATGGGATTTTTCTGTATATCCTCAAAAATGGAACAGGCGTCCTGATAACGGCCCAGTTCAAAGGCCAGCTTTCCCCGGAGAAACCGGGCGCGGTCGGCCCAATCGGGCCTTCCTGCGGCGGCGGACTGGGTTTCCGCCTGAACTGCAAGCCGTTCAGCCTTGGAAAGATTTCCGGAAAGGAACTGTGCTGAGGCGGCATAGTAGGAAGATACCCCCAACTCGTCAACATTGCCGGATTTTTCCGCATTTTCCACCGCAAAGGTCACGTAATCAATGGTTTCCCCCACCTGCTGTTTTACGAGATACGCCAGGGAAAAAAGCCGGTAGGACTGGGCAAGACCAGTCCAGTTCCGGGCCTGGCTGAGGAGGACCGCCTCCTTTACCGTTTCCAGGGCGGCGGGTATATCCTTGATACTCAGATGATAGGCAGTGACATTGGCCAAAACCTGGACTTTATACACCGGAGACAACTGCTCTACAGCGGGCAGATCGCCAAAGGCTTCCCGTATCTCCTTTTCATCCCCATGGACCAGGGCTTTATGGGTCTTGAAAAGATATAAAATCGTAAAAGACCGTTCTTTTCCAATTGTTTTTTCCAGATTCCCCGCCTTAATGGCCTGCTCGATCCGGGTATATGTACCATTGACCAGATCCGAGGTAATTCCCCTGAGAACAAGTTCATCCCCCTGGGCAATATCCCGGTCGGTCTCTGCCGCCAAACTATCCCCCAGTTCCGCAAGTGCCTCAAGAAGGGGGAAACAGGGATATATCCGGCGGCGGCCTACCCAGGCCAGAAGACGGTTCCGCACCAGTGCATGAACGGTTTCCTTCCGCTCCCCAAGAATCCGTTCCACCCGGATAGCGCAGTTTCGGATACGGGGCAGGGGATCATCGGGAAAATCCACTATTCCCAGAAAACCAAGCATGTCCAGGGCGCGGGAAATCATGGCAGGATTCTTCCCCTCCTCCTCAAGGAGGGCGCTTAACAGGAATCCCGGAAAATAGCGGCCCAAAAGATGGAAAGTGTATGCGATTTCCCAGAGATCCCTGGGCATTTCAGAAACAGCAACAGCCTGATTCTCCGCATCCAGCCGAATCACCCGTGGAAAGACCCGGTCCCATACCTTGATCCGTTCTTCGACCGGGACAGTCTTTGCGGCTGCCGTAACAACCGAGTCCTGACCAATATTGGCAGTGCCGTAGACGAACATATTCCCCCGGTCGGCAAAAGCGGCCCAGATATCCATAAAAAGCCGGACCGCCCCATCTTCCGCCCGGTGGATGTTTTCCAGGATCAGTACCGGGGACAGGTTCACCTTGGTGACAGCGGTGACGTATATTTCCAGGAATAACATGAAAAAACGGGAAGCGGTCCGGGCCATAAAGTCTGAAATTTCAGAACGGAGCCGATCCCGAAACAGGGATTCACCCAGGTGATCCAGTTCCTGCAAAATCTCAGTGGGAACCTTTGAGTTGGTGAAAAATTCCCGGATTTTGGGACTATAGGCATCGATCAAAGGGGAAAGCAGACAGCTCCCCGCGCCGAAACGGACAATCAGAGGCGGGATATCCCCCAAAATTTTCTTGCAATATCGGTACAGGCCATCCCGTTTCCCCGAAAATTCGGGTCCCAGGAGCAGCATATTCCGCTTCCCCCCCGACCCCAGGGCTTTGAGGATGGTCTCCCGCAGCGGGTAGGATTTGGCATTAATTTCCTCAAAGATCCTTATACCCTTGAGACGTATATAATCCCCGCCAAATGCCTCGCCCTTGACAGGATTGGCCTCCGGTTTTTCAAAAGAAAGATAATATCCAAGGGCCTGCTGCGCCGCCGAATCGCACCAGACCGAGATCTTGCTTTCGCAAGGGAGACCCGCCGCCTCATAGGCGAACTCACGGCAAAGCTGCTCCCCCTCCTCCTCCGGAATATCCCGGCCAATGATCATGGTATAGCCGTAGAGATCTGCGGCGGCTTCATTCAGGGACTTTAGGATGCTTTCAATAAGGATAAGGATGTCAAGCCAAACCCCCAGGGTATTTTCATCAAAGGAGGCTGTCATAAGCCGACGTTCGTTCTTCGGACTTCCCCCGGCTGCCTCAATGGCCCGTGTGATGAATTTTTCCAGATCCCTAACCAGTTCGGGCCGGATACGGCGGAGCTGGGATCTGAACCGGAAGGAAAACAACAAACGAATCATATTAAATTAATATATACCGAAAAAGGGCGGTGTGCTATATCCCCCCACGGGCACAAACACAGTGGTGGGAGGGCGGCTGTGCGGGATGTAGGGACGCAAATTGGATGTCAAGCACCCCCTGCGGCGGCGATGCGTTCTCGAACCATGTCACCAACCACTTGTGCGGGGGTTTTATGGTCATGCTCCGCTATTGTCAGGATGTAATTGGTACTCGTGTCGTCCAGAAACCGTAACAGCTCCCGGCGGCGGGTGAGGGGGCCTGCCCCTTCCAAAAGCTCCGGCGGATTTTCCGTCCACATTTTTTCAAGTGCCCACGCTTCTTCATCAGTTGGTCGTCTAGCCATTTTTTCTCCCGGAGGGCTTTCGCCCCACATTTGCTTCGTCCAGCCACTTTTGGCGGCACGGCATAGCATGAAATACAAAAAGCGTTCCCTCATCCAGTTCACGGAACGCAACTTCTAGCAGATTGCCGATACGATTAAAGCCTACAACGAGAAAGCTCCCATCAGCCGCAGGTTTTTCATAAACCTGTGTATTCAGTGCCCACTCAATGTCGGACACGCTTACTTTGTGCACAAACGCAGCTTCGTGATACTCGACAATCATGCACTCACTATACTACACAACCTAAGCTTAATCAAACAAAGGAACGCAGGGGTGACAGTCTCACGGGCACAGACACGGCGATGGGAGGGCGGACTGGTTATAGGTAAGCGCTTTGTCGGTCCCCTTTGGGCCATAAAAAAGGCCGTCTCCCCGCAAAGGGAAACGGCCCTGTCTAAGCCAAACACAACATCCAGTGGTGTCTGGTTAGCTTTGCTTAGAGACCAAGCGCCTCAAGTTCTTCGGCGGAAAGGTCAAGTTCAAGTTCAATGGCTTCATTGTCAACGGATTTCTTTAAAAGACCTGAACCTTCTTGGTAAAGGACTTTACCTACCAGCCGATAGACTTCGCCGTTCTCCGGGTAGTTAGGCGTAGCGGTAAGGGGATTACCAGTTTTTTGAGAGGTCCAAGTAATGACAATGAGATCACCGCTCACTGTATAGGTACCTTCCCGCGTTTCCTGAGTCACACCAGCGGTATCTTTCTCAGTATAGGTAGCTTTACCACCGCTTGCTAACTCAATAGAGGTTTTGCCGTAGCCGGAATCAACCTCATACGTCCCAATCTCACAAGCTGCAAACCCAATGCCCACAGCGAGAACCAAAAACAGGCCGATAAGGGCCTTAGAAACCGAAAGCTTTTTCATTAAAAAGCCTCCTTACATTTATTAACCTTCCCACAAGGGACGGTTTCTTTCTGCCGTTCACACGGCGTGAAATACAGAGGATATAAAAAAGCCGCCCTTACGCATCCATCACGGACGGCAAAGGCGGCCTTTTTTCGGGAAAAATATGAATAAATACGGTTAGACGCTATCCAACGGGGGGGGGGGGGGGTAAATGCCCAAATCAGGTGTTGTTTCATCACGTAAAGAATATACATCACCCGGTCAAAAAAAGTCAAGTAAATGCATACAAAAAAATAAAAAAAAGTTACCAAAATGCCAAGAAAAAAACTATTGCCGCAGGAGCAAAACCCTTGAATATAAATCTCTGCATAACTACAGTATTAATCGGAGTGTTTTATAATGAAAATAATTGTTGCCCCCGATTCATTTAAGGGAAATATGAGCGCCCCGGATGTGTGCGCGGTAATCGAAGCGGGTATACTGCGGGCCGATAAAACCGCGTCAGTATACAAAATCCCCCTGGCGGATGGCGGTGAAGGTACGGCCCGTGCGGTTACTGAAGCCGCCGGGGGCCGCTTTATCAAGGCCACCGTGACCGGCCCCTTGGGAAACAAGATTGAGGCTGAATTCGGCCTTATCGAAAACGGCCGGGTGGCAGTGCTGGATATGGCCAGCGCCTCGGGCATCGAACTTTTAAGCCGGGAGCAGTTGAACCCGCTGAAGGCAACATCTTACGGCACCGGCGAGCTGATAAAGGCTGCCCTGGATACCGGTGCGAAGGAACTCATCATCGGCATCGGCGGGAGCGCCACCAATGACGGCGGCATCGGGATGATCAGTGCACTGGGTTTCAAAGTACTGGATGAAAAGGGACAGCCCGTGGGACAGGGCGGCGAAGCCCTGGCAAAAATAGCCTCCGTGGATGTAAGCGGGGCGGATAAAAGATTAAAAGGATTGTCCATCAAGGTAGCCTGCGATGTGACCAACCCCCTTCTCGGCCCAAAGGGTGCCTCCGCCATATTCGGCCCCCAGAAGGGCGCTACCCCGGAGATGATAAAAATCCTCGATGCAGGGCTCGCAAAACTGGGGGACGCCTGGATCAAGGCGGGGCTGGCCACGGACGTGGAGCAACCGGGGGACGGAGCCGCCGGCGGTGTAGGCGCCGCCTTGCGGATATGCCTTGGGGCGGTGATGGAATCCGGGGCCATGCTGGTAATGAAGTACTCAGGCTTTTTCAATCATCTTTCTGATATTGATTTGGTCATTACCGGGGAAGGGATGACTGATGGGCAAACTGCGGGGGGCAAACTCTGCTCCGTGGTGGCACGGGAATCCCGCAAGGCGGGCATCCCCGTAGCTCTTATCTCCGGCGCACTGGGCGGGGAAGCCCCGGCGCTGCTCGGCTCCTTTGACTATGCGGTGAGTATTGCCTGCGGCCAAACAGGGCTTGACGCCATGATCAAAGACAGCCGCCGGGACCTCGGCTTTGCTACGGAAAATCTCACCCGGGCCATCCTAATCGGCAGGAAGATCCGTGACTGATTCTTCCCCTGCGCCGGCAAGAGACCCTTCAGACCTTACCGGGATGAATCCCGTCGATGCGAAAGAGTATATCCTTCAATTTATAAGCACCCTGAAGCTGACGGAAAAAAAAATTCATGACCTTGACGGAGAGCTTGCCCGGTGGAATTCCCGTGTTGAGCTGGCAAAATCACGGGGAGCCGCTGATTTGGCGCAGGAAGCGGAGAACCAAGCGGAAAAAATCAGAACCCAACAGGCAGCATTGACGGGTGAAGCCGCAGAATTGAAAATTCAGATTGAAAAAATGCGGAAACAACTGCCGGGCCTTGCCGCCCGCGAGCGGAGCATTGACCCGGACCTGCTCGAACAGGAACTCCTTATCGCCGCAGGCCGTCTACCCGGCGAAGAAAAACAGGCTGAAACGGACCGTCTGTTCAGCAAGCTGGAAAAAGATAGCGCCGCAGAAGCCGCCCTTGAAGCGCTCAAGGCAAAGATAGGGAAAAATCCCGGAGGTAATTTATGAGCTCTGTCCCCCTGTTGCCGGACCGGAAGCGGCCCCTGCTTTTCGCCCACCGGGGCTGCTCCTCCCTGGCTCCGGAAAACACCATGGCCTCCTTCAAAAAAGCTCGTGAAGTCGGCGCACCGGGGATAGAGCTGGATATTCATGTTTGTAAGTCGGGGGAACTGGTAGTCGCCCATGACGATACCTTTCAGCGGACAGCCGGGGACAGCCGCGCCATTGCGGAGCTCACCCTGGCTGAAATACAGGCCATTGATGTGGGCAAGGGTGAACACCCGCCCCTGCTGGATGATGTTCTTGAGGAATTCTGCCCCGGTATGTACATCGATATCGAATTAAAGACCCGGAAAACCAGGGACGATCCCCTGCCGGGCCTTTTGGCAGAAAAACTAAAACGATTTGGGGACAGAGCTTTAAAATCAGTGACCGTTTCTTCATTTAATCCTTTTTGCCTTGCCGTGTTCAAAAAGCTCTGTCCCCAGGTTCCCACCGCCGCCATCTGGAGCGCCGATACCGAAGTTCCTTTCATACTTCGTTACGGCTTCGGCAGGGTCATCGCCGATTGCGATTACGTGAAGCCGACCCACCGTCAGGTTCACTGGTGGTCCCATTTCAACTTTCATGTAGAAGGGCGGCCCATGGTTCCCTGGACCATTGACGATCCCGGCCTGGCGAAAAAAATGCTTCAACTAGGTTGTACCGGGATCATCACCAATAGGCCGCAGGATTTGGCGGTATTCCGGTGAGCTCTGCCCCTCCGGAAACGTCCCAACCCAGCCCACAAGACAAAGCCGGCCGCGCCCTGCTCCGTCATGGTTCAGCTCTGTCCCTCCTCACCCTGGTTTCCCGCATACTGGGGCTTGTCCGGGAGATGGCCAAGGCGAGCCTTCTAGGCACCAGCGCCCTCTCGGATGCCTTTTCCGTGGCCTTCATGATCCCCAATCTTTTCCGCCGTCTTTTTGCCGAAGGTTCCATCGCGGTAGCCTTTATTCCCACTTTTAAGGAATACCTCCTGGAAGATAACCGGGACAAAACACGGGAATTCCTTTCCTGTATGTTCACCTTTCTCACTTTTTTTGTGAGTTTGGCGGTCATGGCGGGGATTCTGGCCACACCGCTCATCATCCCCATCTTTGGTATGGAAGAATTTGATGAGACCGTCTTCCTGACCCGGCTGATGTTCCCCTTTCTGGCTTTCATCTCCATCGCGGCCCTGTTTCAGGGGGTGTTGAACAGCCTCCGGGTATTTACCCCCTCAGGGCTTGCGCCGATTCTGCTCAATCTGGTGACCATCCTCTGCGCCTACGGCCTCAGCCCGTTCACCCAAAACCCCGCGCGGGCCATGGCTGTCGGCATCCTGATCGGCGGCTTTCTGGAAGCGGCCATTCAGCTGCCCTTTGTGCTCAAAAAGGGACAGAGCTTCTTTTTTACGCCCCTGAAACGGGCAATCCGAAATCCCGGTACACGGAAGGTGCTACGTCTTATCGGCCCCACCATCATCGGGATGGCCGCCTATCAGCTCAACGATCTGGTCTGTACCGCCTTGGCGGGGAACGCCGGGGAGGGAGTGGTTTCGAGCCTGCAATACAGCCTCCGGCTGCAGGAACTGATCCTTGGGGTATTCGCGGTCTCCATAGGGACAGTGCTGCTACCGGACCTGGCGGAATACGCAAAATCCGCCAAATGGGACATCTACAACGACCGGCTCATTTCAGCCATCGACATCATCGCCCTCATCACCATCCCGATCACCTTTTTTTCCCTTGCCGAGGGACAGAGCTTGATACGCCTCCTCTTCCAGGGCCGCAGTTTCAACGAGGATTCGGTCCGCCTGACCCTCTCGGCCCTCACCTTTCACATGCCGGGGCTTTTTTTCATCGCCCTGAACCGCATCCTGGCCCCCGCCTTCTACGCCCAGAGCGATTCCAAATCCCCCACCCTGGCGGGGCTTATCTCCTTTGGGGTGAACATCGCACTCGCCGCCGCCCTTGCCGGGCCTTTTCAGGGGGCCGGTATCGCCTTAGCTCTGTCCCTCGCGAGTGCGGTAAATACCGTTCTTCTTTTGGCCTTCCTCAGGCGGAACCCCCAAATCGCCGTGGGCAGGGCGCTCCGCTCCGCCCTGGCCTATACCTTCAAGCTCATTGTGTTTTCAATAATCGCAGTCACCCCCGTGCTCGCCCTCAATCCCCGGCTGCTGGCCCTCTTTGCAGGCCGGAACCGGATCATCAGCCAGGGGCTCCCCATTCTCATCAACGCCATCATCTTCGGCGCAGTAGGAATAACCCTCCTCGTCATAACAAAGGACAAACAGGTCCGGGGGATTATCAGGATGATACGGCGGCACTAAGCGGTAAACATTTTGTCAAAACTCAAACAAGGGAAGCTGCAAACCCGCCCCATCCTGATCCGAGAGCAACCGCCGGATGCGCCGGGGGTCTTCGGGTTTGTCGATGAAGGCGCCGGAACAGGTGATAAAGTACCTGGCCCGCTTCATTACGGCGCCCAGGCGGCGAAGGCTGTCGAAGGTCAGGTTGCGGGATCGGCGGGTCTCGATAATACGCCGGGCGGTTTTTGCCCCGATGCCGGGAACCCGGAGGAGGGCTTCGTAATCGGCGCGGCTTATTTCCACGGGGAAGAATTCCAGGTGTTTGAGGGCCCAGGCGGTTTTGGGATCGATGTGGGGATCGAGGAAGGGGCTCTCCTCGTCGAGGATTTCTGCGGCGTTAAAGTGGTAGAACCGCATGAGCCAGTCCGCCTGGTAGAGCCGGTGTTCACGAACCAGGGGCGGGCCGGGGATATCCGGCAGCCGGGGGTCGGGGATGCCCGCCCGGCCATTGACGCCCACGGGGATGAATGCGGAATAGTAGACCCGGCGGAGGGAAAACTTATGGTAGAGGGAGCCGGAAAGCCGGATGATGGTCCGGTCATCCTCCTCGGTGGCCCCCACAATAAGCTGGGTGCTCTGGCCCGCCGGGGCAAAGGCCGGGGTGGATTTGATCCGCCGCCGGTCCTCCTCAAACTGGGAACTAAGGCCGGAAAAATCATCCATGGCCCCGAAGATCACCTTTCCCGATTTTTGGGGGGCCAGGGTTTGCAGGCTCTTGTCCGTGGGAAGTTCGATGTTGGCGCTGAGCCGGTCCGCCCAGAGCCCCGCCTCCCGGATCAGTTTTTCCCCGGTGCCGGGAATGATTTTAAGGTGGATGTAGCCGCCGTAGCCTGCCTCGGTACGCAGTTTCTTGGCGGTCTCGATCAGTTTTTCCATGACGATGTCCGGGTCCGCAAAGATCCCCGATGAAAGAAAGAGTCCTTCTATATAATTACGCCGGTAAAATTCGCAGGTAAGTTCCACCAGTTCATTCACGGTGAAGGAGGAGCGCTTGGTGTCCGCCGAAACGCGGTTCACACAGTAGGCGCAGTCGAAGCGGCACACATTGGAAAAAAGGACTTTGAGCAGGCTGACGCAGCGGCCGTCTTCGGTCCAGCTGTGGCATATCCCGGCGGGAATGCTGGCCCCAAAGCCGCCCTTTCCGGCCTTTCCGTCACTGCCGGATGAGGCACAGGAGGCGTCGAACTTTGCCGCACCTGCGAGGATCGATATTTTTTCGCCAAGGTCCAATTGACCCTGTATAGCGCCATCCATGGGGTAACTATACATCTGTATAGATAAAAAGGCAAGAGATCAGGGCTCCTGCATTTACTTTTTCTCACTGTCAAATTTACTCAGAACGTGAAAAGTTTACGCCAAGCCGACTACTGCGGCGCAGCGTATAGCGTATGTTATACGCCGTTTGTCCGTACCCCATTATTTTTATACCATCATTATTTTTTATATTTTCTGCACCAATACTCTTCTAAACTTTTCTTTACCATTTACGACCGCTATGTAAGATTCATTTTTTGCTATAATCTTATACCCCTTTTCCAATAAGCCATTTAATAGTGGGCGGGCAGATACGGCAAAAGGTTTCTTATAATCATTTGGAATATAATCATTGTCTACAAGTAATATTTTAGAATCGTCATATTTTTTATGCTTTTCGGGTATTTCCTTTAATGGCACAATTTTTAAGTGCTTGTATTTTGGCCTATTTTTTATTGGAATATTTGTATACCAATGCCCTGATGCGTCTACAAGTTGTCTTTTTGGGTTAAGGAAATAATCAATCCGGTTATATCCAGCCCATACTTTATTATTTTTAAAATAAGGGATGTATGCTTTTGTAACAACATTTGTTATATTAGATATAATTAAAAAACACTTTCCGCTGTCAATAATAGTTTCCCAATAATCTATAGCCCTTGAAAATGGCGGATTGGTGCATACTATATCCGTTTCTTCTTTAAGTATTTTTAATGACAACGGGTCGTCAAAACTACCTGTATAGTTTTTGGGATATTCTTTTTTCCCTATTTCGTGAAAACCATCTTTAGTAAATATATACCCTTTCGCTCCCTGATTGAATAAATCAACCGGGCCGCTATAATGGGTACATATCAGCTTTTTTAATGCAAGTTCTTTGAAATTCTGTAAAAAATATAATGCGAAGGCAGATGTGTCTTTTTCCTCGTCATCAACTGCGTCATCACAGTTGCAAAAAACAACCTTATTATTCCAAATACTTTTGTCATACATTGATAATTCTTTTTCAACATCTTCATATCTGGTATAAAATTCGTCATTATCTATTTTTTGCGCCTTTTGCAATACATCTTTTGGGGTAAGGCCTCTTTCCAGAAGGGACGGTGTTGTTTTCTTTACGACTTTTACTATTTCTTTTTTTTCAACGGTTTTAATAAATATTTCTTTGACAAATAGGGTATGGGTTTGTATAAATGTTACATAATGCTTAAACAGAACAGAATTGTAAAAATATATTTCCTTGCTTTTTTCTTCCCTAAGGGCACTGTATTTTTCCTTCAGATCGTTTTCTACCTTTGCCATATCCTTCACTTCGCAGGTGAATAAATACTGGTAAACAGTTTCTTTTGATTTACCTGTCATATTGTTATATTCTTTTAACCTCCGTTCCAAATCATTGGTTTTGCCGATTTTGCATTTGGTAGTTTCTTTTGACGATTGAACAATATAAATATACTGTTTTGACTCACTTTTTGCCAATTTTCTGTCTCCATCAATGGTTTTATTCAGCGTATATTATATTTTTCAGCGTGTCAAGCCCTTATTTGTATGATTTTTTATACAAATTGGTGCCATAGATGCTTAATATAATTTCAAACCAATTTTAGGACAAATGGCGTATAGCGTATGTTATGTGCCGTTAGTCATTTTTACAATAATTCTTAAAAACCTCGAATCATCCCAATAAGGCCACTTTTCATGCATATATTCAATACCTTCTTCATCTATTGTATATTCGTCAATATTATAGTCAATTTTGCTGAAATTAAATTGTCCTGATTTTATTTCTGGATATTTTTCTCTTAAAGATGTATAATACCAAAGACCGATATGCCCGTTTTTTTATAGTATTCTGGTAAATCCATTTTTTTTATGTGGGCAAAATAATCATCATACAAAATACCTAGAGAAACAAATCCTATCGTTGAATAATAATTGCCAATTACAGTCATTTTAATTATTTGTTTTTTTGAAATTTTATATCCAATCTTGCGGCATAATTCATGGAGCATTAACTCAACACTATTTCTTTTTTTCTGATAATTATCCCCAAATTTTTCTGGCTCAAATTCTCCTGTAACATCTATTAATTGAGTGATTATATATTCAACAGAATAATTTATATCTATTTCATCAGATATTTTACCAATAATATCAAAAACATTTGATATTATTTTTTGATTTCCAAATGCAGTCACTTTTTGTACAATATCCATCAATGACAATTCAATCTGAATTTTGTTCTTCATTGTTGCTATACCGATAATTTCATCGTTTAGTCCGCCTTGTAAAGTTTGTTTTTCATTCACAATAACCGTTATTCCTTTTTGTGGTAATTTACCGTTTTTTCTAATTTCTTCATAAACAATTTTTTGTACCCAGACATACCAAATCTTTTTTAACGTTTTATCAATAATAACATAAATTATAGGAATCCTACAATTTAACGCATATTCAAGATATTTTGGAGCTATCTTAACTTTCAAAATATTGTCTTCAATTTTGACAGACTTATGGCATTTAATTTGTATTTTAATAATAAATCCACTAACACATGGTTCTGTCAATTCCGCTTCTAGATCAATACCAAAATCTTCAGTTTGATCTCGTGCTATCCATTTACCATTTTCCTCTATAGCTAGAGCTACTAATCTTTGCCCAAATGAACCTATTTTTTGTGCTTCCGAACGTTTTGCCATAAAAACCTCGATAAATTACTATACATTATTTTTAGCCATTATTCAATGACTAATGGCACATAACGTATGTTATGTGCCATGGGGGCTAAAATAGTTGGAAAATATTGTATAAAACCTTATTGACAAAATGAAACGCAAATAATATGATAGAACAATGTTGAAGAATTGTCTTATAGATAAATTCAAGAATATAAGAAATAATGGGGTGTGCCTTCGGCACGGATATATTGGATAATTATGTTAAGCGGCTTCGCCGCTGATTTAAATAAACAAAGGAGATGAAAATGGATATATTTTCAGGGGCAACGGGAATAATAGCAATAGTGGCACTTTTTATAATATTACCAAAGACATTGGCATCATTTATTAGTAAAAATGTAAAACAGAAAAGAGAAACAGAACTTGAAAAAATGAAATATCAAAAAGAAATATTGGAATTGGAAGTTCAGAAACAAAATAACCAAATAAAATTATTAGAAGAAGAAAATAGAAAATATGATAGAATAATAAATGGATCATAATAAAAATAATGGGGTACGCCCCCACTGCACATAACATACGCTATGCGAAGTGTGCCCGTACCCCATTATTATTTTGTAGTCAAATACCCCCGGCAAAGCCGGGGGCTTGTAATATGAGAACCGCTCAAAGCGGTTGTTGTTGTTTGATAGTCTTATGGTATAATTTCTTGCCGTTGCTGGTTTGTCAGACAACTCTACATGCCTTGCGAATTACGTTCTACACATTACCTTATTGCGATCACCTTTATCCAACCCTTCATAATACACGATATTTGTCATATATACGATATTTCTATATGTCCATTGTACTAACACACAAATAATTTTTTGATTTGAAAGCTTCTATAAAACTCCTGTAAAAGTCAAACTTTTTGAGTCCCCCGGCAAAGCCAGGGGATTACCAATGTATTTATAAAATGAAGGTGCAGATAAATAGCCGCTTGTGCGGCTATTTTAGGATTGTTTTGCCCCTATGCCTGGACATTCACTGTCTGACCAAGCAAAGGGTCCTGAATTTGAGCCGCCGTTTGCCGCGCAACCTCGCCAGGTTTTTGCGTTTCGGCGCGTTCCTGTACGGCGGTCTCTGTTTTTTCCTCGGCGGCGCTGCCCTCGATCGCTTGGCTTGCCGCGATTTGCGGGTTTACCGAAGCCGGTAAATGGTTCTGAATGGTCATAATGATTCTCCTTCTCAAATTGGCTATATGAACGTGTCGTCAGTATTGCATGTTTATGCTATTTTGGCAATAGAATAAGTATAAACAATTTCTAAATTCCGTCAAAAATTGTTTCACTTGAGCCAGTTTCAAAATTAAGAATTTAACCACAGACCACACGGACAGTACAGACTTTTGCTTCGTTATTTTTTTTCTTTGTCCATGAGGGTCAGTGTGGTCGACTTTTCCACTCTTTGAGTGGAAAAGTGGTTAATTAATTTCTATTTTGGAACCAGATCACTTATTAAACCGGTATCCCGCGCCACAGACCGTATCAATATATTGGGGATTGCGGCTGGCTGTTGTCCTGCCTACGATGAA
Source organism: Spirochaetia bacterium (assembly GCA_025997555.1). Lineage (GTDB taxonomy): Bacteria > Spirochaetota > Spirochaetia > Treponematales > Breznakiellaceae > BNUT01. The sequence continues at coordinate 15,491 of BNUT01000046.1, forward strand.
CTTGCCGTTATAAGGGATAGCGTATAAGGTGGTATACCGATAGACCATAGGAGAGGAATATGGGTAAGAGGAAGAGGTATACCCCCGAGGAGAAGGTAAGCATACTCCG
>BNUT01000047.1 GCA_025997555.1 Spirochaetia bacterium
TGTATACTTTTCCCCATTTTTTCTCCTGGGTTATCGTGGCAAGTTTGGCAACCAACCTTCTTTCCTTCTCGGGTTTTGTAAATCAGATTGTTATGCTTTTTGGTCTTGAGCCTGTCAACTTTCTGGGGAACCCCTCTGTTTTTATTCCCATGCTCTATTTGACTGATATTTGGAAATACGCCGGTTACGGTTCGATTATTTATCTGGCCGCTATTTCCGGCATTGACTCAGGTCTCTATGAAGCTGCGGATATTGACGGAGCCGGCCGCTGGAAAAAACTCATCCATATCACTATTCCAAGCATCATGCCTACCATCATCATCATGTTTATCCTTACATCCGGCAGCCTGATGACCATAGGTTTTGATCAGATATTTAACATGAACAATGCTGCTGTTAAAGATTCGGTGGAGGTGCTGGATATGTATATATACCGGATCACATTCCAGTCGGCGGCGGATTTTTCATTCTCCACCGCGGTAAGTCTTTTCCGTTCGGTGCTTAATATGCTGCTGCTTCTGGGCGCCGACAAGCTCTCCAGGATGATGGGCGGCGGCGGGCTTTTAGGTTAAAGGAGATACGCATGACATTATTCAGAAGAAAACCGAACCATAGAATTGATGTTATGGATGTGGTTCTTTTTATCCTTCTCAGCGCTTGGGGTCTTATCATTATTGTACCGTTTGTCAATGCTGTGGCCATCTCGTTTACCAGTTATAAGGAATACATGGAAACCCCGCTCCTGCTCTTTCCCAGGGCGCCGGAATTCAGGGCATACCGGGAACTCTTCAAGGATAACCGCCTCCTTTACGGCTACCGGACGACCATCACGATCATCCTTATCGGCGTACCCTTAAGCCTTATCCTGTCCAGTTCCATGGGTTATGCCCTAAGCCGCAAGGGCTGGCCGGGGAGAAAATTTCTGTTTTACTTCATCCTTTTTACCATGATCTTTCAGGGCGGCATCGTACCCTTGTACCTGGTAGTGCGGAGCCTCAATCTGACTAATACCATCTGGTCGGTGATATTAACCGGCGGCATTAATACGTTCTATATGCTTCTTATTTATAACTTTTTCCAGACCTTGCCGGAATCTCTGGTGGAATCCGCCCGGCTGGACGGCGCCGGGGACTGGACAATTCTTTTCAGGATCATTATTCCCCTATCCACGCCTATCATTGCGACCATGACGCTGTTTTTTACCGTGGATAAATGGAATGAATGGTTCAACGCCATGGTGTTTATCCGCAGCAGCGCAATACAACCCTTGCAGTTGGTACTCCGCAGCATAGTCCTTGACTCGGTAACGGCAAGTCAAACCGCCACAACAGTATCCCTGCTGGAGCGTCCGTTCCCTATCGGCATAAAGATGGCGGCGGTAATGCTGACTATGCTGCCCATCATGTGTATCTATCCCTTCTTACAAAAGCATTTTGCCAAGGGCATGATGATAGGCGCGATTAAAGCCTAACCGAAGCTTAATTTGGGCTTAATAAAACCGCTCGTAGGGCGGTAATAATTTTATTGCGGAGGAATATATGAAAAAGCTAACTCTCATCACGGCAGTCTTTGTACTGGCTGCGGGAATGGTATTTGCCGGCGGCGGCGGTGATAAAGGCGGCGGCAGGGCATCAGGCGCCAGCGAAGGCTGGTTCGCGGGACGGAATTTTAGCAAACATCTGGACATTGAGTTTGCTTCTCCCGGCCCGGGCATTGACGAAGGAAAGGACTATAACAACGGTGACGACTGGGTAAAGAAATGGACCAGGAACTTTAATATCAGTTTCAACATCACTCCCTTTACCTGGGATAACTGGGCTGAACGGCTGCGGATATGGATCAACTCCGGGGACGCGCCGGAAATGTTCGTCTACGATTATAACCACGGGGAAGCCCAGAGTTACGCCGAACAGGGACTGGTAAAAAAACTCCCCGGCGACTGGAAAACCAAATATCCCAACCTGGCCAGGGCTGCCGCCGATGTTCCCCTGAGCGCCATGACCGAGAAGGCTTTTGGGGGAACCTATTTCCTTTTTAGGCCTATTTATTCCAACAACCGGCCTACGGATAAACTTTCCCCCCATGCGTCCCTGTATCTGCGCAAGGACTGGGCCAGGGCCGCGGGTGTTCAGATCAAGAGCAAAAAGCATAACAATCTGATTTACAAAACCCGAGAAGGAAAGAAGGTTGGTTGCCAAACTTGCCACGATAACCCAGGAGAAAAAATGGGGAAAAGTATACACCGTTTGAAGAAATTTTTTGTAACGCCGGGGTCTAAACTCATTGATCAGCAAGGCCAAAATGATAGGCGCGGGAAACTGGAAAATCATACGGCCAAAATTGATATAAACGGTTTTCCACAGGGCCCGCCAAAAAGCGGCGTCCCGAAAAACATAGATAAAATTTTCAAAGCCTGTCCAGGGGCTGCCCCAAATACCCAGGTTGGCTTTGAAAGTTTTAAAGGCCAGCGAAAGGCCCCCCATGGGCATATAGGCAAAAATAATGTACCAGATGAACCCGGGAAGCAAAATGGTATAGATAACCCGGTGTTTCCAGATTTCAGCGCCCAGGCGCCGCGTCCTGCCCTGAATGGATACCGCCTCTTGTTTCATAAGTTATTATGGCCGGGGTTTTTTCTATGGTCGAGTAACAAAACAAGGTTTTTATGGTATTATTTCAGGATCATGGCAAAATGGCTCGGCGATCTATGGTATTCCCTCTGGCATTCCCTAAACGGAAGGCTCAGGCTCTGCGGCGCTATCGCGGTATTCGGCATTACGGCATCTGCCTTTTTCTCTTTTGCCGCTTCCTGGCGGACTGCGTATGGGGAGGTCTACGATTTTTTCCGGGCAGCCGAAGCGGAAATGATTGTCCGCCTCAATTCAAGCCTGGAGGAATTTCAGGCTGCGGCCCGTAATGCGGGATATTCCATTACCGTACAGCGGTTTCTCCTTTCCAATAACCCGGAGACGGTGATAAGGAACTACACTGCCGCATTAGAACATATCTCCGGTGAGCTTAACAGGACGGCAAGCTGTAAAAATATTTTCCTCCGCAGCGCAGGGGGCCGTTATATCCGGGCCAACCGTTACCGGCTAAGCGAGATCCTGGAGGGGGCGGAAGCCTATGCCGGCGCCGATGGGGTTACCCTGAGCCGGCCCTTCATTGATGTACTGCCCGCCGGCGAGGGGCTGGAAGACCGGAATGAACTTTATTTTTTCCTTCCTGTTTATAATGTCCTTTGGGTAAACAGAACCAATGAAATTCTCTGCGTAGCGGTTGGCGACATGAGTGGCCTCACTCTGGGGCCCCGGTTTCTGGAATGGGATTCCGAAGGGGCTGCCGTCCTGCTTTACAGGAATTCACTTATTTCCTCCAGCCGAAAAATTACCACTGAAGAACAGGCGGCTCTTTCCGGAATAGCACAGGGACAGGGCCGGGTACGGATAGGAGGAAAACAGTACCTGACCATCAAGGTATCTCTGCCTGAAACCCTGAGCCGGAGTTCGCAGGGCTTCCTGACGGAGTTTCCGGCGGAACAATTCTGGGATTATGTGTACTTTGTCCCCGAGTCTCTTGTTATCTCCCGTGTTTTCTCCCAGATGAACAAGGGACTTCCGCTGCTGATTGCGGTGGTGTTTTTCATCGCCATCATCATGGTATTGATCATCCATTCGGTAAATGCCGGCGTGTCTCACATGGTTTATGACCTTAATGCCCTTGAACTCGGCCGGCAGCCGCCGCTGCGAAAACCGCATCTTAAGGAACTTGAAGTCATCTCACATTCGATAGATTTTATGCTGATGAGAATAAACAGCGCGGTGCAGCGGGAACAGGATGCCAATGAAAAACTCCTGGGGGCGGTGACTGCCCAGGCCCAGGCGGAGTTTATGAGCTACCGCAGCCAAATCAATCCCCATTTTCTTTTTAATACCCTGGAATGTATGCGGGCTATGGCTCACAAAAGCAAAGACGGTAATTTGGAGGTCATGATCTCCTCCATGTCCCGGTTGTTCCGGTATTCTCTTTACGCAAAACCAATGGTAAGCCTTGCCTTGGAGTTGGATCATGTCCGCAATTATATGCAGGTGTTGAATATCCGCAGCGGGAACCGGTACCATCTGAATATCATTGCCGATAGATCCGCTTCGGACCGGGAGCTTCCTTCCATGATCCTGCAGCCCCTGGTTGAAAATTCCATCGCCCATGGTTTCGCCGACCGGACCGGTTGCTCTATACTGATCCTTGCCCGTACCGTCGAGGATGACGGAACCCTGCTCCTCCGTCTGGTGGATAACGGGAGCGGCATAGGCAGGGAAAACCTTGCGGCCCTGCGGGAAAAACTCATCTGTCCGAAAGATGAAGACCGGAGCGCGCTCCACAACATCCGGCAACGGATGCGGCTGAGTTTTGGGGAAGGTTTTTCTCTGGATATTTCTTCAAAACAGGGCTATTATACCCGTGTGGAAATGCGTGTTCCCGGAAAGGTGGAACTGGCGCTGCCTGAAATAAAGTAGTTTGTTAATCGAGGTGGACTGTGTACCGGCTTATTTTGGTAGACGATGAACCCTGGGCGCTTACGGGTCTTGAGGAGATTGTCCCCTGGGGAGAGCTGGGTTTTGAAATCGTCGGCCGCGCCGCCGGCGCCGAAGACGCCCTGCGGCTTTTTGATCGTTGTGATGCCAACGCTGTTTTTACCGATATCAGGATGCCGAAGATGAACGGCATCGAACTCATCGCCCGGATAAAAGAAATCAAACCCGAAACGGAATGTGTCATCGTCAGTGCTTACAGCGATTTCGAAACTGCCCGCAAGGCCCTGGAATACCGGGCCGCCGCCTATATCACCAAGCCTCTGGAAGCGAAAGAAGTCAGAGAAACCACCCTCATGGTTAAGGCCCGGCTAGATGCCCGGGGCATGGATCCCATACTGGTAAAAACTGATGATCCTCTTTCACTGGCGGATACCGCAAGCCATATTGAAAGAATTGTCCGGCGTCGTTGGCGCTGTATCATACTTTCCGGCGGCCTTCCCCGCATACAGGCTCCTCAGCCTATCGAGCTGCATCTCCGGGGCGCATCATTGTACGCCGCCTTTATCGCAACAGACGAGAAAAAATATCCCGCAACGGAAACAGAAAAAGGAACCTACGCCTTTAGCCTCTGGCATGAGGACAAAGGTGAATTGGCCGCTATGCTCCGGGAAGCCTCCGCCGCAGGCTGCGGAGGCTTCTCTTATTCGGACCATCCGGTGGTATCCGCCATACAATATTACATCGCCCAACACTACCGGGAAAGCCTCTCCCTGGAAGACCTGGCCTCCCGGTTTAATGTCTCCGGCAGCTATTTGGGGGAGCTTTTCAAGAAACACAGCGCCGGCACGGTGATCAATTTTGTCAAATCCGTCCGCCTGGAAAATGCCTGCCGTCTGCTGGAATATTCATCCCAAAGCCTGAAAGAAATTGCCGATGAAACCGGTTTTAACGATGCCGGTTATTTCAACCGCAGCTTCAGGCAGCGTTTCGGCCAAAGCCCTATACGGTTCCGCTCACGCTACGCCAACGGTAACGCTCACTATCGGCCGGACTTCCATTTGCGATGACTTCTCTACAGGGTATCCGGCGAGTCCAGCGCGGCCGGAAGCTGCATGGTGGTTTCCATATAGCCCTTACGGCGCTGTTTGACGTTGATTTCCATCAGGGCGTAACCGTCTTTTTCCATGACGTGGAAGCCCCTGATGGAAACCGGGTCCTGTTCGGAAAGCCCCGCCTCGTCGGCAATGGAGCCCCGGACAACCTTTTTTACGAGGTATGAGGGGGAATAGGATTTACCAATCGTGGGCGACAAGATGAGCCCAAAGAGAGGCGCCGCCATACGTTCACGGGTGTCGATCTTCGCCGCTGCCGCCAGCGGCACATCCGGGCGGGGAACGGTCATCAAAACCCGGCGGCTTGGTTCTCCATCCCTGCCTATGGTAGTTTCCAGGGCCACCAGTTCCCCCGGCCTCGTTGGGTAGAGCATATCCTGTAAAGCCGGGATTAATAGCCCCTGGGGGACCCTTATCTCTTCGCCGTTAATAGTTTTGATAAAAGAACCTTCGGTAATCTGCTGATCCGCTGCGGGGGTAGAGGGCGCGGCATAGATGATCTCCGCCCCGGCGGAGGTTTCGCTCACCACAAGGCCGAGCCAGGGACGCTCCGCTTTCCCCCCCTGTATCATTGCCGGCAATGCAGCGGCAAGCCGCTCCGCCGGGACGGCAAAGTTAAGACCCTGGTACTGTTCAACCCCCGCAAAGACAATGCCCACCAGCCGCCCCGAGGTATCCACCACGGGTCCCCCGGAATTCCCGTGGTTCACAGCAGCATCAATCTGGATCACATCCCCAATCTGCAATAAACGCCGACTTAAGGAGGACACAATCCCCGAAGTCACGGTCTTTTCAAGTCCCACAGGGGAACCAATGGCCAATACGGTATCGCCCACATGGGGAATAACCCGGTCCACCACGGAAAAAACATATTCAGGACTCAATTCCGCCTTGATAAGGGCCAGGTCCATAGCCTTGTCCCAGCCGATTACCTTGGCGGGGATGCGGGCGCTGGCGGAATCCCCCATGCGGATAAACATCCGGGAATAGCCCTCATAGGAGGGGTCTACTTCGCTGGCGATGACGTGATAGTTGGTGATCAAAAGCCCGGAAGCATCCACAAAAAAGGCGGACCCCAGAACCCGGTCAGGATAATACCGGCCCTTTTCTATACGGTAACCCCGATCCACCAGCACCGTGGCCACCCCCTTGATCATATCCTGGGGGATATCCCGTCCTTCCGCATACTGCCGCAATTCCGGAGGGACATTCCCCACCCCGATGGCGGCAAGGAAAAAGGCCGCAGTCCGGCGCTGCCTGACCTTTACCGCATGTTCAAGAAAGAGAAGAGCATCATCAAATTCCAGGGGCCGTAAAACATGGGCCCGGACCGCCGCAAGAAAAGCCGCAAGATCATTCCCTTCGCTTAAAAGTTTTTTCGCGTTGGCCAGGACAAAATCAGGCTCATCTCCGGTATTTTCCACCGCCACCCCCAAGCTCGCAAGGGAACGGGCCAGGGAAGCGGCGTCATCCCAGCGCTCACCATTTATCGCTTCAAGCTGAGCCTTCTTTAAATTCTCAACCGCATCCATTTCCAGGACAGCAAGTTCCCCGGAACTATCGGCGCCATAAACGATACGGTATGTTCCAATAAGATGTATCGCGCAGGCGGGATCTTCAGTCACCTGACGGCGGATATCATCCAGCCTGAATTCATTGGTGGAACGGCGGGGGGCAAGCCGCTTTTCCTGGGCAGTAGTAGATAAACAGGATAAAAGGAGAGAAGCAAAAAGTATTACCAAATAAGGGAGAAAAAATTTGTGTGTATTCCCGTGTCTCATCAACCTTAATTCCCTTGCCCTGTCTCGATATCCCATGAATAAATTATACTTCCATCGGAAAAAAATTGCTCCCTGGTTTCAAAAATTCCGTCCCCATCCCAATCATTTTCGATGGATTCAATGGAACCATCGCTGCGGAAATGCCGAATGGTCTCCATCCGGGAATCAAGGTCAAGGTCGAGGCGCTGAATACTTGGCTGTCCCCGCACAAATTCGGTCACCGCCACAGGACGCCCCTCAAGATATTCGATTGCTCGCCACGGGATACCCTTTTCCATATCTATCCATTCCACAGCGCCCTTAAATTCTGTGCTGGGCCGCTGAATTTGCAGGGCAAAAGAAACAAGGGTCCGCCGACTAAGGCGAGACTGCTGCACATTCCCTTCGGGATACCGGAGCCCCGGCTCCCCATCGCCCCCGGTCAGCTCGGAAAAGCGGACAGGGGTATAACGGAATTCACCGGGCCGGGGGATATAGGTAACTTTTTCAAGCTCCGCCCTCAGCACCGCCGGGTATTGTTCCCAGTCGATATATACCTTCAGAGGGGAACTTCGGTCCGCAGCTTCGGCGGTAGGTTCAGCATCAATTACCTGTTCGGCGCGGAAGGGAAGCCCGGCCGCAAAATTGATATGCAGTTCCGCAAGGCCATCCTGATCCGCATCCCGAAAATATTCCTGTATGGCCCCGTCCCCATAGTTTGTTCGGGTTTCAGGATAACCGTCCCTGTCGGCATCCTCCATAATAACACCGGAGAAACCCATAAGGTTTCGTTTAAAAAGATCTCTGCCTTCCCGGTTACGGAGAAGCCCCCAGACCGAAAGGATCAGGTCCTTATTGATCACCCGGTCCGCCGGGCTGCCGAAACTTGCGAAGAGTTCTTCTATGGCCTGCGCATCGTCTATCAGGCCCAGGTTGAGGCTCACCGGAATAGAGGCGGAATCGGGGTTCCCAAATGCCCGGTAACCCTGCACCAGGCGGCGGGCATTCTCGGTATCCCGGATAAAGGGGGCCGCCATATAGGCAAGATGGGGATCGGCCTCCAAAAGATAGGGGAGCCGCTGCAGGGCAAGGGAAATCAGGTCCAGGTCGTTCTCTTCAGGATTTTTAGCCGAAGCATAGGCAAAAAGGATTTCAACCGGACGGGGATCGCGGGGGTAACGGTCCAGAGTTTCCGCCATTACGCGGCGGAATTCTGCTTTGTCGGGAAAGCCCTTCAATGCCAGAAGCCGCAGCCGCTCGGTATCGACCCCTACCGGAGTCTTTGACAAGACTGTGAGGGCCCCGGTAAAATTCCGCAGCCGGATCAAAATTTCCGCTTCCAGAAGCCGGGCCTCTGCGGCGGAGTATTTTGTCCAGCGGCCAGCCTCAATGCCGCGCCGCAATGCCTCAAGCACCGCGCCGGAGGGGCTGTTTTCGTGGTAACGGGCCTTTGCAAGGAGAAACGAAATATCCGAGGACACATCGGCAAAATCCCCGCCCCGTTCCAGAATGGCAAGGGCCTCGGGCCAGCGGCCGTCGTTTATGGCCTGCTCCGCCCATGCGGTATACAACTCCGCTGCGGCGGTAGAAACCCCGGTCCCTGTTTGGGCCCACCCCGCAACAGCCGGGATAAGCATCAGCAGGATGGGCAGCAGCCTGCGTAACATATCAGTTTCCCGCAGGACCGGGCTCCAGAGGCGGCGTCCCTTGAACAAAGGAATGGTTGTCTTCACGGGGAGCGAGCCCCAGAATGGCCCGCACCTCATCATCTATCAGGGTTTCCCGTGCCATGAGCTCATCGGCAAGTTTTTCCAGTTCCGTTTTGTGGGCTTCCAGAATACTTTGGGCGGATTGCCGACCCTTATCGAGGATTTCCTTTACCGCTTGGTCGATCTTCCGGGCGGTGTCCTCCGAATAGTCCTTGTGCCGGGCAATTTCCTTCCCGATGAAGATGGGCTCATCTTCCTGACCATAGGCGATGGGTCCCACTTCCTCCGCCATGCCCCACTCGCAGACCATGTGGCGGGCCATTTCGCTGGCCTGCTGGATGTCCTGCTTGGTGCCGGTGGTGGTTTCATCATAAAAAAGTTTTTCCGCAATCCAGCCGCCGTAACAGATCACGATCCGATCCTCGATCCAGCCCCTGGTGCGGCTGTAGCTGTCCTCTTCGGGGAGGGACATGGCCATACCCAGAGCCCGGCCATGGGGCACAATGGTGACTTTATGGAGGGGATCGGCGTTTTTAAGGAAATAGTGAAGCACCGTGTGCCCCGCTTCGTGGATGGCGGTCATCCGGCGCTCCTTGTCGGAGATCACCAGGGTGGTCCGGGCCACCCCCATGAGGATCTTGTCGCGGGCTTCCTCAAAATCGGGCATTTCCACCGCAGGCTTGTCCTGGCGGGCCGCATAAAGGGCCGCCTCGTTCACTAAATTGGCGATATCCGCGCCGCTCATCCCCGGCGTGGCACGGGCGATACGGGAAAGATCGATATCCTGCCCCAGAGGAATTTTGGAAGAGTGAATCTGGAGGATCGCCTCCCGTTCTTTAATGTCGGGCATGGCAACCACCACCTGCCTATCGAAGCGGCCGGGCCGCAGCAAGGCCGGGTCCAGCACGTCCGGGCGGTTGGTGGCCGCCAGGATGATCACCCCGTCCTTGGAATCGAAGCCGTCCATTTCGACCAAAAGCTGATTTAAGGTCTGTTCGCGCTCATCGTGGCCACCACCGTAACCGGCCCCACGGGTGCGGCCCACCGCGTCAAGTTCATCGATAAAAATGATGCAGGGGGCGCTTTTGCGGCCCTGATCAAAAAGGTCCCGAACCCGGCTGGCCCCGACACCCACAAACATCTCCACAAAATCCGAGCCTGACATGTGGAAGTAGGCCACCCCGGCCTCCCCTGCCACCGCCCGGGCCATCAGGGTCTTGCCGGTCCCGGGCATCCCCACCAAAAGCACCCCCTTGGGAATCCGGGCGCCCATCTTGGTAAATTTCTGCGGATTTTTAAGGAAAGCCACCACCTCTTCAAGCTCGTACTTGGCATCCCTCTGGCCCGCCACATCGGCAAAACTTATCTTTTTCCCTTCTTCATGGTAGCGTTTGGCCCGGCTCTTGCCGAACTGAAAGGCCTTGTTCCCCGTACCCTGCATGTTCCGCATCATAAACCAGATGAAGATGAAGCCGATGATCCAGGGGAGGAATTCCAGCAGCACCCGCATGGGGCTGAGCGCGGTAACCGCCCCGGAAACATTGATGTTCTTCTCCCGCAGGCTCGCCAGCAGAGTTGGGTCCTGATAGGGGATAAGAGTCCTCATGGGAACCGCATCGGCCCCGGAAGCACCTTTAAGGAGAATATCCACCGTGTTGTTGTCACGGATGGTGACCGACTCCACCTGGTTCTGATCCAGATAATGGATAAAATCCGAGTAACGGATGTTCCGTACTGCGGCAGTATCGCCCCTGAAAAAATAGGCCACAAAGAGGCCCACCATGAGCACAAAGAAAATCAGGGCAAAACGATTAGGCCGTCCCCCCTGCAAATTCGGGCGAGGCGGCAGCGGCGTCTTGTCATTCTGATCGTTAGGCATCAATACCCCCGGTATGTTTCTGGCTTAGCGCCACAAAAAAGGAATGGTCCCCGGAATCCCCGGCAGGCTCATCTTCTCTGCGTAGTACCTGTATCGTTCCATCGGGACCTGCGCCGATAAAGGCAGCAACTCCCCGGCAATCAACTGCGGCGCTTATTAAGGCGCCATTCTTAAATTCCGTTCTGTCCCGCACATCGGTGAGGGAAAGCCGTTGCCCTGTCTTTAAAATGATAAAATCATCATTAAAAGCGGGCCGCAGAACCAGGGGAAGCGCGGCGTAAAAGCCATTTGCCCGCTTTTTCCCGGCGCTCAGAGCCGCCGATTCCCGCACTTTAAAAGGACGCACTTCAAGGGAAAATCCCGAAACAATATCGTTTTCAAGTTTATATATTCCCTGCTCTTTGATCAACAGCGAAAAACCCGCCTCCCAAACCTCATTTTTGCCCGGTTCAATCACAATATTGGGGCCCTTTATGCTGATTCGGCAAAAGCCCAGATCCAGCACGAGGGGAACGGATTGTGGCGCTTCTCCCGCAGCAGCAAAAAGCCGAAGGCTGGAACGTTTTACCGGGACATTTCCCGCAAGTCCATCATCGGCATTTTCGATATCTCCGCAGCCGGTCTCTTTCAAAAGAATTTTGAAGGCGTCTATCCCCTGGAAAAGGGCCTCCTCCCGGATGATACCGCTCTGGGCAAAAAAAATTTCCGCATTGGTTTGCAGCGCCGCCGGCTGTTCCGGCAGGGGTTCCCAAACCACCCGCTGCCGTGCCTCACCGGCAAGAAAGGCCGTAGCCAGGCTCTGGGTTTCCGCCATGGCGGCTACGCCTTTTTTCCAGTGGGGGAAGAATTCGTCCAAAAGGGGGATAAGCTGGTTGCGGATACGGTTACGGAGGTATTGGTTATCCTGATTGGTGGAATCAATGCGGTAAGGGATGCCCCGCTCTTCGAGGTAGCGGAGCACATCGGCGCGGCTTAGACGCAGCAGGGGTCGGCGGATAAGGCCCCGGACCAAGGGCATTGCGGCCAATCCCGCCGGTCCTGAGCCCCGGAGGACCCGCATCAGGGCGGTCTCCAGGGCATCGTCACGGGTGTGGGCCACCAGGACTGCAGCGGCCTTGATGCGGCGCGCCTCATGCTGCCAGGCGCGGTGACGGTACTGCCGGGCGGCAGCCTCTATCCCCAGACCGGAGCGCTTTGCGGTTTCCGCGATAAGCCCCGGCGGGATGGATACCACCTTACAGGGGACATCCAGTTCCCGGCAAAGGGAACGGACCGCTTCGGCATCCCCCCGGCTTTCTTCCATCGGCCTGATACCATGTTCAATATGAATACAGTGAAGGGTGAAATTCCAGGTTTCCCGAATCCGGACGAGGGCCGCAAGCATGGCGGTGGAGTCCGCCCCCCCGGATACGGCGGCAAGAAACACCGTCCCCGGAAGACTGGAACCAAGACCGGCGGCAACAGCGGACTCAAAGGGATTATCCATAAAAAAAGCCCCCAAGAGCTTTTTGTGCGCTTGAGGGCCGTTTTTTCATGGACAATAAAAACTTCCGCACCCCAAGCGCGGCAGAATTACGCTTTTTTGGCTTCCGCAGCCGGGGCGGCGGCGGTTGGGGCTGCTCCGGGGGCGGCGGGAGCGCCTGCGGCCGGGGCGGCAGCAACGGCTTCTTCGGCCACCGGCGCAACAACTTCTTCCCTGGCAAATTTCACCAAGGCAACAACCTGATCGGGGTTGGACCGAAGCGTAACCCCTTCACCCAAGGCAATATCCCGGACATGGAAGGACTGGTTCACCTTGAGGCTGGAAATATCCACATCGATCCGCTCAGGAAGGTCCTTGGGCAGACATTCCACTTCAATATCATGGAGGGGGGATTCAAGAACCCCGCCCTCACGGACACCGATGGGGGTTCCATGGACATGGACGGAAACCCTGGCCCGCAGGGCCACGCCGCTTTCTACCTCATAAAAATCCACATGGAGGATGCTGCCGGCAACGATATCCCGCTGGGTATCCTTTACAAAGGCATCATAGGATTTCCCGTCAACTTCCACCTTTACGATGGTACTTTCGGAAACATTCTTGGCCTTATTGGTAAATTCCAGGGCATCAAGATCGATGGACACAGCCTGACCAGTCCGCCCGTACAATACCGCCGGGATACGGCCGCCGCGCCGGATACGCCGGGCTTCCGCTGATCCCTTATTGGCCCGGTTCCGGGCTGCTAAAACTACCTGACTCATTATGCTCTCCTTCAAAATAGTACAATTGGGACGACAGGGTTCGAACCTGTGAATGCCGGGATCAAAACCCGGTGGCTTACCGCTTGCCTACGTCCCAATATTAAAACAACCTGGTAAGGCCACAACCTGAGGATCTCTATTCTATCAGATAACCATATTATATTTCAACAGAAAGATCATCCGCCCCGCTGCCAAAATCGTATTTATCCAGAATCTTCTGCTGCAATTCGGCGCGGAATTCGGGATGGATTGGATGGGCCACATCCTTGTACTCCCCGACACTGGTCTTCCGGCTTGGCATGGCAATGAATACACCGGTTTTCCCTTCAATGATCTTAACATTATGAACCACAAAGCAGTCATCAAATGTAACCGTCACATACGCCTTTAATTTACCTTCACCGGCCACTTTTCGGACTCTAATGTCAGTTATTTCCATGGCGTGTCTCCTTTTGCACTAAGTAGCTATGTATTATTCTAATACCGTAACCGCCGAACGCGCAAGGAAAAACGTTAATTCGACAAATTTCCATCTTTTTAAAAGTATTTTTTCTGCCTTTTCTGCACTTCCGCCATCGGTAAAAATCCCAAAACAGGTCGAACCGGCGCCTGAGAGCCCGGAAAAATCCGCCCCCAAGGTTTTTAGGCAGGAAATAATATCCCCATAGGTTTTGGCCTCCTTCCCGGCTAAAAAAACCGGCAAAAAATCATTTTCATAAGACCAGTCACGGGGATGTCCGCCCAGAGCGCGTTTAAGCGTATCATCAGAAACGGAACCAGGTGCCGTTTCCGTCCCCCCCTGCTCCCGCCAAAGATCCATCTGCCTGAAAGCTTCTGCGGTACCGCTGGGAAAACCGGGATTCACCAGTACCACTGCTATATCGCCAGGCGATTTAGCTTGCAATTTACCGGGCAAAGGCAAAGGTTCTATATATTCTCCCCGGCCGCTCACCCAAGCCGCGCCACCGGTCAGAAAAAAGGGAACATCACTCCCCAGTTGTTCCGCCAGTTCCTTCAGTTCCAACGGGGAAAGGGCCTCCCCTGCAAGGGCATTCAGCGCCATAAGGGTGGAAGCGGCATCGGAGGAACCGCCCCCCAATCCCCCGCCCAGAGGAATCCGCTTTTCAAGGTGTATCCGCAGACCCCGGTTAAAGCCCGTCCGGGACCGGTAAAGGGATACCGCCTTATAGACGATATTTTTTTCAATCGGAACCGGAAATTCTGACATCCCCGGAACCTTCCGGTCCGTCAAAATGTCGCAAAAACCATTGTCCCCGAAGAGTTCAAAGCCCAGGGCATCCCCAAAATCCAGGGCCGCAAAAATACTTTTGAGATCATGGTACCCGTCGGCACGGCGATCCCCTATCCGCAGGTGCAGATTGATCTTGCAGGGTGCCCGAATTTTTAACATTTTGGACATAATTTAAGGAATTACTATACTGAAAAACGGGCTTTTGTAAACACGCGCCCTCAATCTCACTTTGGGGACAAAAAAGAAAAAAATATTCACCAGAATGCAGAAACTAGTTGACAGATACTGAAACTCTCCCTTATGTTTCAATAGTAAACACATCAACATGGAGAAAACTATGGTTCCCTACGAGGCCATGAATACCCAACGAGATTCCACAAACGAGGGGCGCCCGCAAGACGAGCTCGCATTGATGCCCATTGCCGATATCCCCTTTGTCCAGGCCGACAGCGGCGGCGTAATCCCCTACCCCTTTCTTGTCTTCGGCGATGACGACGAAGATGACGATGTCGACGAAGAAGACAATTTCGACGATATGGAAGACGACTTCGACGACGACTTCGACGATGATGATGATTTCGATGACGAGGAAGAAGAGTTTGAAGAGGAAGAAGACGACTTCGATTATGAAGAAGACGTGGACTACGACGACTTTGACGAGTGATGAAACCCTTCGGGTTTCATCCTGGGAGATTCCGCAGAACCCTATGGGGTTCCGGCGGAATCTCCGGAACCCGTACCAAAAATGATCGGGGCGGAGCTCCAGAGCCGTTCCAGTTCATAGAAGGCACGGGTCTTTTCGGTCATCAGATGGACAACGATGTACCCCAGGTCGATAAGGCACCAATCATCATCTGCGGCGGGCTTTCGGGAGCGCCTGAGGATTTCTATACCCCTTTCCCGGGAAAAATCCTTGACATGCCGTTCCAGCCCTGAAAGATGGGTACTGCTGGTTACCGTAGCCAGGACAAAAAAATCGGTCCAGCCGTTGAGGAGGCGCAGATCCATCACCGCCACGTCCCCGCC